>JAAZUU010000073.1 GCA_018624035.1 Rhodobiaceae bacterium | reverse complement strand
TGTCGCCGTCACGGGTGAAGATGGCGGTGCCGTTGCCATATTCATGGTCGATGACAAGCTGGCGCGCCTCTTCATAGGATTGCGGGCGCAGCACCGACAGCACCGGCCCAAAAATCTCGTCGCGATAGACCGACATGTCCGGCGTCACCCTGTCGAGCAATGTGCCGCCGACAAAAAAGCCGTCCTCATAGCCCTGCAGGCGCAGGCCGCGCCCGTCGACAACCACCTCGGCGCCATCCTTCTCGCCCTGGTCGATATAGCCCTCGATGCGCTCTTTCGAGGCGGCGGTGATGACCGGGCCCATCTCGACCCCCGGCTCGTCATACTGGCCGATCTTCAGAGCCCGCACCTTTGGTGCCAGCTGCGAGACGAACCGGTCCGCCGTCTCGTCACCAACCGCCAGCACCGCCGAGATGGCCATGCAGCGCTCGCCGGCCGAACCGTAGGCCGCGCCCATCGCCGCGTCGACGGCCTGGTCCATATCGGCGTCGGGCATGATGATCATGTGGTTCTTCGCCCCGCACAGCGCCTGCACCCGCTTGCCGTTCGTACAACCGCGCGAATAGATATACTGGCCGATCGCCGTCGAGCCGACAAAACTGATGGCGCCGATATCGGGATGATCGAGGATGGCGTCGACCGCCTCCTTGTCGCCATGAACGACATTGAACACGCCGTCCGGCAAGCCTGCCTCGGACAGCAGACGGGCCAGCATCATCGGCGCGCCGGGGTCGCGCTCGGACGGCTTCAGGATGAATGTGTTGCCGCAGGCAAGCGCCATTGGGAACATCCACATCGGCACCATCGCCGGAAAGTTGAACGGGGTGATCCCGGCGACAACGCCGACCGGCTGGCGCATCGAGAAACTGTCGACCCCGCCGGCCACCTGCGGCGAGTATTCGCCCTTCAGCGCATGCGGGATGCCGCAGGCGAACTCGACAACCTCGATGCCGCGCGCCACCTCACCCTTGGCGTCATCGAAGGTCTTGCCATGCTGCGCCGAGATCTGCGTCGCCAGCTCGTCAAGGTTCGCCCTGATCAGATCGCGGAAATTGAACATCACCTGGGCGCGCTTGGCGGCCGGTGTGCCGGCCCATCCGGGAAGCGCGGCTTTTGCCGCCGCGACAGCCTGACCCACCTCGGCGGCGCTTGCCAGCGGTACCGAATTGGTGGCAGCACCCGTTGCCGGGTTGAAAACATCCTGTTCGCGTCCGCTCGTTCCGGCGATTTCCGCGCCGGCAATGTAATGCATCAAGGTCATGTGTCGATCCCCCAGATCATGCCATCTTTCATCTGCGGTGACTGTAGCCGCTTTTTGTGAAATCGCAAGCTGTGGCGTGGGGATTCGGACACCGCAGGGTCTAGGGCTCGTCGCTGCCGATCTCGGCACGGCGATGCGCGATATAGGCCTGCATTTCCTCGATGCGCGCCGGGTCCATCGGCGGCGGCTCATAGGCCTCGACAAGCTTCGGCCAGATCTCCATCGCCCGCTCGGTGGTTGTGCGCGCCCCGGCATCGCGCCAGTTCTCATTGTTCGACCAGTCGGACAGGAACGGGCTGTAGAAAGCGGTCTGATAGCGCTCCATCGTGTGGGCGGCGCCAAAGAAATGCCCGCCTGGCGCCACCTCTTCATGCGCCTCGAAGCCGAAATCGGCATCGCTGAAGGTTGGCGGCGTCAGGAATTGCGCCATCGCCTGCAGCATCTCGCAATCGACGATCAGCTTCTCGAAATCGGCGACAAGCCCGCCCTCGCCCCAGCCGGCGGCATGATAGATCAGATTGCCATGACCGGTGACAGCCCCCCACAGGGCCATCTGGGTTTCCCACACCGCCTGCGCATCGACCGCGTTCGAGGCGCTGCAGGCGCTGGTCCGGTAGGGAAGGCCGTAGCGCCGCGCCAGCTGGCCGCCGGCGATGTTGGCAAGAGTGTTTTCCGGCGTACCAAAGGCCGGCGCGCCGGTCTTCATATCGACATTCGAGGTGAAGCCGCCATAGACGACCGGCGCCCCGGGGCGGACAAGCTGTGTGAGCGCGATGCCGAACAGCGCCTCGGCATTCTGCTGCGTCAGCGCCGCCGCGATGGTGACCGGCGTCATCGCGCCCATCAGCGTGAAGGGCGTGATCACCGTCGCCTGGCCCATTTCGGCCATCGCCATGGCGGCGGAGGCCATTTCGAGGTCGAATTTGCGCGGCGAGTTGATGTTGATGTTGGTGATCGCGCTGGGATCGGTAGCCAGCTGGTCCATCGTCAGGCCGCGTGCGATGGCCGTCAGCCTGGCCGCGTCACGGACCCGCGCCGCGCCGATCGACATCGACAGGAACACCTTGTCGGTCAGCGTCAGATTGACAAAGGTCGTGTCGAGGTGACGCGTGTTCACCGGCAGATCGTTCGGCGCCAATGTCTGGTTGCCGAAGAAATGGATCACGTTGAAACTCTGGCCAAGCTTCATCAGCGTCTGGTAATCGGCGAAATTGCCACTGCGCCGGCCGCCGGCAAGATCATGCGCGTTCGGCGCCCCGGAAACCAGCCCGAAATGAATATGATTGCCGCCGATGGTCAGCGCATGTGTCCGGTTGGTCGGTGTCAGGGTGAATTGCGACGGCGCGCCGGCGATGGCCGCCTCGATCAGGCCGCGGTCGGCACGCACGATCTGCGATGCCTCGTCGACCATGGCACCTGCCTTGCGGAACAGCGCGCGCGCCGGCGCGCTCATCACCTCGATGCCGTATTCCTCGAGCAGCCGCAGCGAGGCTAGATGGATGGATTCGATCTGGTCATCGCTGAGCGGTGCCAGGGGTGCCATATGGTTGCGGACATCCTGCCAGCCCGACCGCGCTGGCAACTCATTAGCCGGTCTTGTCTTGCGGCCCCGACGGGCCGGTCTTGTTGGCGCGTTCATCGGGCGCTGGTCCCCTCTTCTCTGCGGCATGACACCCGCCATCCATGCTTGCGCAGGCACCTCGGCCCCGTACAAGGAAACCGTCCTTTTCTGTCCTGTTCCTGCCATTCTGAAAACATTTGCGCCGGCCAGATTTACAGGGTGCCGCCACGAACAGGATGTAAAGAAGTTGCAAACCCGCCAATTTTGCGAAAATGTGATCGCGAAATGGGATGATCACGCTTCGGGGTGATCGGGGTGCAGCCGGCAGGGGCAGCCGGTTTAAGGAGGAAGAGATCATGCCGCTGACGATGAATCGCGAGGTCTTCATCACCTGCGCCGTAACCGGATCGGGTGACACCACCGGCAAATCCGACAAGGTACCGGTCACGCCGGCGCAGATCGCCGAAGCGGCCATTGATGCCGCCAGGGCGGGTGCCGCCGTCGTGCATTGCCATGTCCGCGACCCGCAGACCGGCCAGCCATCGCGCGACCCGGCGCTGTTCCGCGAGGTGACCGAGCGCATTCGCGATTCCGCAACAGATGTCGTTCTGAACCTGACCGCCGGCATGGGTGGCGATCTGGTTCTTGGCGGCGTCAAGACCCCGCTGCCGCCGGACGCCGACGGGACCGACATGGCCGGCGCCACCGAACGGCTGGCGCATGTCGCCGACTGCCGGCCGGAGATCTGCACGCTTGATTGCGGGACGATGAATTTCGGGCATGGCGACTACATCATGACCAACAGCACGGCCATGCTTGTCGAGATGGCGAGACAGATGCAGGCGCTTGGCGTGAAACCCGAAATCGAGGCTTTCGATACCGGCCATCTGTGGTTCGCCAAACATCTTGCCGAACAGGGGCTGATTGACAGCCCGGCGCTGGTCCAGCTGTGCATGGGCATTCCTTGGGGCGCGCCGGATGATCTGAACACGCTGATGGCGATGGTCAACAATGTGCCCGAGAACTGGATCTTCTCGGCCTTCTCGATTGGCCGCAACGCGATGGCCTATCCGGCCGCGGCGGTGCTGGCGGGCGGCAATGTGAGGGTCGGGCTGGAGGATAATCTCTATCTGTCACGCGGCGTTTTCGCCACCAACGCCCAGCTTGTCGAGCGGGCGGTGAATGTCGTCGAGAATATGGGCTCCACCATCATCGGCCCCGACACCGTGCGCACGCTGCTTGGCGTGGCCAAACGCGCGCCAATGGCAGGCTGACAGGGGTTCCGGAGGGCATGATGGCGCACGCAGCAAAGCCGGCACGCGCCGCGGTGATCGGCGGCGGCGTCATCGGCGGCGGGTGGGTGGCCCGCCTGATCCAGAATGGCGTCGATGTCGGGATTTTCGATCCTGACCCGCAGGCGGCTCGCAAGATCGGCGATGTGATGACAAATGCCGACCACGCCATTGGGCGGCTGACCATGGCGCCGCTGCCGGTCCGCGGCGAGATGCGGTTTGCCACCAGTATCGCCGAGGCGGTGGAAGGTGCCGAGCTGATCATCGAGGCGGTGCCGGAACGCCTTGACGTCAAGCAGTCCGTCTATGCCGAGATCGAGGCTGGCGCCGCGACGCACGCGGTGATCAGCTCGTCGACCTCGGGCATCCTGCCAAGCGATCTGCAGGCGAGGATGCAGAATCCGGAACGGCTTCTTGTCGGGCATCCCTTCAATCCGGTCTATCTGCTGCCGCTTGTCGAGCTTGTCGGCGGCAGCGCCACCGCCAGCGGCACCATTGACCGCGCCGCGGGTTTCTTTGCCGGGCTTGGCATGCATCCGCTGCCGATAGCCAAGGAGATCGAGGCCTTTGTCGCCGACCGGTTTCTCGAGGCGGTATGGCGCGAGGCGCTGTGGCTGGTCAAGGACGGCATCGCGACAACCGCGGAAATCGACGACGCCATCCGTTTCGGCTTCGGGCTTCGCTGGGCGCAGATGGGGCTGTTCGAGACCTACCGGGTTGCCGGCGGCGAGGCCGGCATGGCGCATTTCATCGCGCAGTTCGGCCCCTGCCTGAAATGGCCCTGGACGAAACTGATGGATGTGCCGGAACTGACGGACGAGCTGGTGAAGACAATTTCCGACCAGTCCGACGCACAGTCCGGCCAGCATTCCATCCGCGAGCTGGAACGGATTCGCGATGACAATCTTGTCGCCATCCTGCATGCCCTGAAGGCCAATGACTGGGGCGCCGGCCGATCAGTCGCCAACTGGGAAAAATCTCTGTATGACGCCGTGCCGGCACGCACCGAAACGGCCATCGACGGGCCGCTGGAGACGATGCGCCAGCAGGTGCCGGCAAGCTGGACAGACTATAACGGGCATATGAACGAGGCACGCTATCTTGACTGTTTCTCGATGGCCACCGACGCGGTGATGCGGTGGATTGGCGTCGACGCCGACTATCTGGCCGAGGGTGGCAGCTATTTCACCGTCGAGACGCATATCCGGCATCTTGACGAGGTGACCGCCGGAACGCAGATTTTCGCCACCTCGCAGCTTCTGCGTGGCGAGGGCAAGAAGATGCAGCTGTTTCACCATCTGTACGCCGTCAAAGCGGATGGCGGGTCGCGGTGTCTTGCCACCGGAGAACATATGTTGATCCATGTCGATATGAACAGCCGTTCGGCCTGCCTGCCGCGTGATGATATTGCGGCGCGGCTTGCCGAACTTGCGGCCGCGCATGAAGCCCTGCCGCGCCCCGAGGGCGCGGGCCGCGCCGTCGGAGGAGAAAAATAGCATGCAGTTCGGATTGACCGAGGAACAGGACCTGATCGTCTCGACCGTGCGCAGCTTTGTCGAGACCGAGATCTATCCGCTGGAAGACGAGATCGAGGCGCGTGGCGCGGTGCCGGCCGAGATTGGCCGGCAGATCAGGGACAAGGTTCTGGAGATGGGGTTCTACGCCGCCAATTTTCCGGAATCGGTCGGTGGCGGCGGGCTGAACAATCTGGAATTCGCGCTTCTGGAACGCGAGCTGGGGCGTGGTTCGATGGCACTGACGCATTTCTTCGGGCGCCCGCAGAACATCCTGATGGCCTGCGAGGGGGACCAGATCGACCGCTATCTGCTGCCGGCGGTTCGCGGCGAGAAGATGGACGCGCTGGCGATGACCGAGCCCGATGCAGGTTCCGATGTGCGCGGCATGAGCACGACAGCCCGCCGCGACGGCGGCGACTGGGTGCTGAACGGCACCAAACATTTCATCTCCGGCGGTGACCATGCCGATTTCTTCATCGTCTTTGTCGCCACCGGCGTCGATGACACACCGCACGGGCCGAAGAAGCGGATCACCTGTTTCCTTGTCGATCGCGGTCATCCCGGGTTCGAGGTGCTGCCGGGATACAAATCGGTCTCGCATGCCGGCTATCACAATGTGATCCTGAAATTCGAGGATTGCCGGCTCGCCGACAATCAGGTTCTTGGCGCTGTCGATGGCGGGTTCGAGGTGATGAACAGCTGGCTTTACGCCACCCGCATCACCGTCGCGACAATGTGTGTCGGTCGCGCCCGCCGGGCGTTTGATTATGCGCTGAGTTACGCTGTCGAGCGCAAACAGTTCGGCAAGCAGATCGGCAAGTTCCAGGGTGTCGGCTTCAAGCTTGCCGACATGGTGACCGAGATCGACGCCGCCGACTGGCTGACCCTGTCGGCAGCCTGGCGGCTTGATCAGGGGCTGCCGGCAAACCGCGAGATCGCCTCGGCAAAGCTGCATGCCTCGGAAATGCTGGCCCGCGTCACCGACGAGGCGATTCAGGTCTATGGCGGCATGGGGCTGATGGATGATCTGCCGCTGGCCAGATTCTGGCGCGATGCGCGGGTGGAACGGATCTGGGACGGCACCTCGGAAATCCAGCGTCATATCATCAGCCGCGAGCTGCTGCGCCCGCTCGGGGGCTAGCGATGCCGGACCTGTCACGCCTGTTCAGCCCGCGCTCGATAGTCGTGTTTGGCGGCTGGTGGGCGGAAAATGTGGTCACGCAATGTCTGAAGTCAGGGTTTGACGGCGATATCTGGCCGGTCCATCCAACCCGCGACGAGATTGGCGGCGTTGCCTGCCTGCGTGATCTTGACGACCTTCCGGCGCCCCCCGACGCCGCCTTTCTGGGAATCAACCGCAACGCCGCCATCGAGGTTGCCGCGCGGCTCTCGGCCATGGGATGTGGCGGGGCGGTCTGCTTTGCCTCCGGCTTTGCAGAGACCGGCGATGACGATCTGCAGCGGGCGCTTGTCGCGGCGGCCGGCGACATGCCGCTGCTGGGGCCTAACTGCTATGGCGTTCTGAATTATCTCGACGGCGCGATGCTGTGGCCCGACCAGCATGGCGGGCGACCCGTCGAACGCGGCGTCGCCATCATCAGCCAGTCATCGAACATCGCCATCAATCTCAGCATGCAGGCCCGCGGCCTGCCGATTGCCTATATCGCCTGTGTCGGCAATCAGGCGCAGACAAGCCTGACCGACATGGCACGAAACCTTCTTGCCGATGACCGCGTGACGGCGGCCGGACTCTATATCGAGGGGATCATCGACCCGGTGGATTTCGCCGCCATGGCCGAAGAGGCCGCCGCCATGGGCAAGTCCATTGTCGCCATCAAGGCCGGCAAGACGGCCGCCTCGCAGACAGCCGCCAGTACGCACACCGCCGCGCTGGCGGGTGATGCTGCCGCCTCGTCGGCCTTCCTCGCCCGAAGCGGCGTGATCGAGGCTGCCGCACCGGAGGACCTGCTGGAGGTGCTGAAGCTTGTCCACATGCATGGCCGGTTGCCCGGGCGGCGCGTGACGGCGATGTGCTGTTCCGGCGGCGAGGCCGGGCTGATGGCCGATCTGGCGGCGGATCATAATCTGGAATGGCCGGCCATCCCGCAACCGAACCTTGACCGGCTTGGCGATAGTCTGGGACCGCTGGTGGCGCTGGCCAACCCGCTCGACTACCACACCTTCATCTGGGGTGATGAGCAGAAGATGACCGACGCCTTTGCCGCGATGATGGGTGACTGGGTCGATCTGTCGGTTCTTGTGATCGATTTCCCGCGCTCCGACCGGTGCAGTGACGAGGCATGGCATCCGGCGGTGGCGGCTATGAGACGCGCCGGCGAGATCACCGGCACGAGCGTGGCCTGTCTTGGCAGCCTTGCCGAGGGCATTCCGGACAGCTGGGCCATTGGCATGATGGAGGCGGGGATCGTCCCGCTGAACGGGTTCGCGAACGGGCTTCGCGCCATCGAGCTGGCGGCGACTCCACAGGTGCCTGGCGGCTGGCGCCCGCATGTGGCGATGCCGGCGGCGACAGACCGCGTGCTGGTCGACGAAGCGGCGGCAAAAGCCATCCTTGCCAGTGCGGGAATCACCGTACCGGCAGGCGCCCGCGCCGACGCGCCAGCGGACATCCGCGCCGCCGCCACCGGCCTGAGCCCGCCCCTTGCTCTCAAAGGGCTTGGCCATGCCCACAAGAGCGAGGCCGGCCTTGTGCAACTCGGTCTGACCGTGGATGAGCTGGTGAACGCCGCGCGCGACATGCCGGCGGCAACCGGCTTTCTGGTCGAGGAAATGGCCCCGCCGCCGGCGGCCGAGCTGCTTGTGGGGCTGCGGCGCGACCCGGTCTACGGGCTGACGTTGAACCTTGGCATGGGCGGCACCGCCGCCGAGCTGCTGCGCGATGTCGTCACGCTTGTCCTGCCGGTCACCGCAGACGAAATCAGGGCGGCGCTGCTGCGATTGCGGCTGGCACCGCTTCTGACCGGCTATCGCGGGCGCGACCGGGCTGATATCGAGGCCGCCATCGATGCGGCGCTGTGCCTGTGCGAGATCATGATGGCCACGCCGGAATTCGACGAGATCGAGGTCAACCCGCTGATGCTGGCATCGGCCGGGGGCGGAGCACTGGCCCTCGATGCGGTGATATGGAAGACTGGAGCAAGTGAGGAGACATAATCATGAGCGAGACAACAGAGCAGAACGTCACCACCCGCACCGAAGGCCATGTCTTCGAGGTGACCCTCGACAGGCCGAAGGCGAACGCCATCGACCTTGTGACCTCGCAGCATATGGGCAGGCTGTTCCAGTCCTTTCGCGACGATCCTGATCTGCGGGTCTGTATCGTTCGCACCGCCGGCGAGAAATTCTTCTCCGCCGGATGGGACCTGAAGGCCGCGGCGGCGGGTGATTCGGTTGTCGGCGATTACGGCGTCGGCGGCTTTGCCGGGCTGCAGGAACTTCGCGATCTCAACAAGCCGGTGATCGCCGCCGTCGAGGGGATGTGCGTCGGCGGCGGGTTCGAGCTGGCGCTGTCCTGCGACCTGATCCTCGCCACCGAGGCATCAAGCTTCGCGCTGCCGGAGATACGCGCCGGCACCCTTGCCGATGCGGCGACCATCAAGCTGCCGAAACGGATTCCCTATCATGTCGCCATGGACCTACTTCTGACCGGGCGCTGGATGGATTGCGCGGAGGCGCATCGCTGGGGGCTGGTGACCGAGAGGCTTGCCGACGGGCCGGCGCTGTATGAGCGGGCCTGGGAGCTCGCGCGGCTTCTGGCCGCGGGACCGCCACTTGTCTTCGCGGCGATCAAGGAGGTGGCGCGCGAGGCCGAGGCGATGAAGTTCCAGGACGCGATGAACCGGGTGACGAAGATGCAGCTTCCGACGGTCGACAGGCTGTATAATTCCGAGGACGGGATGGAAGGGTTCCGCGCCTTTGCCGAAAAGCGCGAGCCGGTCTGGAAGGGCCGCTAGTTCCCTGCAGGGCGGTTGATCAGATCAATTCGCGGTCCGTCAGGTCAGCTCACGAATTGTCTCGACAAGCGCCGCATTGATCGCGCGCGGACCGGTATCAAGGCGGTTCTCATGCCGGCGCGCGCCCGGAACACGCACCCCGTCAAGGCCGGTCAGCCGGTCCATGAAGCCCTCGACATGCGATTCCCACCCGTCACCGGCGATCAGCGCGGGTGACAGCGCGATCACCATTTCACCGCCGCGTGGCGGGCCGCCATCACCATTGTCATGTTCTTTCGCCTCATAGCTGAACCTCTCGCCGGTCAGGCCGGCGGCCAGCAATTCAACCATCAGCGCGATGGCTGATCCCTTGTAGCCGCCAAAGGGCAGCAGCACACCCTTGGCGATTGCGGCCGGGTCGGTCGTCAATTTGCCATCGGCGTCCAGCCCGGTGCCAAGCGGCACCTCACGGCCATCACGCGCGGCGATCTGAAGGTCGCCCATCGCCATCGACGCGGTGGCCATGTCGTAACATACAGGGGTCTTGCCGGGCCGCGGCCAGGCAAAGGATATCGGGTTGGTGCCGAACAGCTTCTCGGTCGTACCTACCGGCGCCACCATCGGCATATAGGCCGTGCAGGCAATGCCGACGAGCCCACGATCAGCCAGATATTCGGTCTCCGGCCAGAGCGCCGCGAAGTGATGGATGCCGGTGAGTGACAGCGCGGCAACGCCAATCTCGGCCGCCGCCTCGGCAAGCACCGGCAGGGCCGTTGCCTGGGCGATCGGCGCGAAACACCCATGCCCCTCGCACTGGATGACGGCCGGTGTCCTGCGCGTCACCGTGGGGCGCGCGGTGCCATCGACCTTGCCGCTCCGCAACGCCTTGACATATCCCGGAATGCGGAACAGCCCGTGCGAATGCGAGCCGTCGCGCTCGGCCCGCATGACAATGTCGGCCAGCGCGTCGGCATTCGCCTCATCGCAGCCATTCTTCACCATCGCAGCATGCGCAAGCGCATGGATTTCATCGAGTGTCAGGCTGATCCTGCTCATGATATCTCACTCCAAATCTCGGACTCAGTGCCGGTAATCCGGCTCTTCCTCATCCAGAATATCGCGGATCGCCTGCATGTGCTTAAGCGGCCCGCCCTCGTAGTTCTCCCATTGCTGCGCGGTCTTCTCGGCAACAGAATCATCGAGGACCGACAATTCGAGGCCACTTGCCAGCGCGGTCATATAGGTCCGGCAGCCACGTTCATAATGATAGGCAAGATCGAACGCCACCGCTGGCGAATCACCGACCGTCATGAAGCCGTGATTGCCCATCATCATCATCATCCTGTTGCCAAGAAGCGTCGACAGCCGTTCGGCCTCGTCACCGAGGCCCATGCCGTCAAACCCGCTGTCGATGGCGACGCGGTTGTGGAAGCGGGCGGTGGTCTGGTCAACCGCCGGCAGCACCGGCGATTTCACCGCACTTAGCGCGGTGGCGTAATGCGAATGGAGATGGACGATACATCGCGCCTGCGGGTTGTTGCGATGCATCGCGCCATGGATGGCCCAGGCGGTGGCATCGATATGCGGGCGCACCGAATCATCAAGCTCGCGGGCATCGACAAGCAGCATGTCGCTTGCCTTCAGCTTCGAGAAATGAATGCCATAGGGATTCATCAGGAACATCTGGCCGTCATCCGAGACAGCGCAGGAGAAATGATTCGAGACGCCCTCATGCATGTTCTCACGCGCTGTCCAGCGAAAGATCGCCGCGAGGTCGCAACGGGTTTCGTGAATGTCGGCGTCGGTTCCGGACATGGCGGTCTCCCGGGTCTGTCTTCCGGTCAGTATTACCGGTCAAGCCTGCCGCAGGCCACCTATCTTCGCAACGCAAAACTCGCTTTCCGAGCATGACCGCCCTGACATATCTATGTTTTAGCGGTTGCGCCGCGACCGGCGGCGGGGTGAAATGACGGCACGAGAAACAGGAGCGCGCGATGCAGATCTGCAGATCCCTAGTCGGCGGCAAAGAAGTCGCCAGTGCCGGCCCCACCATCGACAAGATCTATCCGGCCACCGGCGAGGTGATCGCCAGGATCGAGCCGGCCGACGGAACCATTCTGGAGTCTGCGGTCACCACCGCCAGCGCCGCGCAGGTGGAATGGGCGGCCCGCGGCGGCCATGAGCGCGGCCGGATTCTGGGGCGCGCCGCGCAGCTGTTGCGCGAGAATAATGCCGAGCTGGCGCGGCTCGAGGTGATGGATGTCGGCAAATCCCTTGGCGAGGCGGAATCGGCCGACGTGCCGAGCGGCGCGGACGCGATGGAATATTTCGGCGCGCTGGCGCAGACCGGCACCGGCGACATGCTGCGCTATCCCGACGCCATCGCCTATTGCGAGCGGGTGCCGCTTGGCATCTGTGCCGGTATAGGCGCCTGGAACTACCCGGTGCAGATTGCCTGCTGGAAGGCGGCACCGGCGCTTGCCGCCGGCAACGCCTTCATCCTGAAACCATCCGAGATGACGCCGCTGACAGCGCATATGGTGGCCGACCTGCTTGCCGAGGCCGGGCTTCCCGACGGGCTGTTCCAGATTGTTCATGGTGATCACACCGTCGGGCGCGCCATCTGCGCCCATCCGGGGATTGCCAAGATCTCGCTGACCGGCGGTGTCGATACCGGCCGCCTGATCATGGGCCAGTCGGCCGGGACCCTGAAGAAGGTGACGCTGGAACTTGGTGGCAAGTCGCCCTTGATCGTCTTTGCCGATGCCGATTTCGACCTTGCCGTGCAGACCGCGCTCGATGCGAATTTCTACACTGCCGGTGAGGTCTGTTCGAACGCCACCCGCGTCTTTGTCGAAGCCGGCATCGCCGCTGATTTCGAGGCGGCGCTTGTCGAGCGCGCCCGCGCCATGCGGGTCGGCGACCCGATGGCAGAGGATGTGCAGATGGGCGCGCTGATTTCCGAGCCGCATCTTCTGAAGGTTCTCGATTATGTCAGCGGCGGTGTGGCCGAGGGCGCCACGCTTGCCGCCGGTGGCCAACGCGCTCATCCGCAGGGATTCGAGAACGGCTATTTCATGGAGCCGACCATCCTCACCGGCTGCCGGGACGATATGCGGCATGTCAGGGAGGAAATCTTCGGACCGGTGATGTCGGTACTGACCTTCACGGATGAGGAGGAGGCCATCACCCGCGCGAATGCCACCGGCTTTGGGCTTGGCGCCGGGTTGATGACAAGCGATCTGGCGCGCGCGCACCGCGTCGCCGCGCGGCTTGAAAGCGGCAATGTCTGGGTCAACACCTACAATATCCTGCCACCGGGGCTGCCCTTCGGCGGGGTCAAGCAATCCGGCTTCGGTCGCGAAAACAGCGCCTACTCGCTGGAAGCCTACAGCGAGATCAAGACAACCTATATCCAGCTCTAGACGGACGCCGCGTGACGACATCTCCACCATCTCCGCCGCGCACCGACCTGCGGCTGTTCCAGACAATGGCCGGTGCCAGGCATGGCGGCGCCGAGCTGTTCTTCGAACGGCTTGCCATCGGCTTTCAGGGGACCGGCATGGCGCAGAATCTGATGATCAAGCCCGACAGCGATCGCATGGCCCGCCTGCGCACGGCCGGGCTTGACGTGGCGGAGTGCGGGTTCTCACCGGTTCTGGCACCGCTGCATCGCCGCCGGATTGCCGCCGCCATCCGCCGCGCCGCGCCCAATGTCGTTCTCAGCTGGATGAACCGGGCAACGACGCTGACACAGCCGACAGGATGCCCGCATGTCGCGAGGCTCGGCGGGTTCTACAATCTGAAATATTATCGTGGCTGTGACTGGCTGGTCGCCAACACGCGGGATATTGCCGATTATCTGATCGCCGAGGGCGTGCCGAATAACCGCGTTCACCATCAGATCAATTTCGTTCCGGACGGCGCCGAAGGCCCGGTGTTCGAAGGGCCGCGCGGCGACGGGCCGGTCATCGCCGCGCTTGGCAGACTGCACGAAAACAAGGCTTTCGATACCTTGATCCGCGCCTTCGCCACCCTGCCCGAGGGCGTGCTGTGGCTGGCCGGCGACGGGCCGCAGCGCGGCATGCTTGGCGATCTTGCGGATGAACTTGGTGTCGCCGGACGGGTGGCGTTTCTGGGCTGGCAGGAAGACCCGCAGGCCGTCATCCGCGGCGCCGATATTCTTGTCTGCCCGTCCCGGCACGAACCTTTCGGCAATGTCATCGCCGAGGGCATGGCCTGCGGCAGGCCGGTCATCTCGACCCGCACCAATGGTGGGTGCGAGTTGATCGAGGACGGCGTCAATGGCCTGCTGGTACCGGTCGATGACGCCGCGGCCATGGCCGACGCGCTTGCCACACTGATGACCGACACGACATTGGCGGCGCGGCTGGCAGAGGGGGCGCGCACCCACTGGCAGGCCGCCCTGTCGCCCCGCAAGGTGATCGGTGACTGGATCGCGTTTCTGGAAAGGGTTGCCGGCTGATGTGCGGGATTGGCGGCTATTTCCTTCGCCCGGGCGGCGTCGCGCCGGCAGGCGCTCTGGGCAGGATGGAGGGCGCGCTGACGCACCGGGGCCCTGACGGCAGCGGACGATTCACCGACAGCCATGTCGGATTCATCCATACGCGCCTGTCGATTGTCGATCTGGCAAAGGGGGCACAGCCCTTCATCGCGCCTCCAGGCGAAGGTGGCGCGGTGCTGATCGCGAATGGCGAGATCTACAATCACGCGGCGCTGCGACAATCGCATTG
>JAAZUU010000158.1 GCA_018624035.1 Rhodobiaceae bacterium | reverse complement strand
GTCTTTCGGGCGCCTCCTCTGGCATTACAGGTAACTTGTCAGGTTGTGTTTCACGTCTTGTGCCAGTGGTGACAGGGTTGCCACCACCACCGCCACCACCACCGCAGGCGGTAAGGAGAAGCGCCACCACCATCGGAGATGCAATTCCGGAGGCAAGCAACCGCGTCGGGTGCGCCGGTACACCACGATTTGAGTCGTTGGTTGCTCGTTGTTCAGACATGGGTTCCCGGCTGATTCGCGCAGTCATTGGATAATCCGAAGAGGTAGCGAATCATCAGAGTAAATCTTGAGGGTTAAAAAAAAGCTAAGATTCACTTGTAATTGGCCAGAAATTGCATTCGCACTGATTTGCCATGTCTCCAGATATTGCCGTGATCGACGCTTGCGCACGGGGTGAGAGTTTCATACCTCTAGCGCGAGGCATCATCGATTCCAGAGGCGGGACACAGATTTGGGCAATCCGACAGCATTCGTCATCCATCCCGAAGTGCGCAGCATGCCGCTGCCGCGCGGTGCCGAGGCGATGCTTGAAGAGGCGGTGCAGCTTGTCGCCGCCATCGGCCTGGAGGTGGTGCTTGCCGAAACGGTTTCGTTGCACAAGCCGCGCGCCGGCACCTTCCTTGGCAGCGGCTATGTCGACGGGCTGGCGGCCCGGGTCGATGAGGACGATCCGCCGGTCATCATCGTCAATACCGGCCTCAGCCCGGTCCAACAGCGCAATCTGGAAACGGCGACGAAATGCAAGGTTATCGACCGGACGGCGCTGATCCTCGAGATTTTCGGGGCCCGCGCGCAGACCCATGCCGGCCGGTTGCAGGTCGAGCTTGCCGCCCTGACATTCCAGCGCTCGCGGCTGGTGCGAAGCTGGACCCACCTTGAACGGCAGCGTGGTGGCGGCGGCTTTCTCGGTGGCCCTGGCGAGCGGCAGATCGAGCTTGACCGGCGAATGCTGATGGACCGCGTTGTGCGGATCCGCAAGGAGCTGAAAGAGGTTGAACGGACGCGGCATCTGCAGCGTGGCAACAGGTCACGTGGCGAGGTGCCGACCGTGGCGCTGATCGGCTATACCAACACCGGCAAATCGACGCTGTTCAATCGTATGACCGGGGCCGACGTGCTCAGCAAGGACATGCTGTTCGCCACCCTCGACCCGACAATGCGCGCCATCACCCTGCCATCCGGCAGGCAGATTGTCCTTGCCGACACGGTCGGCTTCATCAGCCAGCTGCCGACCGAACTTGTCGAGGCCTTCAAGAGCACGCTGGAAGAGGTCGCGCAGGCCGATCTGCTGTTGCATGTTCATGATGCGGCCTCGCCGCTGGTGGCCGAGGAGGCCGGCGATGTGCGCGAGGTGCTGGCCGATCTCGGGATCGACGAGGAGGCGCAGGCGGAGCGTATCCTGCCGGTGATGAACAAGGCCGACCTGCTTGCCGCGGACAGAGCCCGTGCCGAGATGCTTGGCAATATGTTCGAGGGGGGGTGCCTGACCTCGGCGCTGACCGGCGCGGGGGTTGAGGCGCTGTTGCAGGCCATCGACTCGCGGCTTGGCGCCGGACGACGCCTTTCCAGTGTCACCATCGGGCCGACCGACGGCGCGGCGCGGGCCTGGCTGTTCGAGCGCGGCGAGGTACGGGTGACCGAGATGGGTGACAGCGGCAGCGAGACCATCAATGTGGCGATGGATGAGGCCGACTGGTCACGCTTTCGTGCGCGCTGGCCGGGTCTGGCAACCGCCTGACAGACAATGGCGATGCCTGCATGATGGCCTTGCGCCGATAGGAAGAGACCATCTGTCAGCGGTTTTTGGACAGGCGGAGACAACCTTTCTCGTCACATGAGACAATTTTTCTTGAATACGTATTCTCAGCCTGCTTGAATACGTATTCTCCAGTTTCGATACATTTCCATAGTTTCGATACAGTCGATCAACTCAACACAGCATGACGGGAGGAAAGAATGCGAAAATTGAGTTTGTTGAAAGCCGGAATTGCGGCGGTGGCCCTGTCGGTTGCCAGCCTTGCGGCACATGCCGGCGACATGCCCTATAATCTGAAGGAGGGCAAGCCCTTCGCCGGAACCAAGCTGAACATCCTGAGTGTGGTCACGCCGCAATTTGACGGTCTGATGCTTCGTGATGACGAATTCACCAAGTTGACCGGGATCGAGACCGAGTGGACCTTCATCCCCTTCGGCTCGCTGCAGGAAAAGATGAATGCCGAGGGCATCGCCGCGAACGGCAATTTCGACGTGGTGAACTATCTCGACAGCTGGGGGCCGCCAAACGCCCACTGGCTGATGCCGATCGATGATCTGATGGCTCGTGACGGCATTTCGATGGACCGGTATCCGGCCGCCTTCGCCCGCTCGGCACAGTTCGAGGGCAAGACGCTCGGCTTTCCGCTTCGCGCCCACCCGCAGGTTCTGTTCTATCGCAAGGATTTGATCCCGAACCCGCCGACCACCTGGGAAGATGTCGCCGCGATGGGCAATGGCTGGTCGCATGATGATATCTCGCCGATCGCCCTTTATTACAACAATGACGGCAACCGTCAGTCGCTGTTCATCTGGCTGAACTTCCTGTGGGGTGCCGGCGAGGATGTGTTTAACGCGGACGGCAGTGCCGGCTGGACGAGCGACGCCGCCATCAAGGCGACCGAGGATTACGTCAAGCTGCTGACCGAGCACAAGGTGGCCAATCCGAATTCCGTCGCCTTTGTCGAGCAGGATGCCAGACAGTCCTTCATGCAGGGCAAATCCGCGATGATCCCCGGCTGGTGGTGGTTCTACTCGGCGTTCCAGAACCCCGAGGCGTCAACCCTGACCAAGGATCAGATCGGCTTTGTCGGCATGCCATCCTATTCGGGAACGACCAAGACATACGCCATCTCGATGCCGTTCGCGATTTCCGAATATTCCAAGAACAAGGATGCCAGCTGGGAGTTCATGAAGTGGCTGTCGAACCCGGCCATGGACAAGGCGAACGCCACAGTTCGTGAGGTCAAGGGCAAGCCGATCGTTAACAACGTCGTCACCCACATCACCTCGCTGACTGACGCCGAGGTGAATGCGGCCAATGACAACATCCAGAACGCCGCCTGGGAGTCCCTGAAGCAGTCGGATATCATGCCGCAAATTCCGGAATGGCCGGAGGTTGGCGATCTTCTGTCGGCCGCTATCGCCGAGGCAGCTTCCGGTGGTGACACGCGTGAGCTGATGCTGCAGGCTGCCGAGCAGGCCAACCGCGTTTTGCGTCGGGCAGGCCGCATCAAATAGGCGCATGCCGGCTGACCATCAGCCCGGTATATCCTGACAAATACCGCCCATCCCGCAATTCGCGGGATGGGCGGATACCAGCCGGTTCGGGGACATGAAAGACAACACGCTGAAATATCTACTGGTGATGCCAGCCGTTTTGGTGGTGTTCGCAACAGCCATCTGGCCGTTGATCGAATCGTTGCGGCTGTCATTTACCGTCGGACGGCTGAATCGCCCCGGCTCGCTCGACCAGTATCTTGGCTGGGAAAACTACAGCTGGGCGATGCTGTATGAACCTGCATTCTGGAATTCGGTTCAGGTGACGGCCATCTACACGTTGGTGACGGTCGGCCTGACCACATTGCTCGCACTTGGACTGGCGATGTTGCTGGTGCCTGGCGGGCGCCTTCGTTCGGGTGTGCAGACTTTATTGATTTTGCCCTTCGCGATGAGCCCGGCATTGATCGGTGTCTCGTTCCGCTTCATGTTCAATCCGGAATTCGGATTGTTCGACGCCTTTTTCGGCGTGTTGATCCCGCCGCTGGCCGATGTCAGCTGGCTGGCCAATCCCACCCTTGCCTTTTCGGTGTGCGTGATGGCCGATGTCTGGGGATGGATCCCGTTCCTGACGCTGGTGCTGATCGGTGGTCTTGCCAGTATCCCGCGTGACACCATCGAGGCGGCCCAGGTGGATGGTGCCGGCGGGTGGCGCGTGTTCAGGGATGTCACCCTGCCGCAATTGCTTCCCGTGCTGGCGGTTGTGATCATTCTGAAATCCATCTTCAGCCTGAAGACATTCGACCAGATCTACATGCTGACGAATGGCGGACCCGGAACGGCGACGCAGACCCTGTCGCATTACATTTATTTCAACGGCATGAAATACGGGCAGATCGGATACGCGTCATCGGTCGCCTGGCTGATGGTGATCCCGATGATCTTCCTGACATACGCCTATGCCAAATTCGTGTTCCGCAAGAGATAGGCGATGACCGGAAAACAGAAAAAAAGGTTGATGAACGCGCTTCAGGTCACGCTGATCCTGATCGCCATTTTCATCATGTTGGTGCCGATCCTGTGGATTTTCCTGGCAGCATTCAAAAACCATATCGACGTCTTTCAGCTGAAATTGCTGTTCACGCCGACGCTGGAGAATTTCAAGTCTGTCTTCGCCCCGCCCTATTATCTGGGGCGCAAGCTTGTCAATTCCACCATCGTCGCTCTGGTCACGGTGCTGATCGCCATTCCGGCCGCGACAACAGCCGCCTATGCCTTCAGCCGATTCCGCATGGTTGGCGAAACGGCGATGCTGGTCACCGTTCTGGCGACGCAGTTCGTGCCGGCGGTCGTCATCATTCTGCCGTTCTTCGTGATGTTCCGGGACCTTGGCCTGCTTGATACCAGGCTTGGCCTGATCATCGTCAATCTGGCCATCGTGATGCCGTTTGCCATCTGGATGATCAAGGGGTTCATCGACGGCATTCCGATTGATACCGAGGAGGCGGCAATGGTTGACGGGTCGTCGCGTGTTCAGGTGATCCGCAACATCGTGCTGCCGATGGCCGCCCCGGGGCTGCTCACCGCCGGTATCTTCTGCTTCATCATCAGCTGGAACGAATTCCTCTTCGCCCTGATCCTGACGAACAGGGATTCGGTGACACTGCCGATCGGTCTGGCGCTGTTCAAGGCCGAGGAGGGCGAT
>JAAZUU010000072.1 GCA_018624035.1 Rhodobiaceae bacterium | reverse complement strand
TGAGCGTCTTTAGGTGCTGCAATGATGCTGACCACCGGGAGTGTTGCAGAGGCGGTGTACGGGAGTCTGATGAGGATACAGAGAGGGTGGGCTTATCGTTATCAGTATAGGGTGATAGTAGGTGAGAGACATAGAGAAGCAAAAAGTATGAGAATAAAATTAGTTGGCAATCCATGCCTTAAGCAAAATTAAGGCTAAAGCAATCCCAATGGCTTCCATCTATTCCTCCAATGTGTACTTATTCTGGTGGTTTCAACCTTGAACAAACCTCTAGCTGGTTAAAAACCAACTCCCCATCCTCAACTGCATGTCTACAAACGATAATAACAAACGGGACCTTGTCGCTTTGGAGGTACACAACACCCCCGTTGCCAGCCGCCACAATCTTAAAGCCAGCCACTGCTGCATTCTCCAAGCTTACCGTTTCGCCTTGCTCAATACCGCCAGCATCTTCGGGCGTTTCAATTTGGGCAAGACCAGGATTTGAAAATACTCCAACCAGAACTTGTAAAGCAAACAACGCTGAAATCATCTTTTTCATAGACACGCCTCCGCTTTAGTTGGTTAGCCAAACCATCTTATATGCTGTGTTGTATAGCTTTCCATTTCGGCCCAACATCTCATCAGTCATCCAAACCATTGACTTATTAGGTCTGCAGTTTGGGTTTATTTTTTCTAATTGTTGCACGGCCTCTCTTTCCTTACCGGGGCCAAGTTGTTGCGCAATTATTGCTAATGCTATCGCTGACGATCTGCTGATTCCCGCATGACAGTGAATAAGGATGGATCCATTAGTTTCTTTGGCGACCCTGTATGCGAAGCGCAGTGCCGCAGATATGTGTGTCTCGTTTGGTTCAACATACCCTTCTAAAGGAACACTTATATCGTCGCAGCAGATGACAAGCTGTTCTGGGCCCTCGCCCTCAACTCGGAAAGGTTCTGGAGCGTCGCTATCCTCAATCGTAATGACTGCATCATAGCGATTTATGTCAATTTCCCTTGCTGCTTCTAAAGAGCAAATATGTAATGGTATCAGCGTCATATCCTGTAGCAAATTGTAGCATAGCCGTACAAAAATTACGTGAGAAATCACCCAAATATTGATCCAAAAAGCCTAGAATTTAAACGCACACTAGAGTTGGGCATAGCAGCGTTCAGCCGGAGTTCTTTAGGGACGGTAGAGAGGCCCAATGAGGCAGTCTGATGAATGATCACTCATTTTTGAGTGGCACATGGAAAGCAAAATCTTGGACAATCATCTGTACAAAAAGAAAGTTTGGGACAGTTTCTTGAACCGGCACAAAGTTGTGGAA
Source organism: Rhodobiaceae bacterium (assembly GCA_018624035.1). Lineage (GTDB taxonomy): Bacteria > Pseudomonadota > Alphaproteobacteria > Puniceispirillales > Puniceispirillaceae > UBA8309. Next base: position 13,214 of record JAAZUU010000072.1, on the reverse strand, counting down.
TGCTCAACTGAGTTGTTCACACATGAAGGAGGAATTTGTTCAACCGCCTTCAAAGGTAGGATGAATTCCAGGAGGCCATTCCTGATAAGAAATCCATCAATGGAATCCCTGATCATTGACCAAGCCGCTTTGCTTGAAAGTAGCTTTCATTCAGGTTCAGGCAATTATGACGGGCTGATTTATTTGATGTTCAGTTTTGAAAAAGGTGAAGTTGTCCCGCTTTACATAGGCAAGACTGAAACGCTGGGGAAAAACCAAAATCTCAGTGAGAACATTAGAAATTTAAAGGCAAACAAAGGGAAGTTCGCTCGGTGGGGCGACGGTTACCAGTATCACATTGGCGACCTGAGTGCCGTGGTGCTGAAGGGCCATTCAGTCGACAAAAAGTCCACAAAATATACTGATTGGGCAGAGACATTATTTTTGGATTACCCAACAGACAACCCGAAGTTGCGACGTCCAATTAGGTTTTGGTGCAAAGCATGGCAATCCGGCGACGTCGGTGTTTGGGAGGATTTTGGTAGTACGAGCCTCACGTTTCTTGAATATCAGATGATTGGTGTTGCCAGTTCGCTATACCCCGATGACCTTCTGAACAGAGAAGGGCAAAATAGATAAGCAGCTCGCTTATTCGTAATAGTCAAAAATGTTGATGTTCCGGAATGCGGTTCGCTTGAAATTAATCTTACCCAGAAAGTCTTTCTTGCTTTCTAGAATTTCAGCCAGCAATTCCTGACCTTTTACGAATGATCCCTCATCCTTGTATTCAAAGATCTGCGATAACTCAAAACCACCTCGCTTGTTCCAGACTCTGTTTATGCGCCATCGCAGCAAACCAATTTCTTTGAGCTGTAACCAGAACCCTTCGCCCTCTTTTTCAAACATGTTCACGTAGAGTTCCAACTCGGCTTCAGTCGAGAAATCAATCTTTACGTAACTAATGAGTTTTGCACTTTCTATCTCAGCCATTCTTCGACCTCATATGGAAATTCCTCTTATTCCACTCGCCATACTCTGGCGGTCCGTCGGCAATCTCTTCAATAGTTAGATCTTCAAATTCCTTATCGTCAAATGTGGACGGGAGCATGATCCCGATCTCTTCACTAACCTTAATGTCCTTTTTGAAGTGATCATAGAAAGCCCGGCGCATTGCCTCTTCCAACTCACCCATATCTCCAAATGCGAAATGCATGATGAAGCTATCATGTACAGGCAGAACCGGCTCATCGTCTGACTTTACAAACTGCAGCATGACCTTTTCAGCAATGCAGCTGTCGATGAATTGGAGATGGTTGCCATGCCCCTGAAAGAACACATCAGCCAATGACGGGTGCGCATCCAGCACACGTTGCCTCAAGGTAGCCCAGTCAAAATCCACTTCGCTGAGATCAATGCCATCAGGCTTGCCAAGCAAAGGTGTACTGGCTTGCATCATGGCATTGAACGCTTCTTTTACTAATGGCCTGTGTTCACCATCAAACACACGGCTGTAAGCATCCTCGCTGCCAATGTCTGCACCACGTAGGTAGTAGGCCATATGTGGATTCAGCTGAGAGTAATCGTACTCACAGGTTCGCTTGCCATTGATGGTGATGTACTTGCGATGCTCGCTTGGAACATTGTGCCACTAGGCACGATAGAATCTGCCGCCGTGATCAAACCTGCCATTAGAGAAAATGCGGGTAAGGATCCGCTGGCTGAAGTCGACGGGAGACTTCTCTTTATCAACCAACAATCGTTCCTGTAAGGATTTGTATTGTTCATCTGTGATACGCAGATCAGGCCAGCAACGTTTGAGACATTCGTTGATAGTGCGCAGATTGGTCCGCATCTCATTCGTTGTTGCATCATCTTCATAATCAATAACCGTACGAACCCCGTCGATGCGATCACGCAGGATGATGCATTCAGCATCAATGTTGGGTTCAATATCCCTAAATGGATCACCTTCAATGCCTTCAAGCATCTCAAGCAGCTTATCCGTTGGACGATACCTTGTGACTTCGCCGCTGCCGGTGAAATGATCAAAGTGACCATCTTTGGTGACCTCGACCAAGCGAAGCCTGACCATGCCGTCAAAGGCTGCAATAGTCTGCTTGTAGGTTAGGTTAGGATCACTGTATCGGGGGTTTGATGAGTACCAATTTGCTCTTCGGTGAATGCTGGACTCATACTCCGGACTGATTGCAGTCCCCTTCCAAACATCTTTGAGAATGGCTTCAATGGCGTATTCAAAGTGATGCTGGGCTTCGGCTGTGCGTTTGCGCTGCCGGTTCTCTATTGCGGCAATTTGAAAGGCAATGGAATTAGAGATTTCGGTCAATGCTTCCATGCCCCGAGTATACCCTGAACACGCCACGTTTGAATCTTGGTAATGAGTGAAAAATAGAAATTCACCTAGAAAGGTAGGCTCATCATGCTTCTGGCACTTTTTATGTTTTGTTCAGCACAAGTCCGTCGCAGGGTTGCCTGAACAGGCATAGGGAGCATCGCAGTAATCAAGGGATAAAAGCCGGATAGGCAAATGCGCAGAACCGTCCTCACACGCAAAATCCGTTATTTCCGCAAAATAAACTATTTCATTCTTTTTACGCTGAGTTGGGTTCACTAAAATCCACTTGCTGACAATCTAGAAAGGCTTGCTAAAAATGATTCTCCCTGCCGACAAGCTAGCGAAATTAGAAAAGATTTATTCAGATACGAGAGAAGTTTTTGAAACACATGCCAGTCATTATTTGACTAAACCAACCGTGTTAGGCGGAGACATTGGTTTTTGTATCCTCTACACGCCACCAATCTTAAATCCGGACCTCTTGGTTATTGGCAAAAATCCATCGTTTTTTAATCCATCAAACGAGTTCTCAGAAGAAGACAACTTGATGATGTCCGGCACTATTCCGACTGTGAATTCGTACTTGGAGCATAAACACCTGTTCGCTAGAGAACTAAAAAATATGTTTTGTTATGAAAGTGAAAAGCCAAACATTTTAGATAATACAGTTGGCATGAATATTTGGTTTTTTCAGGGGAAAGAAATCCCACCCTGCCGAACCGGAAAACTTGGCGAACTTAAGAAATCTTGCGAGAAAGCAACCAAAGACCTCATACGTTTGTTAAAGCCAAAAACCATACTTGCCGTCGGCCAAGAGGCTATGGATGTTTGCGATAGCGACAACATGGCCGACTACGAATATTGGAAAGCAAGCCAAGAAAGGAAGGTGAGAGTTTTTGGCAAAACTAAATTTGAAAACATTTGCCCCGTCTTCATGTGTAGTCATCTTACTGGTGCAAGAATACCCACTGAACAAAAAGAGATTTATCGACAGAAATGCAGAGAACAAATTCTTCTAATTGCGGAAAATTAAGTCATTAGCATTGTGAGAATCTTCATCTCCATGTTCTAAGAATGTTTGGCCAGACTCCAGCATGACAATTAATGTTGAATTTGAAACGATCATTGTCTGCCGCCCAATTATCGACCTTCGCTTTAAAGGTGGCTGGGCGGCTTGGTTGAAAAAGTTCTCAATGGAAGACGATGGTCATCTTTCACGGATATCGGCCATGAGTGGGCATGACATTGCGAGGGCAGAAAAGAGGATTCAGAAACTAGGGCTGTCACCTCCTGAAATCACAAAAGAGCGTTATCAATATCGTGACTATTTTCTTTATACGATGGAGTACGAACCGTACAAATTACATGGCTTTGAAATTGGTTCACCACCAGATTGGCTGCAAATGAATCAACCGCTGATAACCAAGATGTCACTATCTGAACTCGACAAACTAATTGAAGAAAGAGCAATCACGACAAATCCATTCAAGCCAACCTTTGATTTCAACCACGAGGCTCAAATCACATGACCTACACTTTTGACTGGAAAGATGTTGTTCACGGACAGATAGAAATTGAGGCGGAGAGTGGCGTTGAAGCTGAGAGATTGTTCCGTGAGATGACACTGGAACAGCGGTTGGCTGCATCAAACGTGGGTGTTGATAAGGACACGTTGTACATCAAATTTGTGGATGTTGGGTTTGGTGATATTCAAACCCCTGAAGAGTGGGAAGACACTTGGAAAGCTATTGTTTGAGGAATTGTCATACCGATTGGGATTATTCCAACCTACCCTAACAAGAACCTTTTCTTTTCATTACCAGAAGATTTCTGTGTAGCCTCTCCTCACCTACTATCACCCTATACTGATAACGATAAGCCCACCCTCTCTGTATCCTCATCAGACTCCCGTACACCGCCTCTGCAACACTCCCGGTGGTCAGCATCATTGCAGCACCTAAAGACGCTCAGTGAGTCTTCAGGAGTCATACACGGCATGTCTGTGATGCATTGGCGGTGAGCAAGTCGGCGCCCCATGCAGTTGCCCTGACGGGCAACTGTTAGTAGTTACCTATTTAGACACCTGATCTGTGTACGAGGCTGACAATATAACGTGTGGCACCGGGCGTGGCTCATGCCGCCCCCTACTGTGAAACAAACTGAGAAACATCTGTGCGTGTTGACAGTGAATCTGCCGCACATAGACTGTTGTTATTAGGGCATTTCAATTGGTGATGGTGCATCCAAGTAGCGCAGACCTACATCTCGGGTGCGCCATCTTCCCCTGCAATACCTATGCAACCAGTTGAAATGCAACAGATTTCCTGTCTGCATATGGATTGGTGCGCAACAAAATGGATAAAGATGAGCAAAGTAAGCGCTGGGGATACGAAGCAGCGGTGGCAGTAGGTGTAATTATGGGAGGAATTGCTGGCATCTTTGGAGGTTTGATATACGACAGTCTCGGCGGCACTCTTGGTGGCATGGACCATTACGCATTCATAGGTGCTTTCGGAGGCTTGCCAGTAGCCCTTTTCTTCAACCACACAATTCGGAATGCCTAATTGATTCTGATTCTATCCATCCACTTCCAACAAACCTCAATTGGGTAGCCCTTCCCATACTGCTCCCCAATACCCGCCGTCGTCCATCCGCCTATGGCATCAGCGATGTCTGATGGGCATTCTACTGCTCTTAAGCGGTCACGAAGGCTATGCCTAAAACTATGCATAACGAATTGGTTTGAGACTTTTTGGTGCAACCATTTGTTCAGCCCATTGCTTGCTGAATTGGCATTGCAGCCAACTTCATCACAATAACGAGGGAAAGCAAAATCTCCGTCGCTACTTTCGTTAACAATGCGCCTGGCCGCCCAATGAGCAACACCAACGAGAGGTATGCACCTTTCACTTCCTTTGGTCTTAAGCGACCGCCACGGATGTGGCTTTAGATCAATATGGGGGATAGGTTCATTGAGCCTTATGTCATCTAAATGAAGCCCGGCGGCCTCTCCCAGCCTCATCCCAGTGTCACTGATCAAGGCTATTAACCAGCGCATGTCATCATCAATGGTCATGCATACCTTCTGGATGCGCTTGATTTCATCTACAGGAATTGGCTTTCGCTTAATCGGATTGATCTCGGCTGGAAAATAAGTCCTGGCGAACGCATTAGGATACCCCAACCCCTCCTCTGAGATTGTCAGATTCACGATGGCACGGACTGAAGCAAAAACACGCTTCACAGTCTTCATCATCATACCTTTGCCAATTAACCAATCACGAAAGGTCGCAGCATCTAAGGATGAGTAAGTGTCCAGAGGGCGATCGCCTAGCATCTCAATTACATATGCGGTGTTACGCTTTGCAGTTCTTTTGAAAACCTTATCTTTACCAATGCCCTTTAGGCGAAGGTAAAGGTCACAGGCGTCGCTTAGTGCGGGAGCAGCCGAAGCATTGCTCTCATTTTGCTTGGTTAAATGAATAGCTGGGATATCAAGTTTCTGAAGCCTTAATCCGAGCCAATAGTCATCCAACCGCTGAGAGATTGAAGCGGCAGAACGGTTAGCTGCCTTTAATGACTTTGTCTTCAGGCTGAAGCAAAGACGTTTGACCGAATAGAAACTTGTTAAATCGCATGGAATACGACGCACGTAATAGTACACACCGTCACGATACATGACGTGTGAAGCATCATATTTGTTTCTCATTTTGTTGCGCACCAATCCATATGCAGACAGGAAATCTTTTGTATTTCAACTGGTTGCATAGGTATTGCAGGGGAAGATGGCGCACCCGAGAGGATTCGAACCTCTGACCTCTGCCTTCGGAGGGCAGCGCTCTATCCAGCTGAGCTACGGGTGCGGCGGGCGGTCCATGCCGCCATTCGTGCGGTTTATACGCGCTTGCATGTCCAAAGCCAAGCCATTTGCCCGCCATCATCCATGATGAACATCCGTGATGATCATGCGGCATGGTCATCTGCTGCCGTCAAGGTCTGCCGATATCTCGCGCCATCGCCGCTGACACCGCCGACGCGTGAGGGCTGTATGGTGTTGGGGCTGTATCGTGTTGAGGCAGATGCGGCGGCAGCAAGGTTCAGGCCATTCCGCCGGTCATCTCGAGGAACACATCCTCAAGGTCGGGCTCGACGGTGGTGACATCGCTGATCTCCAGTCCGGCGGCGGCCACGGCGGTGATGATGTCGGCGGCGCCGGTCACCGCCGGGTCGTACCGGACCAGAACACCGCCCTCGACAGGCTGCGCGTCAAGCGCGGCAAGCGCCGCCGGCATCATCGCCGGCGTGCCGCCGGCTATCTTCATCCGCAACTCCTTGGCGCGGGCCCCGGCCATCAGCTGGTCCTTCGGCTGGTTCGCTATCAGCCGCCCGTGATTGAGAATGGCGATGCGGTCGCACAGCGCCTCGGCCTCTTCAAGGTAATGCGTCGTCAGGACGATCGTCACACCGGCTTCATTAAGGGCACGGATATTGTCCCACAGCCGCTGGCGAAGCGCCACATCAACCCCGGCTGTCGGCTCGTCGAGAACCAGGATCGGCGGGCTGTGAACCATCGCCTTGGCGACAAGCAGCCGCCGCCGCATGCCGCCTGACAGGCGGCGGGCATAGGTATGCGCCTGGTCGGACAGGCCGACCATCTCGAGGATTTCATCGCTGCGCCGCTCGGACGGCCGCACACCGAACAGGCCGGCCTGAAATTCCAGCTGCTGGCGCGGTGTGAAATAGGCATCAATGTTCAATTCCTGTGGCACGATCCCGATATTGGCCCGCGCCTGGCGTGGATTGTCATCGATGTCCGTGCCCCAGATCGCGATGCTGCCGGCGGACTTGATCACCGTGCCTGCCATGATGTTGATGAAGGTCGATTTGCCGGCACCATTTGGCCCCAGAAGCCCGAAGACAGCGCCGACCGGAATATCGAGATCAATATCCTCAAGCGCCTGTTTCGGCGCGGTGCCGCCGGCACCGGTGTAGATTTTCTGGACAGCGCGGGCACGAATGGCGATGCCGTCGTCGGGGATATTCACAAAGGGCTGAATCATGGAATGGGTACCTGCTGGCCTTGTCTTTCTGGCGGGGCTTGTGCTGTCCCTGATATAGGTACGCGACAGGGTCATCGGAAGCCGGGCCGTTTCGAGGACCCGCATGCACCGGCTGCATTCAAGCCTCGCATGGGGACCTTGATTTGCCACAGGCATGGTTCGCAATTGCATCGCCGCCGGCAAGGCTATAGATTTTGAATGATGGGCCGGAAAGGCCGCGCGGGCGGCCGATCCGGAGACGACATTCACGGCTATACCGGTTTCACGGGTATATCGGATCAAGGGGGATATGAACGGATGATGACCGCCAGCAGCACAGACGGCAAAGCCGGCAGCAACAGCGCCGGTGGGTCGCAGACAGAGACCGTCTTTGTGACATCGGACCGGGTGGCCTGTGACGGCAATGGTGACGCGCTCGGTCATCCGCGGGTGTGGCTGACCCTCGGCACCGATGGTGAAATCTTCTGTCCCTATTGCTCGCGCCGCTATGTGCGCGCCGGTGACGAGGATGATGTGTGACGAGGATGATGAATAACGGTCTCGCCATCCTCCTGTCCTCACGAACCGTTCCGTCATCCGAGGCCGGCACCGCCGGCATGGCGGGCATCCGATGAGTGACCATGGGAGTGATCGTGGCAGTGACGGTGGGAGTGAACGTGACCAGCTCGTCCTGATCGACGGGTCCGGCTATATCTTCCGGGCGTTCCATGCGCTGCCGCCGATGACCCGCGCTGACGGCACGCCGGTCAATGCGGTGTTCGGCTTCACCGGCATGGTGATGAAGCTTGTCGATGATCTGGCACCAAGCCATGTCGCTGTTGTGTTCGATTCGGCCCGCCAGACCTTCCGCAACGATATTTATGCCGATTATAAGGCCAACCGCACCGAGCCGCCCGAAGAGCTGGTGCCGCAATTCGCGCTGGTGCGTACGGCCACCGAGGCGCTGTCGCTGCCGCAGCTTGAAGCGCCGGGGTTCGAGGCTGACGATCTGATCGCCACCTATGCCGGCATCGCCGAGGCGGCCGGGCTGGAAACGGTGATCGTGTCATCCGACAAGGATCTGATGCAGCTTGTGCGTGGCGGCGTGACCATGCTCGACCCGATGAAACAGCGGCGCATCGCGGCGCCCGAGGTCGAGGAACGGTTCGGCGTCAGCCCCGACAAGGTGGTCGATGTCCAGGCGCTTGCCGGCGATTCCACCGACAATGTCCCCGGCGTGCCCGGGATCGGTGTGAAGACGGCAGCCGAGCTGATCAACATTTATGGTGACCTCGACACGCTGTTGGAACGCGCCGAGGAGATCAAGCAGCCGAAACGGCGCGAGAATCTGCTCAACTTCGCCGGACAGGCACGTATTTCCCGCGATCTTGTGCGACTCCGCGATGACGCGCCGACGCCGCTGACGCTTGACGGGCTGAAACGCGGTGAGCGCGATTTCGACCGGTTGAAGGATTTTCTTGTCGAACAGGAATTCCGCCGGCTTCTGACCCGTATCGGGGCTGATGGCGCCGCGCCGCGCGCCGCACCCGCCATACGCTCGATGGGCGGTGCGCCGCAACCTGCCGACGCGCCGTCGCAGCCTGCCACGCCGGTGCCCGAGGGTGAGGTCGATTACCAGCTGATCACCGAGGCAGAGGCGCTTGCCGAATGGGCGGCGCTGGCGCGCCGGCAGGGCTATCTTGCCGTTGATACCGAAACCAGCTCGCTGAACGCCGCGGCCGCCGAACTTGTCGGCATTTCCATGGCACTGGCACCCGGGCGCGCCTGCTATGTGCCGCTTCGCCATGGTGGCGGCGCGGTGGCGGCGGACGGGCAGGGCGGCCTCGACTTCGATGCCGATGCCGGTACCGGTGCCGTGCTGCCGGACCAGATCGATTTTGATGACGCGATGGCGATCCTGAAGCCGCTGTTCGAGGATCCGGCGGTGCTGAAGATCGGGCACAATCTGAAATATGACAGCCATGTCCTGATGCGCCGGCATAATGGCGGCATTCATCTGACGCCGGTCGATGACACGATGTGTCTGTCCTATGTCCTCGACGCAGGTCGTGTAAACAGCCATTCGATGGACTCACTTGCCGGCCACTGGCTCGACCATACGACAATCAAATATGAGGATGTCTGCGGCAAGGGGGCCAAACAGGTGCCGTTCGGGTCGCTGACACCCGAGGCGGCGCTGGATTACGCGGCCGAGGATGCCGATATCACACTGCGTCTGTGGCAGATGCTGCGCCCGCGGCTGGCCGTCGAAGGTGTCGCATCGGTCTATGAAAGGCTGGAACGGCCGCTGATCCCGGTGCTGGCCGCGATGGAAAATGCCGGCATCACTGTCAATCCGTCGATCCTCGCGCGGATGTCGAATGATTTCGCGACCCGCATGGAGGCGCTCAACCGCGAGATCCTCGATCTTGCCGGCGAGGATTTCAATGTCGGCTCGCCAAAGCAGCTTGGCGAAATCCTGTTCGACAAGATGGGGCTTGAGGGCGGCAAGAAGGCCAAGACGGGGGCCTATTCGACATCCGCCGACATCCTCGAGGATCTTGCCGCCAACGGTGTCGGGATTGCCGCGAAGGTTCTTGACTGGCGGCAGCTCGCGAAACTCAAATCAACCTACGCCGACGCGCTTGTCGACAGCATCCTTCCCGAGACCGGGCGGGTTCATACCTCATTCTCGATGGTTGGCGCCTCGACCGGGCGGCTGTCATCATCCGACCCCAATGTGCAGAACATCCCGATCCGCACCGCCGAGGGCCGGCAGATCCGTACCGCCTTCGTCGCCGCCGAGGGAAAGAAGCTGATCTCGGCCGACTATTCGCAGATCGAGTTGCGGCTGGTCGCGCATGTCGCCGGCGAGGAAACGATGATCGAGGCCTTCCGCGCCGGTGTTGATATCCATGCCCGTACCGCATCGCAGGTGTTCGGGGTGCCGATTGACGCGATGGACGCCGAAACACGTCGCCGCGCCAAGGCGATCAATTTCGGCATCATCTATGGTATTTCCGGCTTCGGCCTGGCCCGCCAGCTTGGCATCAGACAGGGCGAGGCGCGCGATTTCATCAATGCCTATTTCGAGAATTTCCCGGGCATCCGGTCCTATATGGAGCGGATCAAGCTGGAAGCGCGCGAGGTCGGCCATGTCGAGACGCTGTTCGGGCGGCGCATTCATATTGGCGGGATCACCGCCGGCAACCCGGCGCAGCGCGGTTTTGCGGAACGTCAGGCCATCAACGCGCCGATCCAGGGCAGCGCCGCCGACATCATAAAGCGCGCGATGATCCGCATTCCGGCCGCTCTTGGTGATGCCGGGCTGGATGCCAGGATGCTGCTTCAGGTTCATGACGAACTGATCTTCGAGGCCGACGCCGCGACGGCCGATGATGCGGTGAGCGTCATCCGGCAGGTGATGGAGGCCGCCGCCGCGCCGGTTCTGGAACTGGCGGTGCCACTGGTCGCAGATGCCGGTATCGCCGACAGCTGGGCCGAGGCGCATTGATCGCCGTCCTTTGCGGACAGGCCGGAGCGACTCCCGGCGTCATTGCGGCGGCTTTGCGGCACAGGCGGCATAATGCGGCCCTATCTTGGCCCTTTTTGACGGCTAGACTGGTCCCATGGTGGGTGGTGCGTGCCGCCCCGGAATGCGATTCGAAGACAGGAGATTGGCATGGGAACGCGGATTGCGCTCGTCGATGATGACCAGAATATTCTGACCTCTGTGTCGATGACGCTGGAGAGTGAAGGTTTCGAGGTCGACTGTTATCATGATGGCGAGACGGCGTTGCGGGGCCTTGCCCGCCGGCCGGTCGAACTGGCCGTTCTCGATATCAAGATGCCGCGCATGGATGGCATGGAATTGCTGCAGAAGCTGCGCGGCACCTCCAGCCTGCCGGTGATTTTCCTGACGAGCAAGGATGATGAGCTGGACGAGGCGCTCGGTCTCGGGATGGGCGCTGATGACTACATTACCAAACCTTTCTCGCAACGCCTGTTGATCGCGCGGATCCGCGCCGTCCTGCGCCGTGCCAGCCAGGATGAGATGGACATGGCGGCACCGAACATCATTCGCCAGGGTGAATTGTTGATGGATCCCGACCGCCACCTGTGCAGCTGGAAAGGCGAGGAGGTCAAGCTGACCGTGACTGAATTCCTGATTCTTCAGGCGCTGGCCTCGCGGCCCGGCATGGTCAAGAACCGGGACCAGCTGATGGACGCCGCCTATGGCGAATCGGTGTTTCTCGATGACCGCACCATCGACAGCCACATCAAGAGACTCCGCCGCAAGATCAAGGTTCAGGATTCCAGTTTCGACAATATCGAAACCCTCTACGGCATAGGGTATAAATATAGGGCATAGCTTTGTGACGTGATGGAGCCGGGCCGGCCGGATGCCGGTCATTTGGCCGGGTGCCGGGTCATCCGCCGGGAAGCATGCCCCGAACAGGCGGTCAGTAACGGATGGTGCCGGCGGTGAAGGCGAAAATGAAATCCATGGTGAGACGCCTGCTGGCGCGCGCGGCGATCGGCAGGCCGCTGGTGCGTCTGCGCTTCCGGATGAGCCGCCTCAGCACCAGAATCATGATGATCATGCTGGTGCCGCTCGTCCTGTTCTTCATCGGCCTTTTCTCCATCGACCAGTACCGCACGACGCTGATCCGGTCCGAATTCACCGCGCTTGAACGTCAGGGCTTCACGCTGGCGCGCTCGCTGGCGCTTGCCCAGTCCGAGATCGATGGTGGTCTGGCGCGTCGACGTCTTTCGCCGGAAACCATGAACCATCTTCTGCCGCTTGTCGGCTATGGAACCAGGTTGCGGGCCCGGGTCTTTCGTCATGATGGCTGGCTTCTTGCCGATACGGCGCTGGCCGGTGACGGCAGCGGGCGGGCACGGCTTCGCCGCCGCGAGGCACGCGGAGCACTGCAACGCTCCTCGGATTATTTCCAGGCCATCATGCGCCGCGCCGCCGGCATGATCGGAAGTGATCTGGCCCTGCCGATTTACCGCGAACGGGTGCGCCAGCGGGCCAGCGATTATGACGAGGTCCTGATGGCTTTGGCCGGTGAGCCGGCGCGCCAGCTTCGCCGCGATCCGCGGGGCCGTCTGGTGCTGTCTGTGGCGGTGCCGATCCAGGACCTGCGGCTTGTTCGCGGTGCGTTGATGGTCAGCATTGGCGGCGGCAAGATCGAGAAGGAAATCGCCGATGTGAATGTGGTGTTCATCCAGCTGTTCGGCATCGTCCTGCTGATCACCATCGCGCTCAGCATCTATCTGGCGCGTTCCATAACCGTGCCGATCACCTATCTTGCGAATGAGGCTGACAATCTGCGGCGAAGCCGCGATCTGTCGGCGCGCATGCAGCGACTGCCAAGGCGTCGTGACGAGATCGGCAAGCTGTCGGAATCGCTGATCGACATGACCGATGAGCTGCAGAAGCGCATGGCGGCAACCGCAGGATTCGCCGCCGATGTGGCGCATGAGCTGAAAAATCCGCTGTCATCGCTTCGCAGCGCCGCCGAGACCATCAGCCGGATTTCCGATCCCGAGCAGCAGCAGAAGCTGATGAATGTGATCTTACGGGATGTGGCCCGTCTCGACAGGCTGATCACCGACATTTCCCGCGCCAGCCGGCTGGACAATGAAATGGCGGCGGAATCGGCGCATGTGATCGACCTTCGCGACCTGGTGACGAATTTTGTCGAGGCGCGCCAGACGACGACCGATACGCACCGGCTTGCGGCAGAAATTTCCGATGAGCCGGTGACGGTGTCGGTTCATGATGGAAGAATTGTCCAGATTCTCGACAATCTGCTTGGCAACGCGGTGTCCTT
>JAAZUU010000157.1 GCA_018624035.1 Rhodobiaceae bacterium | reverse complement strand
GACAAGACGTTTGGGCTTCCTGTTTCGGTTGCGCTTGCCCACGGAGAGGCCATTGGTTGCAAGAGTATTGCGAAACAGATCCTGGTCCATGTCTCCCTGCCTTTTGATGACCCAGGCTGGTGGCGAACTGGGATGACCATAAGGTCACGCTGTGTTGAGTGCGATAACACTCATCATTTTGGTTGCCACCGAAGCCTACGACAAATCTGCCGGCATGCAAACAACCGTGTTCAGCCATCACCGACAGACAATAGACCAGGACACTGATGATGAAGGTCGCGCAAACAGTTCCCGCGACAACCGCAGGCTGGTCATACCCCATGCCAATCAACGGTGCGCTGACAACCATGACTGGCAGCAGATGCACGAAATAAATCGGGTAGGACAGCGCGCTGGCAGCGCCGGCGGCCGACCCTCATCATGGTTGTCTGCATGTTCCTGAACCGGCTGCATATCCATGATATCGTCTGCCCGCTAAATCTGGTGGTGCGGTTTATCATCGTCGGCCGGTTTCAACAAATGATCCGCCAGAACGGGAAAGTGTAGCGTGGAACCGATGCCGGATCAGACCGAATGCGCCGTGACGCGCCCTTTCAGGCCAAACTCGGTTCAGGCCAAACTCGGTTCAGGCCAAACCAGGTTTATGGCAGGCTCAGTTTCGCCAAGCGGCCACCATCAACGGTGTAGATCTGACCGGTGATGAAACTTGCCTCATCCGAAGCCAGAAAGGCCACCAGTGCGGCAACCTCCTCGGGCTGTCCTGTTCGTTGCAGGGGATGGATACCGCCAATCCGGGCCATGAATGTCTCTGGGTCCGGCATTGTCTGAATGAAGTCACTGTTCAACGCGGTATCGATCCATCCCGGCGCCACAGTATTGCACCGGATGCCGTCCGCCCCATGGTCCACCGCCACGGCCCGGGTCAGCCCATGCAGCCCTGCCTTCGAGGCGCCATAGGCGGCGTGGTGGGGGTTGGAGGCCAGCCCCTCGACCGAGCCGATATTGATGATGCTCCCACCGCCGCGACGCAGCGCGCCGATGGCCGCCCTGATCACCAGAAAGGGTGCGGTCAGGTTCACCGCCAGATGGCGGTTCCAGTCATCATGACTCATCGTCTCGATTCCGCCTTCCCGCATCATTCCCGCATTGTTGACGACGATATCAAGCCCGTTGCCACGTTTGATGATTTCCCCGACAGTCGCCGCGATGGAGGCGCTGTCGGCAAGATCGGCAGTGACATGGTCAAAATCCTCATCAGGCCGACGCTGGACCGTGAAGACCCGTGCGCCCTTATCCCGCAACCGCAGTGCAATGGCCCTGCCGATGCCACTCCGCCCGCCCGTCACAAGCGCGATCTTGCCATCCAGCCGGCTCATGACACGGGCTTTCCGCCATTGACCTCCACCAGCGCGCCGCACATGTAGCGGGCGGCATCAGACGCCAGAAAAAGAACCACTTCGGCAATGTCGCCGGCGCTGGCAACGCGGCCGACGGGTACTGTCTGGCCAAGCTCCGCAAGCGCCGTATCAGGATCAAATCCGCGTTTGATGAAGCCCGTTCTGAGCATCGGTGTGTCCACTTCGTTGGGGCAGACGGCATTGATCCGGATGCCCTGATGGGCATGATCCATACCCATGCACTGGGTCAGGGACGCCAGCGCAGCCTTGGTCATGCAATATAGAGCGTGATCCGGCCCCGGCCGCAATCCCCAGCAGGACGCGGTGTTCACGATTGCGCCTCCTGCGCCCGCGGCAAGGATGGGAATCGCCGCACGGCATATCCGGAATGGCGCCTCAACATTGACGCCAAGTGACAGACGCCAGTCATCATCGCTCGTCTCGGTCACGGCGCCACGCGTGATCACGCCCGCATTGTTGATGATGATATCAAGGCCGCCAAGGGCGTCATGCGCGGCGTTTGGCAGATCATCCGCATAGGCAGGGTCAAGAAGATCACCCGGAAGATGCGCGGTCGCGTTGATGTCGGCAACATCGCGGTCGGCGGCGGCAACCCTCGCGCCTTCCGCCAATAACATCCGTGCAATGGCAGAACCTATGCCGCCTGACGCGCCGGTTACCAGCGCCTTCTTGTCTTGAAACCGGACCATCGCCGTCACCCCCGGAAAGCCATGAAGAACAGAATAGCAGCTTTATGCAATCATGGCTTTGAGACGATGATCATTTGATATGTCTGGACTCAATGAGCGTGGTGGTGTCTATAGGAGTCCTGCGCCGACGCGGAGGGGCGTCGTGCGGCAAGGGGGAACAGGAAGAGCCTTCAGTGACCAAGGTCACTGGGGGCTTTTTTCTTGGATGCGAACAATGTTCTGAACATCCGGGATGTGACCATGGAGGTTCGGCGGAGGTTCGGCGGGGGATCGGCCCCGGGACGGCTGACCTCGTGGCGCAGGCAACGGGAACCCGCGAATGAAAAGACCCCCAGCGGCGGTGCCAGCCACTGGGGGTCGGTAAAGGTGCGGGACGTTCGGGGGAGGGGAACGTCGACCGCATTGACATCATGTCGCATCCAATCACGATGATCTATGGCTTGTTTGTCAAAAGACCCTTCCCGATTTCACAAAGGACGAATCGGCCGAGAATGGCCGGGAATGGTTGGGTCGGGGCTGAATCGAAATGGTTTCACCTTTCATCCTCCGGCGTGCCAAGCCCGCCGCCGCCTGGCAATTCCATGATCAGGCTGCGGCCGGCCGGCACGATCTGCTTTCCCTTGCCCTTCAGCTTTGTGCCGTCTGACAGATACGCCCGGCCAGCCTGCCCGGGTGCCCCGCCATCGCGCCCGCGCGCCGGATTTTCGATCCGGTCGAACAGGGCGAAAACGGCAAAGGGTGCTTTCTGGGTATGTTCGATCTCGATGATCTGGCCGTCGCCACCCGGCCATCTGCCGGCCCCGCCGGACCCGGTCCGATACTGCTTGCGGCGATAGACCAGCGGCGCAATCGATTCGGTGATCTCGACCGAGGTTGTGCGCACGCCGGAGGGAAAGGCGGTGGCCGACAGACCCGGCTTGCCGGGCCTGGCGCCGGTGCCGCCGGCATGGAAGACCGTCACCGCAAAAGGCGTCGCATCACCATAGCTGACCGGCCCGACGACACCATGCCCGCCCGACAGCATCGGGTTCCACAGGCTGGAGCTGCCTTCGGCCGGCACCTTGCCGGGCAGCGCCTCGCCAAGACAGCCAAGCACCACATCGGGCAGCATTTGCCCGATCACATGACGCACATTGACCGCGCAGGGCCGCGGCGCGTTCAGGATCGACCCTTCCGGTGCCGTTACCTCGATGGCGGCCAACGATCCGGCATTGTTGGGAACGCCCTGTCCAATGATGCAATGGATGCCAAAGGAGGTGTAGGCCCGCGCATAGGTGAGGGGCACATTGATCCCGAAGGCCGACGCGCCCGATGATCCGGCGTAGTCGACGGTGATACGGTCATTATGGATTTCCATTCTGCACTGCAGGGTAATCGGCTTGTCATAGCCGTCGACGGTCATGCTGTTTTCATGGATTCCGGATGGCAATCTGCTGATGGTGTCCTGCATGGCGCGGCGCGAGGTTGAAATGATATGGTCGCCAAGGTCGGCCAGGTCGCGGATCCCGCTTTCCTGCATCAGGGCACGCAGGCGCCGCGCGCCGACCTCATTGCTTGAGGCCAGTGAATAAAGATCACCGACAACCTGTTCCGGTTCGCGAACATTCGCGCGGACGATCTCGAACAGCTGGTCATTCGCCGTGCCGGCCGCGAACAGTTTTGTAATCGGAATGCACAGACCCTCCTCATAGATCTGCCCGCTGTCAGGGCTGAAACCGATCCCGCCGATATCGACGACATGCACCGTCGAGGCGAACAGCCCGACCAGCCGGTGATCGAGAAATACCGGTGTCACGACAGTGAAATCGAACAGATGTCCGGTGCCCTGCCAAGGGTCGTTGGTGACATAGACATCACCTTGCTGCATGTCGGCTGCCGGGTATTTCTCGAGGAAGAATTCAACCGAGGCCGCCATCGCGTTGACATGTCCCGGTGTGCCGGTGACAGCCTGCGCCAGCATTCGGCCGGCCGGGTCGAAGATTCCCGCCGAAAGATCGCCGGCCTCCCGCACCGAGGTGGAGAAGGCCGTCCGGATGATGGCCTGGGCCTGCTCCTCGACAACCGAGATCAGCCGGTCCCACAGAACCTGCAGCCGCACCTTTCCGGCAACGCCGGTGCCGGCATTCGCCCCATCGACAGTCGGATCACGCGACAGGATCAAATCACCCGACTGATTGACACCGGCGCTCCACCCGACCGGCACGATTGTCGTTGTCTGGGCTTCCTCGATGGCTGCTGCACCGCGAAGGCTGCCGTTGAAGCTCCGGCGGTCGATCACGCTGGCCATGATCGGCTCGGGCGCCGAAGGGTCGCATAATTGTCGCGCTCCGGCCGTGACGGCGTCCGGCATCACCCCGGTCGGCGTCGCCGGTGCTGCTGTCTTCGTGTCGGCAATGGCGGTCAGCGACCATGTTAGCACCTCGATCGCCATGCCGGGGATCAGCAAACCGAATCTGGCTTCATAGGCGGCTTCGAACATGGTGCGGATGGCCGCGCCGGACCTCTCGTCAAACGGGCCGTCGGGCAGCTCGACCTTGATCTCGTGGCCCTGGCCGACATAGCGGGCATAGCCGTGGCGGGTGACTGACAAATCCGCACCCGGGGCGCCAAGCTGTACGATCGATGTGGCTTCGGCCTGCATATCGGCGAACAGGGCGGTCAGGTCGGCCCCGTCCAGATCGTCAAGGCGGGCATACCGGCTTCTGACAACCTCATAGGCCACCGGGGCGAGCAGAAACCCGACAGCCGATCCCACCCCGGCGTCGGCCGGCACGATGATCCGCTCGATTCCCAGCTTTGTCGCCAGCCTGGCGGCGTGCAGGGGCGCGCCGCCGCCAAAGGCGATCATCGTCCGCCCTTCAAGGTCCAGACCCCGTTCAGCGGCGTGAACCCGCGCG
>JAAZUU010000006.1 GCA_018624035.1 Rhodobiaceae bacterium | reverse complement strand
GAGCGTATAGGACAGCATATTTCACCCCCGGGGCCGGCACCTGTCTTACCCGCCTTGCTTAACGTTCTGCTTTGTTGCGCCAGTCATATATTGGCTTGAAACCAAGCATGCTTTTTATCTTCCGGTTAGAGAACAGACACTCTGTCGGATCAATGTCGCGCTTGAGAGGCACGCCCTGATAGAATCTTGAAATGATGTCCACATTGTCCAGATCAACTGAATTCTGGTCATTCGATACGTTGAAAACTTCGTAGCCAAGACCGTCATGCTGCAGGCACAGATCGACCGCCTGGCCGAGATCACGCGCATCGATATAATTGAACGCATTCGGAAGACGGACCTCGGGCTTTGCACAGAAGCCGTCAAACAGCTCATATTCATCGGGTTCAATGACATTGCCGATCCGCAGGCCGTAAATATCGTGATTTGTACGGCGCTGGAACGCCCTGGCTGTCTCTTCATTGACCACTTTTGCCATGGCGTAGCTGTCCATCGGACGTGTCTGGTCATCCTCCTCCACGGGAAGGCTCAGCGGTTTTGGCCTGTCATGTGAAAAGCACAGCCCATAGACCGTTTCTGACGAGGCGAAGATCACCTTTCTGATGTTCAGCTTCGCGGCCGCCTCCAGCACATTATATGTGCCCATCACATTCGTCTGATAGGTCTCGACATCGGACGCTTGCAATATGCGGGGAATGGCGGCGAAATGGACCACCGCATCATAGCCAAGGGGCCATTGGTGCTGGCGAAGCTCATCCCGGTTCATGTGGCTCGACATCGCAGAAAACACCTGCCCCGGGTCGGTGACATCGACCCGCAGAAAATCGACACCGTCCTGCGGCATATTGATAATGTCGGCGTTGAGAACCTTGTGCCCCCTGTCGGCGAGATAGCTCACCACATGGCGGCCAGCCTTGCCACTGCCGCCGGTAAAGAAAACACGCTTCATGCGATGGCTTCCGGTTCCTTGTTTCATTTGACCGTGCCTGTGAGAGCCGGGCCGCAATAGTCACCTGTATGCACACCCCGGTGCTTTGGGATTCCTGTCGGGTTACTAACGCACATGCATCCCGTCCGGCTGGGGTTTTCCGGCCAGCTTATTGTCAAAATACTCAAGCATCGCCGTGCAATCCTGAGCACCATGCCCCGCTCTGGCGGCATCATCGAACAGCTGCCTTGCCAATGCGCCAAAGCAAGCGTCACCCTTCATCGCCTCAAACATGTTGATGGCCATGGACAAATCCTTGATACCCATAGTGATCGGAAAATCGGCAGAGATGTCGCCGCGCAGGACCTTCTTTGGATAGTTGGTAAGCAGCTGGCCGCGCCCTGCCGACGTGTTCTGCAGCAGGTCTATGGTCAGCTGGCGATCAAGTCCTGCGGCGCTTGCCAGTGCCAGCACCTCGCCAGTCAGGACGTGATTTATCATGCTCATGTAATTGTTGACCAACTTCAATCGCAACCCATAGCCGATCGGACCGGCATGAATGACACGTTGTGACAGGGCCTCAAGAAGGTCGGCAGCGCGGGCGAGGTCCTCTGTTCTTCCACCAACAAGGGCGATCAAATCACCGGATGCCGCCTCGGCCGGCGAGAGGCATACAGGCGCATCGATCATGGCCGCGCCCGCCTTTTCAAGCTGTTGGGCCTGTTGCTCCAGCATGTCGAGCTGGCCTGTTGACATCTCGATCACCAGATCGCCGGTCCTGATCTCGGCAATGGCGCCTGTAGCGCCAAACAGAACCTGTTCGACATGATCGCTGGTCGGCAACATGGTCACCAGCCGGTTGCACAGGCGCATCGTCTCGGCCGGCGAGCCGGCAATCGCGCATTTTGCGTAACTTTCGAACGGGGCGAGCTTTGTCTCGTCAACATCGAACAGAACAAGGCTCCATCCCTTGTTCAGAAGATGTGTGGCCATCGCAGCGCCCATGGTGCCAAGTCCGATCAAGCCGACATGTTCATGGCGTTCCGTCACGATGCCAGACCCTGTTTGACGGCGGCAGCGATATCCTTTGCCGACAGGCCATATTTGCCAAACAAGAATGGTCGGCTGCCGCCCTCGGCGAAACAATCCTGAACGCCGATCCGAAAAAATGGCCGCGCGATATTGTTGCCGGCCATGATTTCTGCGATTGCTGACCCGAGGCCGCCGATGATTGTGTGGTTTTCCGCGGTGACAACGCTTTTGCTTTGGCTGATGATGTCGAGGATGCCCTCGACATCAAGCGGTTTGATGCTGGCACAATCGATCACGGACGCGTTTATAGACTGTGCCTTCAGATCTTCGGCGGCGAGCAATGCCTGTTCCACCATCAGGCCGGTGGCAAAGATGGCTGCGTCATTGCCGTGATGCAGGCACCTGATCTTGCCAGCTTGTAACGAGGGCACGCCGTCCAGAGGCGTCGCTGGTGCCGTCGCCCGATACAGGCGCAGATATACCGGCCCCTCATGCGCCAGCGCCGCCGCCACGGCATCCTGATAATCTGCCGGGCTGGCGGGTTCCAATATTGTCATGTTTGGCAGCGCGCGCATCAGGGCGATATCGTCGATCGCCTGATGGGAAACGCCAAGCAATGAGTCGATTCCGGGCATGAAGCCAACCAGCTTTACATTGGTTTTCGGATAGGCAATTTGCATCGCGATCTGGTCAAAACTGCGACGCGACAGGAAAACCGAAAAGGAATGAACAAAGGGGATGAAGCCGGCACGGGCAAGGCCGGCACCCACGCCAACCATATTCGCCTCGGCAATGCCGGCCATGACAAACTGGTCAGGCAGATGGTCACGCACAAGGTCGGTTTCCGTTGGTGCCGTCAAATCGGCGGTGAGTGCCAGAATCGATGTGTCGGCGCGGGCGGCGGCAAGAAGCGCCTCGCCATAATATTTCGGAACCGCCTGTTGATGGGGCCGTTGCTTGACCGAGAAATCATCAAGATGAAGAGCGTCGGACTTGAGAGGGTTGTCATCGGTTTCAGCCATGATCCGCCTCCAGCCATTGCAGGGCATCGCCGGCGGTGTCTTCCGGCAGAACCATATTGTGGCTTTTCTGTCCTTCAAGAAAGGGCACGCCCTTGCCGGGGGTTGTGTGTGCAATGATGCAGGATGGTCGGTCGGTATCGGCCCTTGCCGCCACAAAGCTGGCAAACATCGCCTCGAAATCATGTCCGTCTATGATGATTGTCTGCCAGCCGAAACTTTCCAGCTTTGCATCAACCGGATCAATGGCGGCCACGTCGCGCGCGTCTCCTTCAACCTGCATATAGTTGAGATCGATGATCATGGTGAGATTCGACAGCTTGTGCGTGGCTGCGAACATCGCCGCCTCCCATACCTGTCCTTCCTCGAGTTCACCATCACCGAGCATCAAACAGATGTTCGCATCCCGCTGTTGACGCCGGCTTCCCATGGCCAGCCCGGCGGCAACCGACAAGCCCTGACCGAGCGAGCCGCAGGTGCATTCGACCAATGGCCCCAACCGTTCGGAGGCATTGATCTCCAATGATGAGCCGTCAAGGCAATATTCGGTAAGTGTTTCCGGGTCCAGTAATCCTGCTCTGGCAAGGGTGGCGTAAAAGACCGCCGTGTTATGCGCTGTTGAAAGGATGAATCTGTCACGGTCCGCCCAGTTGAGGTTCGCCGTGTCAAACCGCAGTTCCTGGAAATAGAGATAGCTGAAAAGATCGGCCGCCCCGAGGCCTTGCTGGACGTAGCCCTGGCCATGGCGGGCAACCATGCGGATCACATCCTTGCGGATGAGCGTGGCTGTGTCTCTCAGCTGTTTCAGGCTTGTTCGGTTGCCGGTCTGCATTCGAGAGTGCCCTCTTGCGTCTGAGCCATGTGCGCCGATATGTGAGGCGGGAACCTGCGTTGTCTGTGCTTTTCTCGCCACAGGACACCTGAATGTTATCGGTATCATTAATCAATGCAAGTTCATTTTCCAGGCGACATCATGCCGAGACAGGGTCGTCAGACATGTCAGGTGAGTGGCAGACAGGGACGTAGTAGATGGCAAAGACTGCCCATAATGATCGGTCAACCGCTCCATCGGCAATCATGAGATTATAAAGGCATCGCCGGTCAGGTTGTCTCGCGGATCTTCAAATCAAACCCCAGATCATTACGTCTGTTGATGTCGGTTTCACCGCGAATCAATTTCAATGTAATTTCAGCTGCCTTCAAACCAATGCGTTGGCGGGGGACAGATATAGTTGTCAAGGCTGGTGAAAAAATGGCCCCAATGGCTGTGTTGTCGAAACCCGCTAAAGCGATATCCCGGGGCACCTTGATTTCGTTTCGGTGACATTCCATCAGCGCCCCGAAGGCAATGATATCCGAGGATGCAAAAACGCAATCGATGCTCTGGCTTTTGCTCAGAAGGCTCTGCATCGCGGCCCCGCCGCTGGCGAATTCCAGTGGGGACTCGCGTGTGAGTGCGGGATCGAAAGACCAGTCATGTTTTTCAAGAGCATCTCTGTAACCCTGCATG
Source organism: Rhodobiaceae bacterium (assembly GCA_018624035.1). Classification (GTDB taxonomy): domain Bacteria; phylum Pseudomonadota; class Alphaproteobacteria; order Puniceispirillales; family Puniceispirillaceae; genus UBA8309. The sequence goes on along the minus strand of JAAZUU010000006.1, from coordinate 34,595 downwards.
CGGTCTTGTGATCTGTCATTGTTTTCCAAGGGGCCACCAATATAGCCAATCTTTTCATAACCTCGGCTGATCAGAAATGATGTCATTTCAAATGCAGCCTGATAATTCGACATACCAACACTGATATGCTTGCTTCGTTCTGAAATATTCCAGATTTCAACTGTTGGTATCCGGTATTGCTCAATCAGCTCTTCGGCCACCTTGCTGTGGATGTTACCGGTCAGTATCAGCGCATCAGCACGATGCGAGATAAATGTCCGAATGATGTCCTCTTCGCGTTGCAAGCAATATTCATTGCTGCCGATCAAAGCCTGAAAACCCTCCGGCATCAGACGGCTGGTGATTGACTGGATCGTGTCTGCGAAGATCGAATTTGAGAGTGTGGGTACTATGATGCCCACGATGTTACTGCGCTTGTTTGACAGGCTGCCTGCCGCACTGTTGCCGATAAATTTCAATTCGGCCGCTGCGGCCTCGACTTTCTGTCGTGTTTCCGGCTTTACCAGGTGCGATTTGTTCAGCGCGCGGGAGGCGGTGATCGGCGAGACGCCCGCAAGTCGGGCCACGTCGCGGATGGTAATCAGTTTGTGGTCTGACTTTAAGGGCACATTGGCCTCGCTCTTCATTCGCCTTCAGGCCCATGGCCGCATGGGGTCTAACCAACTCAAGGTCCAACCACCCAGGGCCTGACGTCTGACCGCCAGCGGGCAATGCAAGTGCCTCTTGCCTGGACGCATGGATAAGTGCGGCAAAGATAACATAGCTGATGATGATGTGAAGCCTTGCTGCAGGGGTGTGGGTGAGGCTGCCCCGCGATGGCTGCGAAAACGCTACCCGGAGTGATGTTGCAGAATGTGATGGGCTGCCTTTTCGCCAATCATCAGCGATGGCGCATTGGTATTGGCGGATGTGATCTTCGGCATTACCGAAGCGTCAGCAACATACAGCCCCTTAACGCCATTCACCCGCAATTCAGAATCGACAACCGCGCCCGCATCATCACCCATCCGGCAGGTCCCCACAGGATGAAAAACAGTGCCCCCATTGTTGCGGATGCAATCGAGAATCTTTTCATCATTGTCGATATCGGCCCCGGGAACAATTTCGGTGTCCCACAAATCCCGGAAGGAAGCCATGTGATAGATTTCACGCATTATTTTAACGCCTTCAATCATGACTTTCTGGTCATGTTCCTCAGAGATATAGTTTGGCTGTATCTTCGGGTCCGCGGCAGGGTCGGCAGATCGTATTTCAACGGACCCGCGGGATTTCGGATGACATTGCCAGACGGTTGCGGTGAAGCCGGGATAATCATGCAGTGGCTCCCCCGGTTTATCTACAGACAGTGGCATAATAAGAAGCTGTATGTCGGGCCGACCATTCTCGGCATATTTCGTGCACGCGCCGGCACCCGCCTGGCCAGCGCCGACAGACAAAACACCGGACCCGTCCTTCAGCCATCTAAGACCATGCAGGGCCATCTTCAGCGGATTGCGGCTGTCCTTGTTCAGCGACAGGCCATTACGCATCTGCACGATGGTTCGCATCTGGTAGTGGTCCTGAAGATTCTGTCCCACCTGACTGGCACTATGGATAACCGGGATGCCGTGCTTGCGCAGCAGCGCCGTCGGGCCAATGCCGGACAATTGCAGTATCTGCGGTGATTGAAGGGCACCGGCACTCACTATGATCTTGTCGGCCTCATAGGTTTCCCGGACGCCTTTGCGCCGGGCGATGATGCCGGTTGCCCGTTTGTCCGAAAAAAGTATTTTTTCAACAAGGGCGCTGGAAATAACAGTCAGATTTTGCCTGTGAGCGATGGGGTGGAGGAAGGCGCGAGCGGAACTTGATCGCCACCTCCCGTCGAGAGTGAGCTGGTATCTGCTCGCGCCAAACGAGTCATTGCCATTGAAATCGTCAATCGGAGGCAGGCCCCATTCACACGCCGCCTTCAGCCACGCCTCGCAGGCGGGATGGCGTAACCGAAGGTCATCCACCTTCAGCTCCCCAAGGCTGCCTCGGAATTGACTTTCGCCGCCCTTATAGCCCTCCAGTTTCCTGAAAAAGGGCAACACCGTCTGATAATCCCATCCGCGGGCTCCAAGTGATTGCCAATCGTCAAAATCTTCCTTTTGACCGCGGATAAAGATCAGGCCGTTTATGCTGCTGGAGCCGCCAATGATCCGTCCACGTGGCCATTTTATCGCGCGGCCGCCGCTACCGTGGCATGGCTCTGTCTGGAAAATGCGTGAAAATGCCTGATTGTATATGGTTTTGTAATAGCCAATCGGCAGGCGTGACCAAAAGCGGCGATCGGAGCCTCCAGCCTCAACCAAAAGAACATTATGGGCAGGGTTGGCTGACAATCTGTTGGCAAGAAGACACCCCGCAGAGCCGGCGCCGATAATGATAAAATCGTATTTTTTAGTCTTGTCGCCCAACTTCTGCATCCCGACGGATAACGTTGACTTTTCGAAAATACGTTGGAATGATACCGATGTCATTATGTTTCTGAAATGGCCTGCCAACATGTCAAAATGAAGACCAATATGAGGAATGCTGATCAAATCGGAATGCTCGACGATGTGGCGCGGCGGCTTGCTGACCAGAGGCATGAGATCAGGCATGTCGAGGCAATTCTTCTCCGCGCCGGGATCGATGTGCCGGTGCAGACGTCATTTGGCACGATGTATGACCGCCCCGCATTGCTTGTCCGGATCACCGACGCTGATGGGTGTGTCGGGCATGGCGAGATATGGTGCAATTTTCCGTCGCGTGGCGCTGAATATAAGGCCAACCTGCTGGTCAATGAATTCGCCTATTGGCTCAAGGGGCGTCATTTCAGCTCCCCAGCAGAGATTTTTGATGGTCTGACCGCCGCCTTTTCGGTGCTTGGCTTGCAGACTGCCGACCCCGGCACCTTGTTGCAGGTGATTGCCGGTGTGGATCAGGCCTTGTGGGATATGGTGGCGCGCCGACAGGGGATGAGGCTTTGCGCTCTGTTTGGTGCGTCGGGTGATGTGGTAAGGGCCTATGCCAGCGGCATTCATCCCAAAGAGGCGAGAGAACGCGTGCAGCTCGCAAGCGAACGCGGATTTACAGCGTTCAAGGTCAAGGTGGGGTTTGGTGAAGATGTTGACCGGGACGGTCTTGCTGTCGCCCGTCAATTGATCGATGAAGATCATCAGTTGATGATTGATGCCAATCAGGCCTGGATGTCGCCGCAACAGGCAGCCGACAATATCAATGCCTTGAGCCGGTTTGATCTGAAGTGGATTGAGGAGCCGCTGCGGGCCAGTGCGGCGCAGGCACAGTGGCGAGAACTGGCCAATATGATCAGTGTGCCGCTCGCAGGCGGTGAAAATCTGCCGACATTGGATGCTGTCGACGCCTATCAGGCACAGGCATTATTTGCCTTCGTGCAACCGGATATCGGAAAAATCGGCGGGTTTACAGGGCTGCTCCGCATTTTTGGCGGCCGTGATGCCGTGCAGTCGCCGCCAAAATCTGTCTATTGTCCGCACTGGCTTGGCGGGATGGTTGGTCTTGCTGCATCGGCACATATGTTGACTGTTATTGGCGACGCTGGTTTGCTGGAAGTCGACGTGAATGATAACCCGATCAGGGAAAGTCTGGCGGATTGGGATTTGCGGCCATCGACAGGCGGGCGCATAGCGTTGCCCGAGGATGATGGCATCGGCATCATCCCTGATTTGCCAGCAATGAAAGAGCATGGTGTGCAAGTCACGATAATGCCGGGATAGTGCCGGGATAGTGGACGACCAAGGGGGGGTAGGTGCAGTCATGAATTTGGCAATCAGATGTCTGTCAGCCATTAATGTGGTGCAGTTGGGCGCATTCCGATGGGGCGCCATGTTCCTTGTGCTGGCGGTTGCGGCGATTGTTTCGGCTGGCGTGTTCTTCCGCTATGTCCTCAATGACAGCCTCTCCTGGTCCGAGGAACTGGCCAAATATGCGATGCTCTGGCTGGTGTTTCTGGGCGCGCCGATTGCTCTGCGCCTTGGCGTCCATCCGAATATCGAAATTGTCATTTCCAGATTTCCGTCACGGGTGACGCGGTTCATTCTTGCGGTCATGCATCTGGCCGTATGCGTTTTTTGCGGTTTCCTTGCCATGAAGAGCCATGACTTCGCCTGGAATGGCAGAACGCAGGTGGCCATTTCGGTTGGCGATGTCTCGATGTATTGGTTTTTTGTGTCGATTCCCATTGGTATGGCCAGCATGGCGCTCGTGTCATTGCAGCAATTTTTGGAAGACATGTCCTTCCTGATTGCTGGCAAGCCGGCACAGCAGGATGCTTTTGTTACCAAACATCGCCCGGTTCTGGACGAGTTCTAGTGGTTGGTTATTTGGGGATCATTTTAGGGATTTTTGTGGGGGCGTGAGATGATACCCGTGACATTTATCTGGATCTTGCTGGGCTTGATCAGTGTTGGCATGCCGATAGTGTTCGCTCTGGGCGCGGCACCTATGCTCGGCCTTGTGCTGGCTGACAAAGAGGTCTTTCTGGCGATCATTGCCCAGAAGCTCTATATCGGGATCAATCAATTCCCCCTGCTTGCCATACCCATGTTCATCCTTGCCGGGGAAATCATGAATGTGGGTGGTATCACCGAACGGCTTGTATATTTCGCGCGCGTACTTGTCGGGCATCTGCGGGGTGGCCTTGCACATGTGAACATCATCTCGTCGATTTTCTTTGCAGGTCTGAGTGGCTCGGCCGTTGCCGACACATCGGCACTTGGTTCAATGCTGATACCGGCAATGGAAAAACAGGGTTATTCCCGGAAATTTTCCGCCGCGGTAACAGCGGCGTCATCAGTGATCGGGCCGATCATTCCACCAAGCATCATCATGGTGGTCTATGCCTATATCATGGAGATATCCGTTGCCGCGCTGTTCCTTGCGGGTGTTGTTCCGGGGTTGCTTACCGGCGTCGGCCTCATGACAGTGGTGTCGATCATCGCGCGGCGCCGCGAATATCCGGTTGCCGACCGGTTTCCGGGAATGCGCGTGGCAGCGCGCGCCGGTCTTGATGCCTTCTGGCCGCTTCTCACACCCATTATCATCATGGGGGGAATCCTGTCCGGGGTGTTCACCCCGACCGAGGCAGCCGGTGCCGCTGTGGTCTATGCCATAATATTGTGCATCTTTATGAAAAGTCTGCCGCTGACACGGGTGAAGAACATGCTGTTCCGCACAGCGGTTTCATCCAGTGTGATATTGCTGGCTGTCGGAATGGCCAGCGTCTTTGCCTGGATCGCCACCCTGTCCGGTGTGCCGAAACTGCTGACGGCCTTTCTGTTTGAATATACCGACAACAAATATGTTGTGCTGCTGCTGATCAACCTGCTGCTCGTGGTTGTCGGCATGTTTCTCGATGCCGGCCCGGCGATCCTGATCCTGGGGCCGATTCTGACCCCGACCGCGATGGCTGTCGGTGTGGACCCGTTACACTTTGCCATCATCATGTGCGTCAATCTGACAATTGGTCTAGCGACGCCGCCAATGGGGCTGATCCTGTTTGTTGCCTCGGCGGTCAGCCGCGAGAGGATCGAATCGGTGGTGTCGGAAATGTTGCCTTTCTATATCGTCCATATCGCGATTATCGCGCTGGTCACCTACGTGCCCGCGATCTCGATGACGGTGCCGAGGCTGCTCGGATTTGGATAGTGGCCCGGTAAGCTCTGAATTTCGTTTACAAGCAATGATACCGATGTCATTATTTTTTCAACCTAGAAAAGTCGGAGGAAAATCATGAAGTCTATCATTAGCAAAACCATTATGGCGGGCCTGTTGGCTGTGTGCCTGCCGGCGGCCTCGTTTGCGGCTGAGTTCACGCTGAAATATGGCCATGTTGGCCCGGTGACATCAGATGATCAGGTGCCCGGTGAATTCCTCAAATCATTCCTTGAGAGCCGTTCGAATGGGCGGATCACCGTGGAGATTTATCCCGGCGCGCAGCTTGGCAACTTCCGCGATCAGATCGAACAGGTGCAGCTGAACACGCTGGAGCTGACCCACACAACAGTTGGTGGTATTGCCAGCTTCTGGCCCGAGTTGCAGGTCACGGACATCCCCTACATGATGAATGGTGACTCGATTGCCGAGCGTATCGCGCAAAGCTCATTCTTTGATGAGGTTCGCGACGAGATTTTGACGGCGACCGGCAATGTACGGCTTGTGGCTGTTGGCAACACCGGTCGGTGGCGGAATTTCTTCACCACCAACAAGCTGATCAAGTCGGCTGCTGACATGAAGGGCGTGAAGATGAGAACCATCAACTCGCCATTGCAGATCGAATTCATCAAGTCTCTTGGTGGCAACCCGACACCGGTTGCCTGGGGTGAGCTGTATACCTCGCTGCAAACAGGCGTTGTCGAAGGCACGAAGAACGCGGCAACCGACATCGTCCCGACGAAGATGTATGAAGCCGTGAAATATGTCACGCTTGACGAGCATGCATATCTCTTTGCTTTCTGGTGGATGTCGGATGCGTGGTTGCAGAGCTTGCCTGCCGACCTCCAGGATTTGGTGATCGATGGTGTTCAGCAGGCATCGATGATCCAGTCCGACTGGAACAAGGAGTATGACGCACGAGCCTTGAAGGAGTTTGTTGGTTTCGGCGGTGAGATTTATGTGCCGTCAGCCAAAGAAAAGGCAACTTTCGTAGAGGCGCGCGACAAGATGAAGGTCTGGTTCGCCGATAAATATGGTGACAAATGGCTGAAGAAATTCGAAAAGGCCGTTGCCGAGGCGGAAGCCGACCTTGCCGACAGGAACAACCGGGTTATAGGCCGCTAATTCTCCCAAGGCAATCATAACCATGGATTGTTGGCGGGCCTGTGGAACCATGGGCCCGCCTTTCGTTTTTGTATATCTTTGCGTTGCAACCTGCTTGTTGGTGGTTCTTTATGTTCGATGGAAAAACAATAATTGTTACAGGCGCATCGGGTGGCATTGGACTCCCTCTTGTCAACCGCCTGATCGATCTGGGCGCGCGGGTTATCGCCATAGATGTCAATCCCCGGGGTGCGGAAATTCTGGAAGCCGCGATATCGGACACCAGCCGCCTAGTCTATCACTGCTCCGGACTGGAGGATGAGGCGGCATGCCGCGCAATTCTGGGCCGGGAAGACCATCTGTATGGACTGGTTCATCTGGCCGGTATTTTCGTGCCTGATGATATGGCTTCAGGTGATGTCGAGACGGTCTATGATCCCGTCATGGCGGCAAATATTCGCAATGTCTATGCGCTATACGCGACCGCTCGTCAGGCCTTGTTGAATGAAACCGGTGCGCGTGTCGTGCTGGTCAGCTCGCTGGCCTACAGACGAGGCGCGCCGGGGCATACCGCCTATAGCGCAGCCAAGGGAGCCTTGGTCGGGATGGCGCGATCCCTGGCAAGAAAGGAAGCGCCTCAGGTTCTGGTGAATGTTGTGGCTCCCGGATTTATCGACACAAGCATGCCGCAACAGATCATCGCCAGGCGCGGCATCGATAAAGTACTGGGCGAGGTGCCGATGAAGCGCCTTGGCACAGCGGACGAGGTGGCGAGCGTAATCCAGTTCCTTCTTGGTCCTGACTCCGCATATATCACCGGTCAGGTGATCAATGTGGACGGGGGGATCGTATGCAACTAGGAACGCAGCGAGGAAGGCGGTTTCTGGTCCTGAGTCCGGCTGACAATGTAGCAACCTTGATGGATGAGGATGCCGGGATCGCTTGCCTGAGCGATGGCATGACAATCGCGGACAAGGTGCCGTTCGGGCACAAGGTAAGTTTGCGGGCCATCGCCCCTGGCGAGGCGGTTGTCAAATACGGCATAAGCATCGGCGTGGCGACGCATCCCATCGAACAGGGTGAGCATGTGCATGTCCATAACTGTGAGTAGCACTGACCTTTTTGACTTTGCTAGCAGTCTCGAATGGCATGGGTATCGCCGATCCGATGGCAGGGTGGGTATCCGAAATCATAGAATCGTGCTCTCCACCGTGGCGCTGACCGATCGCCTAGCCGCCGCCATTGCCGCCACCGATACAGACTCGCTGTGCGTCATGGGGGCGTTTTCCCGCGGGTTGCAGAAAATTGACGAGGTGATGGTCGAGCGCTTTATCCGGAGCGTGCTGACCCATCCGAATGTGGGAGCGGCGCTGGTATTGACACATGACCGCGCGACAGCCGAGCGGCTCGCCAGGGAAATCGACGCGGCAATCCCGATTGAATATCTCGCCTTCATGCAATGCGCCGGGCGGGCTCGGGCCGTGGCTGAAGGCGGTGAAAAGTTGCAGATGCTCGCCAGCCGTCAAAACAAGCTTGAGCAGCGCCGGACCATGGTCGGGCAAGATGCTGTCGCGCTGGCGCTTGAATGTGGCGGCAGTGATGTTTCCAGCAGCATCTGCAGCAATCCGGTGATTGGTGATATCTGCGATCTCACCATAGCTGTCGGCGGGTCGGCTGTGGTCTCGGAGACAGCAGAATTCATCGGCGCGGAAGCGGTGTTCGAGGACCGGTGCCCCGACCCGGCGACAAGACAGATGGTGCTGGATTTCATTAGCTACCGTGCCAGATTGATGGAACAGGACAGTGGCAAGGATTATCGTGGCACCAACCCTACCCGCGAGAATATCGATGGCGGGCTGACCACGTTGATCGAGAAATCAATGGGGGCGGTAAGCAAGACAGGCACAACCGATTTTGTTTCCGCTCTGGAATTTGGAATGCCTGCCGGCGCGCCTGGCCTGCATTTCATGGACACGCCCTTTTTCAGCCCGGTTTCGCTGACCGGCATGATGATGGCGGGATGCAACCTCGGGCTGTTTGCGATGGGTGTGTTCAATCCTTCCGGGAACCCCTTATGTCCGATCATAAAAATCTGCGGCAACCCGCAGACATTGCGGCACTGGCGTGAGGATATCGATGTTGAACTGGATGGCTATTTTACCGGTGAGCTTGACCGTGGCGGTGCGCAACAGGCAGTGCTGGCGAGGATGAATGCGGTGTTCAATGGCGCGGAAACGGCGTCAGAAATAGTCGGGGAGGGCCAGTTCATGCTGCCAAGATTGAAGGATGCGCTATGAGTGAAAGCAGGCTGTTAATCGTTACCGGGGGAAACAGGGGCATCGGCAGGCAAATTGCCCTGTCGGCCGTGGACGCCGGTTGGCGTGTGGCGATAAGTTATGGCAGCAACCGAAAAGCGGCAGATGATGTGGTGGCGGCGTCCGATAGCCGGATAGAGGCATTTGCGCTGGATGTGGCCGCCCCCCACAGTGTTGCGCATTTTTTCGAGGAAATTGAGCTGTCGATGGGACCAGCGCAGGCGCTGGTGACCGCTGCCGGAATCGACAATGGACCGCGGGCCATCACTGACGTTGATCATGATTTTGTGCATTCGACATTCGCGGTCAATGTCGTTGGCCTGATCATGTGTTGCCGGGAATTTGCCGCACGCGCCATGGCGAAAGGCGATTCCGGGGTGATCGTCAATATGTCCTCAATGGCAGCCACCATTGGCGGGCGGGCGCAAAAGAGCGTCTATGCCGCCAGTAAAGGGGCTGTTGATGTGTTCACCATCGGTGCCGCAAAGGAATTTGCGCCACATGGCATTTCCGTGTTTTCGGTGCGTCCGGGGGTGACCCGCACCGATATGACCGGCACCATGCTTGCCGACCCTGCAACCAGAGCGGCAATTGAGGCCACAATCGCCTGCGGCGCGGTGGCGGACCCGGTGGATATCGCGATGCCGGTCATCGACCTGATTTCCGGAAAATTCAATTATGCAAGCGGGTCCATGCTTAATCTTGGCGGCGGCGGCTTTATCACATGAGGGGCGGGAGTGCGTGATGAATGAGACGGACCAGCGTGTTTGGCTTGTGGTTGGCGCAAGCCTTGATGGCATTGGCGCTGCCATTGCGAGGGCAGCCGCCGCGCAAGGAGACAGGGTGATCATCACAGGCGTTGAAGCTGAACCGCTGTCGATGCCCGAGGGCGTGGCGGTTTATCATCAGCTTGATGTTTGTGACACCGGCGCGATTTCCGCGCTTGCCAGCCAGTTTTCGCGTCTGGATGTTCTGGTCAATTGCGCGGCGATATCGCGCCGTAACCTGGAAGATGATCTTGATGTGTTTCGTCAGGTCATCGACGTCAATCTGATCGGAAATTTTGATGTTGTGAGGCATTTCGAAGGTGCGTTGATCGCGGCCGGGGGTGTCGTGATCAACATTGCCTCCATGTACAGCTTTTTTGGCAGTCCAAAAGTGCCAGCCTATGGGGCAAGCAAGGCGGCGATCCATCAGCTGACGAAATCATTGGCGCTGAAATATGCGCCGCATGGTGTCAGGGTCAATGCAATCGCCCCCGGCTTCGTTGTTACCGAACAGACTAGGCGAGGTCGCGCCGATACCGTGCATTATGATGCGGTCATTTCCCGCACGCCATTCGGGCGGTGGGGCCAGCCTGACGACATTGCCGGGCCGGCGTTGTTTCTGGCCAGCAAGCAGGCGGAGTTCGTCACCGGACAAACACTCGTTGTTGACGGGGGATATTCAATTGGCTAGCGCGCCGCAATTTCCTGTTTGTTTGGATGGAAGGGCAGTCTGCCGGCGTGGGAAGGCCGGACCATGAAGGCGTCGGCTGCATTGATCAGGATCTTGAAGAGCGCAGGTGTGAGAACGATTTTCGCGCTCTCGGGCAATCAGATCATGCCGCTCTTCGATGCCTGTCTTGATGAGAATATCCGGATTGTTCATGTGCGCCACGAAGCAGCCGCGCTCTATATGGCAGAGGCCCATGCCCGCATTACCGGCGGCCTCGGCGTTGCCATGGTGACGGCGGGGGCCGGCCTGTGTAACGCCATTGCCCCGTTATTCACGGCAAGTCAGTCACAAACACCGGTGCTGCTGCTGAGTGGAGATTCCGAGGCAAGCCTTGATAATAAAGGCAGCTTCCAGGAAATGGACCAGGTACAGATTACCAAAGCGGTGACCAAATATTCGCAGCGGCTATGCAAGACCAGCGACCTTGCAGAATATACATTTGCCGCCATTGCGGCGGCCAGGACGGGGATGCCGGGCCCGGCGCATCTGGCACTCGCGGCGGATGTTCTGACCAGTGATCTGGATGACATGTTCTCCGCCGAACCGCAGGATCCTGCGTTCGCGACTGAACCGGCCTCTCCTTCGGACCGGCTCGCAGCCATGCTGGCGGCGGCGAAAAGGCCATTGATCATTGCGGGACCATCACTTGGCATGCCGCATCATGCGGCGACGTTACGAGCGCTTGAGAAGCGGTTGCAGGTGCCTGTCGTGCTGATGGACAGTCCACGAGGCCTGAACGATCCGCGGCTTGGCAATTTCAAATCCATGGCGCGCCTTGCCGATGTCATCATCCTTGTCGGCAAGCCGGTCGATTTCTCACTTGCCTATGGGGCGGTCGGGCCATTCAGTGCCGAGGCCAAATGGTGTGCCTATATCGGTGATGAACGGATTCTGGCGCAGGCGCGCGGCAATCTTGGTGATCGATTACAGGAAATGGCCGACCTCTCTGCCACAGAGTCCATCGCCATGCTGGAGCAACTGGCACCCACCAGCAATGTCGCCGCGAACTGGCACGAATCGCTGCAGGATGAAATCGCACGCCGTGACATTCCAGCGGCTGATCATGCGGGCGACAGGCAGGAATTGAACTCTTTTTCCTTTGTCAGTGCTGTCAGTGACATTCTGGCCTCACACCAAAATATCGCCGCGGTGTCCGATGGTGCTGAGATTGGCCAATGGGTTCAGAGTATGCTGACACGTCATCTGGTGATGATAAATGGCGTGTCGGGGGCTATTGGCGGCAGTCTGAGTTATGCCATGGCGATAAAGCTGGCCCTTCCTGACAGGCATGTTCTGGCATTTATGGGTGATGGAACCGTCGGCTTTCATCTTGCCGAGTTTGAAACGGCAGTGCGCGAGAAACTGCCGGTGGTGGTGGTCATTGGCAATGATCTGCAGTGGAATGCCGAGGTCAGGATTCAGGAGCGGGATTTCGGTCCGGACCGTGTTTTTGCCTGTGGATTGAGTGACGCCCGATATGACGAGGTGGCATTGGCAATGGGTGGACATGGTGAATATGTCACCAGCCTTGCCGAACTCGCTCCGGCTTTTGAACGCGCGCTCGCCAGCGGCAGGCCGGCATGTATCAATGTCAGGATCCATGGGCTTGCCGCCCCGACTTTTGCCAATGAATAGCGCCGCCACAATAATCGTGGCGGGCCGGGCCACTGTCGATCTGATCATGAATGTCGATCAATTCTCGGCGCGGGGCGAAAAAATGCGCGCCCATGATTCGCGTTTTGTTGTTGGCGGCCCCGCGGCAAACGCAAGCATCGCCATAGCCAGATTTGGCGGGCGGCCCATGCTTGCGACCTATCTTGGTGACGATATGATGGGGCGCTTTATCCATCAGGCGCTGAGCGATGAGTTGGTGGATATGTCGATGAGCCCGCTTGCCCCGCAAGCACAATCATCCGTCTCGGCCGCATTCGTGAATCATCAGGGGGAACGCCAGACATTCAATTATGCGGGTCGGGGATTCTCCAGGATGCTCAAATCGACCAGACCGCCCTCGATGCCCTGTGCGGTTCTGGCGGATAACCGTCATCCCGAATTGACGAGTTGGGCCATTGAACTTGGCGATGAGCAACATGTTCCAATCATCATTGATGCCGAAGCGCCCTTTTCGGCAGATCATGCACGCGGTGCCACCCATCTGGCCTTTTCAAAACAGGGGCTGGATTCATTCGCGCCCGATGGCTGCATCGAGGATGGATTGTTGCGGGCGCGCGAAGCTACGGGTTGCTGGGTATGTGTGACAGATGGTGAAAATGGCGTCTGGCACCTCCATGACAACGAGCTGGTCAATGTTCCGGCCTTCGCCGTCGAGGCTGTCGACACGATCGCCGCCGGTGATGTCTGGCATGGCATTTTCGCTCTTTGTCTTGGTGAGGGAATGGATGAAACCTCGGCAATTACGACGGCAAACGCCGCTGCCGCGATGAAATGTCTGAAATTTGGCGGCATCAGCGCGTCGCCGGACCGACAAAGCTGCACCGCCTTTATGGAGGAATACTGATATGCAATTAACTCCCGGAAAGCTTTTGGGTATGCGCCGCATGGCGGATAAGAACGGGTTGTTCAAAATGGTCGCAGCCGATCAGCGCCCACCAATCAAGGACCCGATTGCCAGGCAATTGAATCTTCCCGAGGCGCCGTGGGCTGAAGTTGCCAGACTCAAATTGGAAATCGTGCGCCAGCTTCAGGGGCCGGGCTCCGCCGTTCTGCTGGATCCGCATTATGGCATTCCGGCGGCGTTCGATTCGCTGGCATCGGACAAGGGCCTGGTTGTAACACTTGAAGACTCGATCTTCACCGAGACCGGCGAGGGGCGGTTTTCGGCCAGTATCGATAACTGGTCAGTCAGCAAGATCAAAAGGCTTGGTGGCGACGCGGTCAAGGTTCTTGCCTGGTACCGTCCGGACGCCTCGCCGGCAAATATTGCCTTCCAGCAGGACTATGTGAAACGGATCGGGGATGAATGTGCCCAATATGACATTCCGTTTCTTCTCGAGCTGTTGCTATATCCGTTCGCCAGCGAGGCAGCCGCATCACGCGGTTATGTCGAAATGCAGGCAAAGGCGAGTGACCAGGTGCTGGCCTCTGTCGAGGAATTTGCCAGACCTGATTATGGTGTCGATGTTTTCAAACTGGAAAGTCCGGTGAATGCGGACGCCATAGACGGGTCAGCCAATGTGCAGGCCTTGTTTGATGAAATGGGGCGTCTTGCCGGACGGCCCTGGGTGATGTTGTCTGCCGGGGCCGGCAAAGAGGCATTTCGTGATATTCTTGCGCATGCGTTCAAGGCGGGTGCATCAGGGTTTCTTGCCGGTCGGGCGATCTGGCTGGATGCGTTCACGTCCTATCCGGACTGGGACCGAATTGTTGAAGGGCTTGCCGGGGACGGGCTTGGCTATCTTCAGGATATCGCCGGCATGGCTGATCGCAGCGCCCATCCATGGCATCACCACCCCTGCTATGCCGACGGTGGCGCGATCTTCCAGCCTGCCGACGAAACATTTCGACACGGCTATGATGGCATGTGATCCCACAGCGATCTTCTAGTGACTTTTGCGGGTGATGCCGGGTCAGGCTGGAAAGTCCATCTCGCCCTGCATCATACGCTCGATGGTCTCGGCCGACAGTTCGGGCATGTCCGGAGCCACCGGCGCAATGCGGGGCAGGCGCAGGCGTGACTTTGTCGCGTCGACTCCGTCGCGGCGGACATAGCGGTCCGCATCACCCTGATAGGCCACATAATCCCATGGCGGGTTTGTTCCGGGGACCGTGGCGATAAAGCGCCGCCGCCGCTGGCTGGCAATCACCTCCGACATCAGCGCTTCAGGATCATAATCCTGCATTGCAATCCGGCGCAGCTCGACGAGAATTGCGGCATGTGCCGGTTCGTCAGCGAGATTCTGCAGTTCATCGGGGTCAGAAACCAGATTGAACAGCAGGTCGGGCTGCCCATGGGTGAAGATATATTTGTATTGCCCCTTCCTGACCATCCGGCAGGGCACGCACGGCCCGATCGCCAGATAGTCGCTGACCGCGATATCCGGCCAGTCGCCATCCTCGCCGTCAAGCAAAGCCGTGACCGCGTTGCCGGCCAGTTCGGCGCCCATCTGTTCAGGAAGCTTTGCCGCGCCACCACCCATTTCGATCAGCGTCGGCGCCAGATCCACCAGTGATGTATTGGCCTCGACCCGCGCGCCGCGCCGACCATTCGGTGCGGACACAATGAGCGGAACCCTTGCGGACCATTCCCAGAAACATTGTTTGAACCACATGCCGCGTTCACCAAGCATCTCGCCATGATCAGAGGTGAAAATGACCACCGTGTCATTTCGCAGGCCGGTTTCCTCAAGCTGGTCCAAAAGCCTGCCGATTTTCTCGTCGATATAGGAAATCATCGCGAAATAGGCATGGCGCGTCTTGCGCAGATGCTCCTCGGTCACACTGTGCCGGTGCCGACCATGGGCAAAGAACAGGGCTTTGGAGAAATAATCAAGCTCGGCAAAAGGGATCGCCGGTACATCGGGCAGACCTATTTCGTCATGATCATAGAGATCCCAATATTGTTGCGCGACATTGAACGGGGTATGCGGGCTGGTGAAGGAGACAACCCCGAAGAACGGTTTTGCCCCGTCCTGTCCGGTCCCGTCCTGTCTGGCCCCGTCCTGTCTGGCCCCGTCCTGTCTGGCCCCATCCTCTCTGGCCCGATCCTCTCTGGCAAGATCGAAAATCTTGCGGCGGGCCTGAAACTCGACATCATCGTCGTAATCCTCCTGCATCGTGCGAACACACGGGCCGGCCTCGACAACGCCGTTCAGCGCCGTTCCCGAGGGAACAAACGCCGGTCCCGCCGACCAGTCGGCAATCCATTGATAGTCAGCAGGATAGACATCTGTCGTCAGGCGCTCCTCGAAACCGTGCAATTGGTCGGGACCAATGAAATGCATTTTCCCCGACAGGAAGGTCTGATAGCCGAGCGCCCGCATGAAATGCGCCATGGTCGGAAGCGATGAGGGGATTTCGTTGGCGTTGTCATACACCCTAATGTCGGGGCTGTGTCGGCCGGTCATCATCGAGGCGCGGCTTGGCACACATAAGGGATTGTTCGAATAATTATTGGCAAAGGTGACGCCTTCGGATGCGAGCCGTTCCAGATTGGGAGTCTTGCAGATCCTGTTGCCATAGAGCGACAGAGCCTGGGCTGCCAGCTGATCGGCCATGATCAGCAGGATATTGGGTTTGTCGGTCATCATGCGGTCTCCCCGGGCGCCGGCAGACCAAATCGCCGGTAGGCTTCATATGGCGCATCCAGCCTTGTCATGTTTTCGATGATCTGCTGGCAAAGATGCATTTCGATTTCGGGCCTGTCGAGCGGTGTTGTCTGGCCGGGGTCGGTATCAAGATCGTACAGGGCCGAGCGCCAGTCTTCAAAGCCCATGCCCTGAACTTCAACGGGTTGCCCCTCATCATCGGTTTTCGGGTCAAGTTTCAACACCGGCACACCCTTGGTGAAGGAAAAGGACGGGTGCAGTGTCGCGCCGGCAAGATCGCGAATGGAAAAGCGCGCTGTCATGCGTGTCGGCATCAATGTGTATTCATGCAGGGATTCGGCCCCCGATACGGCGGGGTAGCGGAAATAGCTGTATCGCCCGTCACATACATTCACGGCGGCACCGAAATAGCCGAAGATCACGCTGTCACGTTTGCCTTCATCGCCGCCAAGAACAGGCATCAGGGAATGGCCGCTGACATCCGCCGGAATCGCCAGCCCGGCCATATCCAGAAAGGTCGGCATCAGGTCCGTTGTCTGGGTCAGGGCCTGTCGTCTGGTGCCGCCCTCGCTGGCGAAATCGGGGTGATAGATCATTAGCGGGATATGCGCGATTTCGTCATAGACCGGCATCCGGTTCTTCGCCCACCAGTCATGCTCGCCAAGCAGGAACCCATGGTCCGTGGTCAGGACAAGGGCGGTGTCGGCCCACAGATCATGCTGGTCAAAGATATCCAGAAGCTTGCCGAAATATTCATCTGTCATGGTGACAAGGGCGGCATAATTCGCCCTCAACTCGGCAATTTCCTCGGGTGTCTCCTTGACCCGGTCATAGATGGGCCAGTCCAGAATCGGACCGTCATAGGAGGTTTTGTATCGGTCACGGAACCGGGGTGGCGCATGGAACGGCTCATGCGGGTCAAAGCATTCAAGCTGGAGAAGCCAGTTATCGGACCGGTGATTGCGTTGCAGGAATTCATCGGCAAGCCTGAAAAGCTGCGGTGAGCAGTAATCCTCCTCATCCACCATGAATTGCCTGTTGATCATGTAGTTGGTGCGATGTCGTTGCACCGGATGAAAGGCTGATTTCAACGCCTCAAGATCGGGTGCGACCTCGGCTTTCCAACGGTCTATGGCCTGCCCCCTGACAAGGTCCCAGGACGAATAGCGCTGGTGATAGGTCGCCCCGCCATCGGCGAAATAATGATGGTGGTCGGTGACCAGGTGGGTGTAGACGCCATGCTGTTTCATGATCTCCGGAAAGGAGTCGTCAAAGGGCTCCAGCGGTCCCCAGCTGCGATGCAGGAAATGGCTGCGACCGGTATGCAGATCGCGGCGTGCCGGCATGCAGGGCAGGCTGCCGACATAATGATTGTCAAAGGTGACCGCCCGCTGCTGGAACCGGGTGAAATTCGGTGTATGGACCGTCTGCGAGCCATAGGGTTCCATGGCATTGCGGTTGAGTGAGTCCAGAAGTACGAAGACGGTTTTCATCTGATGACGTTTCTGAAGGTTGCAATCATATGAGAGCCACACGCCCGTGCGGGCGTGTGGCACAGTTTGTCAGTTACCGACACTCTTGGCGAATGCCTCGATGCCGGGGACGCCGGCCTCGCGGTAGTAGCGCAACGCGCCGGGATGCAGCGGGATGGTGAACCCGTTGATGATTCCATCCTTGCCGACCTTCTTCCAGGCCGGATGCACGGTTCCCATGAAGTCGAGATTCTCCATCACCGCCTTGGTTGCCTGATAGACAATGTCCTCGGGCACATCCGACTTGATCAGCAGCACATTTCCAAGACGATAGGACATCACGTCATTGGGTTGGTCGGCATAGGTGTTGGCCGGAAGGTCGCCCTCTGTATAGGCAGGTGATGCCTTGCGGATGGTGGCCGACAGGTCACGTGGAATGTCCAGGATCCTGACCTTGTGCTGCGACTTCAACTTGATGACCGGCGGCATTGGCGGCGAGCCGTTCCAGATCAGCGCGTCAAGCTGGCCATCGCCAAGCATGTCGACCATGGCCGGCAGCTTCACACGGAAATCCTTGAAGTCCTTTCCGGGTTCAAGGCCTGCCGTGCGCATCAGAAAATCGGCATCAAGCATTGATGTGCCGCCGGGTTGACCCATGCCGACGCGCTTCCCCTTCAGGTCGGTCACCGATTTGATATCGGAATCTTCCATGACAATGACATGCATGATGATCGGCTTGATCGACATCCAGCCGACAATCTGTCCAGGCTTCTGGCCGGCGTAATCGCCTTCGGCATGGTGCGCCTCATAGGCAAGCTTCGTATTGGAAAAGCCGGCCTCGACCTTGCCATCAAGCATCAATTGCACATTCGCGACATATCCCTTTGTGCCTTCAGCGGCGGCATTCACACCCTCGACATTCTTGTTCACAACCTCGGAAATTCCGGCCGCCCATTGATAGGCGGTGTTGCCGACCGGGTTGGAGCCGATGGACAGATATGTATCTGCCTGCAGCTGCGCCGACATGAACATACCGCCGGTCACAGCCACAGCTGCTGCTAATCTTGAGTAACGCATTGTTTCCTCCTCTTTGTCTGCTGGCGATTATCACCCCGAGGTCGGGATTCAGGCAGCGCCAGACTTCATGGTTTGGCCAATTTTCCAAGCTATCAAGGTGGCCAGAATGATAGCTATTCCCAGGAATTTAAACGTCATTTCAGGCATCAGAAGGCTGAGCGATGCCACTGCCAGAATGAGGCGCATCGCCCAGGACAGGCGACCCAGCGCGTAACCCTGGAGAACGCAGGCAAGAGCAATGATGCCAATGGTCGCCATGACAAACACGCCGGCTATTTCACCAAAACTGCCCACCGCCAGCAGGCGTGGCTCCAGCACGAAGAAGTAGGGGAGCAGGAAGGCCACAAACCCGTATTTCACCGAAATCATGGCAACACGCATTGGTGGCTCACGACAGATGGCCGCGGCAGCGAAGGCCGCCAGGGCAACCGGCGGGGTAATCGATGACAGCATGGCGGAATAGAAGACGAACATATGCGCCGCCATCAGATCGACACCCATGGTGACAAGCGCCGGGGCGGTCAATGTGGCGACAAGGATATAGGCGGCGGCCGTCGGCAATCCCATTCCGAGGATCAGCGACGAGGCCATCGTCAGCACCAGTGCCACCACCAGATTGTTTCCGGAGATCGATATGATGAAGGAGCTGAATTTGAGCCCCATTCCGGTCAGCGTCACCACGCCGATGATGATGCCCGCCGTCGCTGTGGCCAGCGCCACCGGCAGAATGGCCTCGGATGCCGACACCGCCGCCGCTGCGAGTTGGCGCGGGTTCATCCGACTGGATCGCCGCAGCAACGACAGGCCCAGCACACATAATATGCCGGCAAGCGATGAATACATCACCGAATAGCCGGAGACGAGCGCGCCGATGAATACCGGAATCGCCAACAGCACATGGCCGCTCTGGCGAAGCGACTGGCCAACATTCGGAACGTCAAGATCATCAAGCGGCTGCAGGCCTGATTTCAAGGCCTCGAGATGGACGGAACAGAAGACCGCGATGTAGAAAAGCAAGGCCGGCAGCAGCGCCGCCTTGGTGATTTCGAGATAGGGCACCTCCATGATATCCGCCATCAGGAAGGCCGCCGCCCCCATGATTGGCGGCATCAACTGCCCGCCGGTCGAGGCCACCGCCTCGACAGCACCTGCCACTGCGGGGCGATAGCCGGCCCGGCGCATGAGTGGAATGCTGATCGTGCCGGTGGTCAGAACATTCGCCACAGCCGTTCCCGAAATCATTCCCATCAGACTGCTGCCGACTACTGCCGCCTTTGCCGGGCCACCGCGTGACCTTCTGGTCATCGCAACCGCGATATCCATCAAGACCCCGCTGGCACCGGTTTTCTCCAGCAACGCTCCCAGAACGACAATGATGATGACAAAGGTGGCGCTGACGCCAAGCGGTGTACCGTAGATCCCGTCCGCCCCGAGATAGACCTGTTCCAGAATACGGACCACATCATATCCCCGGTGGGCCAGAAGGCCGGGGAACTGCCGGCCGAAATGCGCATAGATCAGGAAAAATACGGCAAGTCCGACCATCGACCAACCGATGGTTCTGCGGGTCGCATCAAGAAGCAATATGATGGCGAGGATGGCGATCGGCATTTCATAACCGGTGATCGAGCCATATCGCGAGGTGACATCCTCATAGAAAAAGAACTGATAGCCGGCGACGCCGACACCAACCGCGCCAAGGACAAGAAATTTGACGCGGCTCCAGCCAAGCCCGAACGGCCCCGCTCCGGAGGTCGCAAAGCCGAAGAAACGGATATAGACAAGCGCGATCACCGCCGAGAGATGGACGCCGCGCTGGATCATGTCCGGGAATACACCGAACATCGCCGTATACAGCGAAAATGAAACCAGGGCGATGCTGACAAGGGCGAACGCCATTCCGGGCAAGCCGTCCAGCTGCGGGTTCGAGGTCGTGCTCATCTGGATGCCGCCTCGACCCGGTCGACGTCAGATATCCGGCTGAAATTGAATTGCGGCGAATACACCATGTCGGAAAGCGCAAGATACACCGAGGCCATCGCCGGGGTGATGATCTCGGTCTCGCTGGCAAGGATGATTCTCGAATCCAGCCCCATTGTGGTCAGCGCGCTGCGAAATGCCTGCGAATAGGCATCATGGCGGCCAAGCGGGCCTGTCAGGCAGACAGCCTCGGGGTTCAATGCCTGAAGTGTTGTCATGATGTGCCTTGCCAATGCGGTGCCGGCGTCTCTCATGGCCCGTGCAACCGCGTCGGCCTCGGCGTTGTCGGCATCCAGAAGAAGGCCAAGCTGGGCATTCTGGGTGCGGAACTGGTTCACCGTTTCATAGGATCTGCTGGTGGTGCCAAGCTTGTGCATGACGGCCCATCCGGATGCCACCGTGTTCAGACAACCGCGCTTGCCACATGAACAGACAGTGCCCTCCGGCACAGCCAGAAGATGTCCCATGTCACCGCCAAAATTCTGGCTGCCGCGAAGCAATTGGCCAGCCGTGATGACAGCGCCGCCAAGGCCAAGGGCAGAGCGGATCAGCACCATGTCATTGATGCCGGACAGAACACCAAATCTGTTTTCTGCCAGCGCGATACACCGCGTCACATTCTCGATCGTGACAATGTCTCCAAAGATGCCCCGCAGGCGTTTCTTCAGATCAAAACTCGGCCAGCCAAGATAGGGGGCTCGCTGGAGACTGCGGCTTTCGGAGTCAAGATATCCGGCAAACGAGAAGCCGACGCCGAAGAGCCGCTCCGCCGGCACAGCATGCCTTTCCAGAACGACATCGGCGGTTTTCTGTATTTCTGAAAGCGTGTGGTCGGGGTTGCGAAGCTGCGTTGGATTGACGTCAGTCTCATCAATCACGCTACCGCAGATATCAGCAAGAACAATGCTGACATTGGTGGCAAGAACGTTCACGCCCATCACATAGCCGCCGGTGCCGTCGATCTGCAAACCGACACGTTTGCGGCCGCGGGTGCCTGAACTGTGTTGCGAGTCGATTTCCCGCACAAGGCCGACACGAAGCAGCTCATTGACAATGTTGGTGATGGCGGCGTTGCTGACCCCGACAGACAGGGCGAGTTCCGTGCGGTCAACACCGGGGGAGTCATGGATCAACCGCATGACCCTTGCGCGATTGGTCTTGCGCACTCCATCACTGGTTGACATGTCAAAACGCATCGGCGACGCCATTCGGGTCCGAAAAAAGCTATATATTGATTTTATTATTTTAGTTAATTAAATAATAAGTCAAGGCAAATTATAACGGTCCGCCAGTATTCTTGCTTTGAGATATCAACGGGACGCTGGAATATCAAAAGGGTCTGTTACATCAAGGGCGTCACCAAACGGTAAAAGGGAAACGGGTTGTGTCAAAACCGAATATTCTGGTCATCCAGGCGGACCAGCTCACCGCCTTGTGCTTGCAGGCCTATGGCACGCCCTATGCGCTGACGCCGCATATCGACCGGATCGCCGAGCGCGGCACCACCTTTCGCAACAGCTATTGCAACAGCCCGGTATGCGGCCCGTCACGCGCTTCCATGATGACGGGACGGCTGCCATCGAATATCGGTGTCTATGACAATGCCGGCGAGTTCCTGTCTTCCGAGCCGACCTACGCGCATTATCTGCGCATGCTCGGATATCAGACCAGCCTTGTCGGAAAGATGCATTTCGTGGGACCTGACCAGCTTCACGGGTTCGAACGGCGCCTGACAACCGATATCTATCCGTCGGATTACGGGTGGACAGCCGACTGGTCACAATATGACGAGGAGTATTCCCCCTCACGCATGAGCCTTCACAGCGTTGTCGAGGCCGGCATATGCGAGCGCAGCCTGCAGATCGATTATGACGACCATGTTTTCAACATGGCAAGACAGGAGCTTTTTGATATTGCCCGTTCAGCCGATGAAAGGCCGTTCCTTGTTCATGCCTCATTCACCCATCCGCACAATCCCTTTGTGACCACCCGGGAATTCTGGGAACTCTACGACCATGAGGCGATCGCCATGCCGCGGGTGGATTTCATCCCCTATGAGGAACGCGATCCATGGTCGCAGCGATACTTCATGACCATAAGGCAGGATGAATTCAACATCACCGATGACCAGCTCCGCAAGGCGCGACATGCCTATTTTGCCATGACAAGCTATTTTGACTCGCTTGTTGGCGGGCTGGTCGAGACACTTGAAAAGGTCGGTCAGCTTGAAAACACCTGCGTGTTTGTCATCTCCGATCATGGTGACATGATTGGCGAGCGCGGCATGTGGTACAAATTCAACCCCTATGAGGGGTCGGTGCGTGTCCCCATGATTGCGATGGGGCCAGATCTGAAACAGGGCCATTGCGAAACCGCACTGACCACCCTTGTTGATCTGCTGCCAACCTTTGCCGATATCGCGAATGGCGGAAGCTACTCAGACTATGTTGCGCCCATTGATGGCAGAAGCCTGTTCGATCTTCCAGCGGCGGGAGGTGACGATGATTGTGTCTTCTTTGAATATTGCGGCGAGGGCGTGCACCATCCGGCATTGATGTGCCGCCACCGTAACATGAAATATGTGCGGTGTGGCACGGACCCGGAAATGCTCTTCGATCTCGCCGCTGATCCGGATGAAGAACGGAATCTTGCGCAAGAGCCGGCCTCCGCCGACATCATCAGGGCGATGCGGGAACGCGTCGCCAATCGCTGGGATGAGGCCGCGCTTGGCCAGCGGGTCGTGGCATCACAGAAGACCCGCCTTTTTGTGCAGGAGGCGATGAAGAACGGAGAGTTTCCGTCCTGGGACTACACGCCGCCATTTGACGCCAGTCGGGCCTATGTGCGCGGTGCAATCGACCCGAACACGACCGCGACAAAGGCCCGCAAGCGTTTTCCATTCGTGCCGACAACCCCGCCGCAAACCCCGCGCCGGCCAACCTAGGCGGGCCTGTCAACGCGCCTGCGGGCAGCTGACATCAGCTGTAGATCTCGCTTGAATATCGGGTGGCGAGGAACACCTCCAGCCCCTCGATACCGCCCTCATGTCCATAGCCGCTGGATTTCAGGCCCCCGAAGGGTGTTTCAACCGAATGCACATGCAGCGAGTTGATGGCCAGCATGCCAGCCTCGATTTCCTGCTTCAGGACACCGGCGGTTCTCGCGCTGCCGGTAAAGGCGTAGGCGGCCAGTCCAAAGGGCAGGCTGTTGGCCCGGTCGATCACCTCTTCAAGCGAGGAGAACCGGGCCGTGGGCGCGATAGGCCCGAACGGCTCTTCGGTCATGATTCTGGCGGTGTCCGGCACCTCCTGAAGCAATGTCGGGGCAAAGAAGGACCCCTCGCTCTGGATGCGTGATCCGCCAACCAGAAGTTCGGCACCGTTACTGACGGCATCCGAGACGAAGCCATCCATGATGTCGATACGACGCTCTGCCACCAGCGGTCCCATATTCACCTCTTCATCAAGGCCGTTACCAACCTTTACCGCCTCGACCTGTTCGGTGAACAGGGCAAGGAACCTGTCATGGATGCTGTCCTGAACAAAGAACCGCGTGGGTGAAATACAGACCTGTCCGGCGTTGCGGAACTTACCGGCTGCGCAGAGTTTCGCGGCTGCCTCGATGTCGCAATCCTCGAACACCATCACCGGTGAATGGCCACCAAGCTCCATGGTGCAGCGGATCATGTTCCGTGCCGCCAGCTGCTGAAGATGAATGCCGACGGGAACGCTTCCTGTAAAGCTGAGCTTGCGCGGGATCGGCGAGGCGAGAAGATGTTCCGAGACTTCCGGTGGCACTCCGAAGACGATGTTCAGAACACCGGCCGGCAGGCCCGCATCCGTCAGGGCGCGGCCGATGGCAATGGCCGTTGCCGGGGTTTCCTCGCTTGGTTTGATGGTGATCGAGCAGCCTGCAGCCAGCGCGCCGGCAACTTTCCGCATGGTGTTGGTTGCCGGGAAATTCCAGGCAACAAAAGCGACCACCGGTCCAACCGGCTCCTTGCGGGCCTCATGCTGCATATTCGGAAAGCGTGACGGGATGATCCGGCCATAGACCCGCTTGCCTTCCTCGGCATACCAGCGCAACAGGTCGATGGCGACGCGAAGCTCGATCCGGGATTCACCGATTGGCTTGCCCATTTCGCGCGTCAGATTGGCACTGATATCCTCGAACCTGTCCTCAAGATGACCGGCGGCCTTTTCCAGAACCGCCTGGCGGCTGTGCGGGGTCATCTTTCGCCAGACATTGAATCCGTCAAGGCTGCTCTGCAACGCCGCGTCGAGATCGGCCGGGCTGGCATGTGGCAGGGTCCCGATGGTGCTGCCATCTGCCGGGCAGATGACCGGCTCGCTCTTGACCGAGCTTCCATCGGTCCACTCACCGGCAATGAGCATTTTCAAATCTGGATAGGGCATTCGGGACTCCTCTGTGTTTCCACGGTGATTGATACGCCTGATTGGCAGCGCATGCTATGATTGAGACAACATGATGTCGGCTGCCTTTTCGGCGATCATATAGGTGGGGGCGTTGGTATTTGCCGATGTGATGACCGGCATGACAGATGCGTCGACAACCCGCAACCCGTCGATGCCGCGCACCTTCAGATCAGGTGTGACAACCGCATCCTCATCAACGCCCATGCGACAGGTGCCGCTGCAGTGATAGACCGTACCGCCGCCGCGCCGCGCCGCATCGAGGATTTCATCGTCGGTCCTGACATCCGGTCCAGGCACCATCTCGACATCCCACAGATGGCGGAACTCGGCCTGCTGGTAAATGTCGCGCAGCATCTTGACGCCGGCGACGATGGTTTTCCGGTCACGCTCGGCACTCAGGTAATTCGGATCAATCCGTGGGTCGGCGGCAGGATCGTTCGAGACGATATCCACCCGCCCGCGGGAGTCCGGGTGACACTGCCAGACCGCGGCGGTGAATCCCGAATAGCGGTGCAGCGGGTCGCCGGGCTTGTCGACCGAAAGCGGCATCACATTGAACTGGATGTCGGGTGCCTGGGTCGGCGCATGTTCGGTACGGGCACCGCCGCCAATCTGGCCGGCACCGACGGTCAGCGCCCCACGCCCCCAAATGGCCCAGTCCAGCCCCATCCTTGCCAGGGAAATTGGGTTGCGGACCTGATTATTGAGCGAATCCCGGGTCTTCATCCTGACTATTGTGCGCATCTGGTAATGATCCTGCAGATTGCCGCCAACGCCAGGCCGGTCGATGATGACCGGGATATCGAGGTCTTTCAGAAGTTTGCCGGGACCGATTCCGGAAAGCTGCAGGATTTGCGGTGACTGGATGGCGCCGGCGCAAAGTATGACTTCCCGGCTTGCCATGATGTCGATGGCGTTGCCATCGCGGCGAAGCCGCACGCCTTTGGCCTGCCTGTCATTGATGATGATTTTTTCCACCAGCACGTTGGTCATCACCGTCAGGTTTGGCCGCTTCATGGCCGGCTTGAGGAACGCCTTTGCGGCGCTGCTGCGCCAGCGGCGCCCGATCGAGAGGTGATAGGCGCCAACACCATGTGTCGTGACACCGTTGAAGTCATCATTGCGGGGCAGGCCGAACTGGCTGGCCGAGCGCAGCCAGGCCTCGCAATAGGGATGATCATTGCGAAGCTGCGAGACCTGAAGCTCGCCATGGCCGCCATGATATTGGGATGGCGGACCGGCAAATGATTCGAAGCGCCGAAAATAGGGGAGCACCTCATTGAAGGACCATCCCTCGTTTCCCAGTGCCGCCCATTCATCAAACGTGTCCTTCTGGCCACGAATGAAGATCAGCCCATTGATGCTGCTCGACCCGCCGACCACCTTGCCACGGGGCCAGTCGATCGACCGGCCGGCGGTGCCTTCGCCGGGCAAGGTTGCAAAATGACGTGAGACCGACGGGTTGTTGATTGATCTGAAATATCCCACCGGCAATTTCAGCCAGAAATCCCGATCCCAGCCACCGGCTTCAAGAACCAGAACATGATTGTCCGGATGTGCCGACAACCTGTTCGCAAGAAGGCATCCGGCTGATCCCGCGCCAACAATGACATGCGTGAAAGACGTGTTTGCGGGATCCATCTTGAAATTCCTAAACATTCTATATTTATTATGTTATAACTTTAAATCCTGCATGGCCGGTTGGCAAGGGTCCTGTCACAAGCAAGCCGGGCCGGACGCGGGTCGCGTCGAGAAATACCGGGCAGAACGCCGCGTCGGGAGGGTTCCAGGATGACACGTGCCGCCTCTTCCCTTGATCGGGCACAGCCATTGCCGCTTTATTATCAGGTCTATGAAGTCCTGCGCGCGCAGCTTGCGGACGGCGTCTGGAAGGCCGGCGATTTTCTGCCGCCGATCCCCGACCTGGCCGCGCGTTTCAGCGTTTCGGTGGTGACCATTCGTCAGGCACTTGAACTGTTGCGCGAGGATGGGCTTGTTCTTTCTGAACGCGGCCGCGGCACATCGGTATTGGCGGGCCGGGCGGACACCGGGCCACTGCACCTTGAATCGACGGTCAATGACCTGATCCGGCTCTATGCGGATGACAGTCCGGAGCAGGAGCCGCTGGATGAGGGTGTCGCCATGCCGGCCCTGTCTGCGGCTGATTTCACCCTTTGCCAGTCCTATTATTTCATGAAACGGGCGCATATTCGCGACGGCATGAGATACTGTCTGATCACCCTCCATATCGAGGAGGAGCTGTTCCGCGGGAATGAGACGGATTTCCGCCAGAGGCTGGCATTGCCGGTGCTGTTTGAAAATATGGATCTGAAAATCGGAAGGGCCTGGCAGACGCTGCAGATCGAAAAGGCTGATCATGTGGTGGCAACCGCGCTGAAAATTCCGCCGGGTGATCCCGTTGCCAGGGTGAAACGCCATATCACCGACAATGCGAACAGGCTGGTCTACTCTGCCGAGGTGCATTACCGGCATGATTGTATTCAATACAGGATGGAGCTGAAGATATGATCGGAATCAACCGGCGGGAGGCATCGGTGCGGGCGCTGGCTATCGTTGGCGGCGGTGGCATGCTGGAGGTGAATATCAACACCAACCCGCGGCAAAGCGAACTTGTTGGCGATTTGCCGCGCTGACAGATGGGAATGACGCGTCGTGGCAATGCGCCCGGCCTTGGTTATGAGCAGGATATGGCCTGACCTGTATTCCCTTCAGATATCTTTGATGAAGTCAGATGGCCTTTCGCCAGCCGATCTGCCGCCCGTCTCCGCCTGGACAACAAGTTCTTCGTCTAGACAACAAGTTCCGAGGCGTTACCCATATACAGAATCTCAAGCTTCTCCGACCGGCCGCGGATATTCACCAGATCACCGGTGAATTGCTTGATATCGATTTTCGCTGTTTCCGCAACGGATTTTGAGATGACCAGCTGACATTTGTAGGATTTGCTCAGCTCTTCGAGGCGCGCCGCGACATTGACGTTATCGCCGACTGCCGTCTCGGAAACGGTCCTGCCATAGCCCATCATGCCAACAATCGTCTCACCAGCGTGAATTCCCATGCCAAAGCGCATCTCTTCATCGAAATCCATGCGCATCTCGGCATTCAACTCCTTCATCCGTTGTGAAATACGGGATGCTGCGAGAACCGCATTCCGGCAATTCTCCTCGATTTCGCTTGTGGCGTCGAAAATTGCCATGATGCCGTCGCCGATGAATTTATCAAGCCGGCCGCCATTTGCCTCGATGATTTCACCGCACACCGCGTAATATTTGTTGAGGATATAGACGACATCGAATGGCAGCTTATGTTCCGCAATCTTGGTGAATTCACGGACATCAACAAACAGAATGACGGTCTCCTGTTCCTTGCCGGTCAGGGCACGGGCGCTGGTGATCCCCTCAAGACTGTTTTCCGGGTTCAGCAGAGGGGCGACAGACAGGTCGCCGGTTGGTCGAAGCTGGCAGGCAAGGCGCATATCATCGTCAATCCCGACACGTTCGATCGCCTTGATCTCATGGGCGTTCGGCACTGGCAGTTCGCCATCGTTTGACACAATGCGCACACGGCAGGTGGTGCAACGACCCTTGCCGCCGCACACAGATTGATGCGGGATCTTGCCAATCCTGCTTGCCTCGAGAATTGTGGTGCCTCGAGAGACCCGTACTTTACGTCCGTTTGGATATGTTATCGTCACCTGGCCGAAAAAACGGGCCCGAAGAACATTGCCGACAGCCAGGGCTACAAGCACCAGAACCACAATCGGATAATATGCCTGTGTCATCTGGTCGATCTGCGTCACAATCGGGAATGCGTCCTCGGGAATCGCTTTCATCAAAATCGTGAGCATGTAGTATTCGTCGCTTATCTGGCTTTGGGCGTAGGTGATCAGGGTCATCTCCTTTACCCCCGAGATGAACCCGGCCAGCGCCAGGATCGGAACGGCCCAGAAGAATCCGATGAACAGACGCCTGAACCTCACATAGAAGGGGCGGTAGGCAAGTAAACCGTTCATCCCGATGACGCCGTGCGTCCAGATCATGACGATTATCAGCGAATAGAACACGGTATATTTGGTGGCAAGGGACGGATCGACCAGCGTGCCCGCAAAGATCAGCTCATAATTGTCCTCAACCCCGAAAACCCTGGAGAGTGTGGCTGTGGTGAGAACATGAGGAATCAGCACCAGAAGCGCCATGAAGGGGAAGACCATCTGCATCCACTCGCGGGCTGTCATCTTGAAGGACTTGCGCCGCAATACGGACTGAACCCCTAAAATGATGTGAAGCGCAAGTGACGCGAACAACAGGATTTCAGCGACCGGATTACGCCAGGCGGCAATGAAATACTCGCGCGCCGCGTCGGCTGCCGCGATTGAAACAGTCGCGACAGAATGGTTGAGAAGATGTGTTGAGGCGTAAGCGAAAAGAACCACCCCGGAAATAATCCGTGTCCTTCGCATAAGTGAGTTCAGGTCTTCACGCATCTTGCCTTGCTCCGAATGACAGCTGCGGTGTCGATTTAACTCTTTGAAGGACGGTAACATCATTGTCCCGGTCTGTGCAGCAATAATCCTGCCTTTTCCGGAATGATGGCGATGTCCGTGCGTGGTGGCCACCAGCAGGCCGCGGGGAATGCCTGAAAATGCGATGGGAATTTGGCATTGCCTTCGGACAGGAGTTGCCTCATGCTCTGGCGTGAGTGCGTCAATAAGGCACCGTTTCGCTTTCCTGCTCATCAATGGGCAAAGAGACAGCCCTATATCCTGTGAGCGCAAGCACCCTCGACGGAGTGTATGTTTGATGCAGGTCACATTCCATGGCGTGAGGGGATCGGTACCTGTCTCCGGTGCTGAATTCTCGACCTATGGCGGTCACACCACATGCCTCGAGATCCGGACGCCGGAAATCCAGATCATCGTTGATGCCGGAAGCGGCTTCCAGAATGTGACAATTGCTGATGATGGACCGGTGATCCTGGTATTCAGCCATTTCCATCACGACCACATTCAGGGGCTCGCCTTCAACGTTGACCTTCTGCGCCAGAATCGTGAAATCTTTGTCACATCCGGGCTGTGCGGCCCACATATTGTGAAGGATCACCTCCAGAATTATTTTCACGGTGCCTATTTTCCAATCGATCTCATAGGCCTGAAACATCAACTCCATTTTGTCGAATTCACCGAGATGCCGCAGCTTTTCCGAGGCGTTCTGGACTGTCATACCATGCCGTTGAACCATCCCGGGGGATGCGCTGCCTATCGGTTTGGCGCTGGCGGATCACATGTCTCGACACTTTTCGACAATGAATTCGAACCTGATCAAAGAACGGAACTGCAGGATTTCGTGGCTGATGCGTCTCTTGTGGTCTGGGACGGCATGTTCCTTGACGAGGAGATGCCGTCGCGGCGCGGCTGGGGTCATTCTTCGATAGAGGAAGGGGTGAATTTCTTGCAGCAGCTGCGAGGCAACACAGGGTCTGCCAAGCTTGCCATCACGCATCATGCGCCGTCGCGCACCGACCAGCAGATAGATGCCTTGGCCGACACACTTCTAACCTCAGGCTCTTTCTTTGCCAGAGAGAACCAAAAGCTCACCATCTAGCAGTCAAGAGAAAGAAAGAAAGCGGCAGACATGCAGAAGGAACATTTCCGTCAGTTTCAAACGATATTCAAGGCTGGAGACAAGGCCGGAAAAGTCTATCTTCTGGTGAATGGCTCTGTCGGCATTTTTCTTCCGGACAATGACACCAAGGATCCCAATTTCTTTATCAAGGAGAACGAGATTTTTGGCGAGATGGGGGTCATCGACGACACGCTTCGCATGGCTGATGCAAGGGCCATGGAAGAATGCGAGCTGGTCTCGCTGGGCAGGGACGAGTTCGAGAAAATGCTTCAGGAATCGAACATTTTCATTCGTGCAGTCATCGGTGTTCTCTCAGAGCGCCTCCGCCAAATTCAGAAACCGAAAACAAGTTAGGCCTCCAGTCTCCTGAAGGCAGCCCGTACTCTGCCTTGATGGTGCGAAAGTCTTCATTCTCTGCCCTGTTGTGCATGTGGCCAATGAATATTCCGGCACCTGAATGAAAACATTCGAGTCCGGAAGAATCTGTTCAAGTTCCCGCTTGCGCAGCGAGACCGGCGCTGTTTTCAACGGTTGTCGGGGGGCTGCAAGCAAATCCGAAAGCCGGAGCCGTGTCCAACAAACGGAATCATCAGGCATGACGATCCGGTAGCGATCCACCGAATTGCCGCAGCGGTTCGTCGGCTTCAAGGCTGATCCGCTGCAAAAAACGCATCGAACAGGTGAAAAGTTAGCAATTTCTTGGTCGTGTCTTTTAGGTGTAGGGTGGAACCTGACCAGATTTCATGTCGCAGCACACTGAAGATCACATGTTTGACGAAATGCTAGACGGACCGGGGCCAGACGGACCGGGGCCAGACGGATCAGGGCCAGACGGACGCGAGCCCTACCGCTCGTTGATGGCCTGGCTTGACGAACAGGATTTCAGAAAGCTCTCGAAACAGTCGCTTCAGGCCGAGGAACTCTTTCGGCGGATCGGGATTACCTTCAATGTCTATGGAGGGCGCGACGGCGAGGAGCGGATCATCCCGTTCGACCTGATCCCGCGGATTATCGCCGGCAATGAATGGCGCCGGCTCGAGCGTGGCATCGTTCAGAGGGTGGCGGCGATCAATGCCTTCCTTGCCGACATCTATCATCGTCAGGAAATCATTCGCGCCGGTATCGTTCCATCAGCGCTGGTCCATGGCAACCGGGCCTTCATGCCGCAAATGTGCGGGTTCACCCCGCCGGGCAACGTCTATACCCATGTTGTAGGGGTAGATATCGTTCGAACGGGTCCGGATGATTTCTATGTTCTGGAGGACAACGCCCGGGTGCCGTCCGGCGTTTCCTACATGATCGAGAACCGCGCGACGATGTTGCAGATGTTTCCCGAACTGTTCGCCAGCCACCGCGTTCAGCCGGTAAGTGATTACCCCAAGCAACTCTTCAGGTCGCTCGCCGAATGCGCCAGCTCTTTCATCGACAATCCCAACATCGCCGTTCTCACGCCGGGGATTTACAATTCCGCCTATTATGAACATTCCTTTCTCGCCGACGAGATGGGTGTTGACCTTCTGCAGGGCTCCGACCTGGAGGTGCGTGGCGGCCGTGTCATCATCCGCACCACCGAAGGCACTGCCCCGGTCGACGTGATCTACCGAAGGATCGATGATGAGTTCCTTGATCCGCTGTCATTCAATCCGGACAGCGTGCTTGGCACGCCTGGGCTTTTCGATGCCTATCGCAGTGGCGCGGTCATGCTTGCCAACGCTCCTGGCGCGGGCATTGCCGATGACAAGGCGATCTATTCCTATATGCCGGAAATCATCGAATTCTATATGGGTGAAAAGCCGCTTCTCGACAACATCCCTACATGGCGCTGCTCCGAGCCGGACAACCTTGCCTATGTGCTGGCGCATCTTTGCGAGCTGGTGGTCAAGGAGGTCCACGGGTCAGGCGGCTATGGCATGCTTGTCGGGCCAGCCGCAAGCAAGCGTGAACTTGCCGCCTTTTCCCGCAAGCTCAAGGCCAACCCGGCGAATTATGTCGCGCAACCCACATTGTCGCTGTCGACGGTGCCGATCCTGACACGAAGCGGCCTTGCGCCGCGGCATGTCGATCTTCGCCCCTTTGTTCTGGTTTCGCCCGAGGGCATCAAGGTGACACAGGGCGGGCTGACCCGGGTCGCTCTCAAAAAAGGGTCGCTTGTCGTAAATTCAAGTCAAGGTGGCGGCACCAAGGACACATGGGTGCTGGAGGCTTAGGATGCTTGGTCGGCACGCTGACAATCTGTTCTGGATGGCGCGCTACCTCGAGCGCGCTGAAAATTCGGCGCGGCAGATCCAATCCGCGTTTCTGCATACGCTTACCCAGCGGGCTGATGGAAACGAGGAATGGGTCGCCATCATCCGCAGCACCGGAAAAACCGAAGCCTTTGCCGGGCGTCATGAATCGGTGTCGATGGCGAACGCGATCGATTATCTGCTGCGCGACAAGTCGAATGAGGACAGCGTCATCTCACTTCTGGCGAACGCGCGCCAGAATGCCCGTTCAGTGCGCACCGCGCTGACGCAGGAGGTCTGGCAGTCATTGAATGAAAGCTGGATGACCGGCAATACGGCCCTGAAACGACCGGTCAACATCCGTGACCTGCCGTCAATCCTGGAAAATATCATCAAGGGAAGCTCGGTGTTTCGCGGCGCCCTCTACGGGACCATGCTGCACAACGACATCTTCAATTTTCTCCGGCTCGGGACCTTCATAGAACGTGCCGACAACACGGCGCGAATCATTGGCGCAAGATATCAACGCCTGTTGCCGACCGCAGCCGGCGCGCTTGGCGGCTCCGACCAGAGTCAGTGGGAGATCATGCTGCGATCGCTTGCGGCATGGCGTTCCTATAACTGGCTCAACCGTGGGCATCTGGACCCCTCCGGCGTCGCCTCATTCCTGATCTTTGACGATAGAATGCCGCGGTCACTGTCTTTCTGCTACCGCGAGATTTACACCAACCTTGCGGATCTGGAGACAGAATATGGCCGCACCCATGAGTCCGGCCGGCGCGCCCGCCTCATCATGCAACAGCTGGAAGATGGCAGGAAACAGGACATCCACAGGATTGGTCTTCGGGATTTCATAAACGGGTTTATTGTCGACAACAACAACCTCAGCCTGACGATTGCGGCGGACTTCAATCTGGCACCCTAGATGCGCTACTCGATCATCCACAAGACATGGTTTGAATTTGACGAAGCCCCCGGAGCCGTGATTCAGCGGCTGCACCTGACGCCGCGCGATTTTCCCGGCCAGCAGGTTGTCGAGTGGCGAATCGATATTGATGGCGGGTCTCTGGAACTTGAGACCGCGGACTATCATGGCAACAGGGTCCATCTGTGCAGATGCGACCCTTTCGCGGGCTCCGTTGCGATCACTTGCCGCGGCGTCTTGGAAGTCGATGATCTTGGCGGTATCGTCGGTCAGCATGATGGTGACGTGCCACTGGCCCAGTTTCTGCAGCCGACACAATTGTCCGCGGCAGGAGGTCGGCTGCGCCTGCTGGCGCGTGAAATGGAAAGCCTGCAGCGGTCGGAGGATCTCAGCGAGCCGGCGCTGATGCATGATTTGTCAGCGCGGATCCGAGGTTGCATAGCCTACACCAAGGATGTCACCGACGTGACGACCACAGCCGAGCAGGCGATGGAACTGGGTGCCGGCGTTTGCCAGGACCATGTTCATGCATTCCTCACCATTGCGAGGCGGCTCGGTTTTGCGGCGCGCTATGTCAGCGGCTATCTCATGATGGATGACACGAACATACAGACAGCAAGCCATGCCTGGGCGGAAGTTCATCTTGATGGCCTTGGATGGGTCGGATTTGATATTTCCAATGCGATCTCGCCCGATCATCGCTATATCAAGCTGGCCACCGGGTTCGATTATGCCGATGTGGTTCCGGTGTCGGGGGTTCGCTTTGGTGCCGGTGGCGAGCAGATATCCACAACGATCACTATGGAACAATGATGTTCGAGACCCGTGTAACATGTCCTACTGCGTAGCACTGAAACTGACCCGCGGCCTGATTTTCATGTCGGACACCCATACCAATGGCGGGGTGGACAATATTTCATGTTATCCAAAGACCTTC
>JAAZUU010000156.1 GCA_018624035.1 Rhodobiaceae bacterium | reverse complement strand
TCGTGCCGACACTGGAGCAGCTGAAGAAGGATGGCGAGGCCGGCCGCAAGCAGATCAACCAGTATACCCGTTACCTGACGGTGTTGCTGGCCACGGTCCAGGGCTATGGCATCGCTGTCGGGCTTGAGGCGGCGTCAGGTGTTGTTGGCGATCCGGGCATGTTCTTCCGCGTCACCACGGTGACGACACTGGTTGGCGGCACGCTGTTCCTGATGTGGCTTGGTGAGCAGATCACCAGCCGCGGCGTCGGCAACGGCATCTCGCTGATCATCTTCGCCGGCATTATCGCCGAGGTGCCCTCGGCACTTGCCGGCACGCTTGAACTCGGTCGCACCGGCGCATTGTCCGCCATTCTCATCGTTGTCCTGTTCGCGATGGCGATTGCCGTGATTGCCTTCATCGTGTTTATCGAGCGGTCGGTCCGCAAGATTGTCGTCCAGTATCCAAAGCGCCAGCACGGCAACAAGGTATTTGGCGGCGACCAGTCATTTCTGCCGCTGAAGATCAATGTCCCGGGTGTGATCCCGCCGATTTTCGCCTCTTCGCTGTTGCTGATGCCGGTATCGATCATCAACCTGACCGGTGGTCAGGAGGGCGGCGCCGACTGGCTGGTGACGCTGAACGCGCTGCTTGGCCGTGGCCAGCCGCTCTATCTCGGAATCTATATCGGGCTGATTGTCTTTTTCGCCTTCTTC
Organism: Rhodobiaceae bacterium; assembly: GCA_018624035.1. Classification (GTDB taxonomy): domain Bacteria; phylum Pseudomonadota; class Alphaproteobacteria; order Puniceispirillales; family Puniceispirillaceae; genus UBA8309. The sequence goes on along the minus strand of JAAZUU010000156.1, from coordinate 4,375 downwards.
TATACGGCGATTGTTTTCAACCCGCAGGACACGGCCGAGAATCTGCGCCGCTATGGTGGCTACATTCCTGGCATTCGCCCCGGCAAGACAACAGCCGATTACCTCGACAGCGTGCTGACCCGGCTGACCGTTCTAGGTGCCGCCTATCTGTCAGCTGTCTGTCTGCTGCCGGAAATCCTGATCAGCAATTATTCGGTGCCCTTCTATTTCGGTGGCACGTCGCTTCTTATCGTCGTCACGGTTACGCTCGATACGGTTGGTCAGGTGCAATCACATCTTCTTGCCCATCAATATGAAGGGCTGGTGAAGAAATCGAAGTTGAAGGGGCGTGGACGATGAATATCATTCTGTTCGGCGCCCCCGGGGCCGGCAAGGGAACGCAGGCCAAGCGGCTTGTTGATGAACGCGGCATGGTACAGCTGTCGACCGGTGACATGCTTCGTGCGGCGATCGGGGCCGGTACCGAGCTTGGCCTTCGCGCCAAGGAGATCATGGACCGCGGCGATCTTGTCTCGGACGACATCATTCTGGGCATGATTGCCGAGCGGATGCAGAATCCCGATTGTGCGAAGGGTGTGATCCTTGACGGTTTTCCGCGCACCGTCGCGCAAGCCGACGGCCTTGGCGAGATGTTCGCCGATGCCGGGCTGACGCTCGATCATGTGATCGAGATCAAGGTTGACGAGGACGCGCTGTTCGCGCGGATCGAGACGCGGGCTGCCGAAACCGGCGGATCGCGTGCGGATGACAATGCCGAGACGCTTCGCAAGCGGTTGGCTGTCTATCATGAGAACACCGCACCGCTTCTTCCCTATTACACCGAAAGGGGGCTGATGCGGACGGTTGACGGCATGGCATCGATCGATGAGGTCGCGCAGGCGATCGATTCGATATTGGGATAAACGAGACGCGTTGAGGTTGACTGCAGGGGCCAAAAGCCTATAATTCGCCGCCTTCGAGACATTCACAGGTGGTGCGGGTCCGCCCCATGGGCGGCGCTCTGAAACGGTCGTAATTTGACAGGCGTGCCGACGGGCAGCGCCGTTTTGAAGAGGAGCCAGACAGTGGCACGAATTGCTGGTGTAAATATTCCCACCAAGAAGCGGGTGGAAATCGCACTGACCTATATCCACGGCATTGGCCGGACGAGCGCCAAGGGCATCTGCTCGCGCGCCGGCGTTCCGGATGAGCGGCGTGTCGCCGACTTGTCCGAGGAGGAACTCACCAAACTGCGCGACATCATCGACGCCGACTATCTGGTCGAGGGTGACCTTCGCCGGAAGACCTCGATGGATATTAAGCGCTATCTTGACCTTGGCTGTCTTCGTGGCCTGCGGCATCGCCGCAACCTGCCGGTACGCGGCCAGCGCACGCACACCAACGCCCGCACCCGCAAGGGTCCGGCGAAGCCGATTGCCGGCAAGAAGAAATAACCCGGATCTTCGAGGAGACAGCAGATGGCAAAACAACCGAGTCAGGGCCGGGTTCGTCGCCGCGAGCGCAAGAACATCACCAGCGGCGTGGCACATGTGAATTCGACCTTCAACAACACCATGATCACCATCACCGACGTGCAGGGCAACACCATTGCCTGGGCATCGGCCGGCGGCATGGGGTTCAAGGGGTCGCGCAAATCAACTCCCTTCGCTGCCCAGATGGCGGCGGAAGATGCCGGAAAAAAGGCCGCGGAGCATGGGATGAAATCGCTGGATGTGCAGGTACGCGGACCGGGTTCGGGTCGTGAATCGGCATTGCGAGCGCTTCAGGCGGTCGGGTTCAATGTAACCTCGATCCGTGATGTGACCCCGATCCCGCATAACGGGTGCCGCCCGCGCAAGCGCCGACGCGTCTGATCGCCCGGATCGGCGATCCGCGCCATACGCGTACGCCCCAGATGGCGGCGTGGAACCCTGTTGACTACCGTTTCGCACAGAGGAACACCGAAATGATTGAAAAGAACTGGCTGGATCTGAAAAAGCCGGATGAGCTGGAGATCAAGCAGTCCGAATACAACCCGAGCCAGGCGGTGATCGAGGTCGGTCCGTTCGAGCGTGGCTTCGGCGTGACGATCGGCAACGCGCTGCGTCGCGTATTGCTGTCATCGCTTCAGGGATCGGCCATTTCCGCGGTTCAGATTCAGGGCGTTGTTCATGAATTCTCGTCCATCCCGGGTGTTCGCGAGGATGTGACGGATCTGGTTTTGAACCTGAAGGGTGTTGCCGTTCGGGTTGATGATGAAGGCTCGAAGCGCCTCCGTCTGGCGGCGGAAGGCCCGGCAACGGTGACCGCCGGCATGATATCGGAAACCGCCGGTGTCGAGATCATGAACCCCGACCATGTCCTGTGCCAGCTCGACAAGGGCGCCAGCGTGGTCATGGAATTGACGGTTACCAGCGGCAAGGGCTATGTCCCAGCCGGCAGTATGCGCGCCGAGGACTCGCCGATCGGTCTTATTCCGATCGACGCCATCTACAGCCCGGTGCGCCAAGTGGCCTACAAGGTCGACAACGCCCGCGTCGGTCAGATCACCGATTATGACAAGCTTCTGCTGACCGTCGAGACCGACGGATCGGTGACCCCTGAGGACGCCGTGGCCTACGCCGCGAGGATCCTCCAGGAACAGCTTCAGACCTTCATCAATTTCGAGGAGCCGAAAGAGCAGCCGAGCGAGGAGGATGGCGAGGATCTGCCATTCAGCCGCAATCTGCTTCGCAAGGTCGACGAACTGGAGCTGTCGGTACGCTCGGCGAACTGCCTGAAGAACGACAACATCGTCTATATCGGCGATCTGGTGCTGAAGACCGAGTACGAGATGCTTCGCACGCCGAATTTCGGACGCAAGTCGCTGAACGAGATCAAGGAAGTGCTGAAGGGCATGAATCTGGAGCTTGGCATGGATATTCCGACCTGGCCGCCGGAGAATGTCGAGGAACTGGCCCGTCGTCTGGATGAGCCTTTCTAGGACCAGCACGGGAATTTTTGCAAGCCGGCGCGGCGGATGCCAGCCGGCACAAGGGAGACAGAGATATGCGTCACCGTTATTCAGGACGTAAGCTTAACCGGACCTCGCAGCATCGCCAGATGCTGTTCCGGAACATGGCGCAGGCGCTGATCAAGCATGAGCAGATCGTGACCACCCTTCCAAAGGCGAAGGAACTTCGCCCGGTGGTTGAGCGTCTGATTACACTTGGCAAGCGCGGCGATCTTCATGCCCGCAGGCTTGCCCATGCCCGGCTTCGCGACGATGCGATGACCCGCAAGCTGTTCGAGGTGCTTGGCCCGCGTTATCAGGAGCGCAATGGTGGTTACACCCGTGTCCTGAAGGCCGGCTTCCGTTATGGCGACTCCGCGCCGATGGCGGTGATCGAGCTTGTCGATCGTGACGAGGATGCACGCGGCCAGGACTCCGGTCCGGTACAGAATGCGGATGAGGATATGGTCGAGGAGACCGCGGCCTGATTGCCGCGCTCCATATCGTCTCCGGAAAGGGCTGCCGCTGGCGGCCCTTTTGTTTTTTGGGAAATCCTTTTCTGCGCCATTATGAGTGGCAGGATACGCCACCAACCCGCGGTGAGTGTATCGGCAAGGCGCCAAACACGAAGGAGGTTCAGATGCTGACGTTGCGACCGAACTGCGAATGCTGTGACCGCGATCTGCCGCCTGAGTCGCAAGTGGCGATGATCTGCAGCTATGAATGCACCTTTTGCCGGACATGTGTCGACACGGTCCTTGCCAATGTCTGTCCGAATTGCGGCGGCGGATTCCAGCCACGGCCCATCAGGCCGCGCATGGCGCGCCGCGCCGGGGTCAGCCTCGCGCATCAGCCAGCCTCGACCGAGCGTGTGCATTTGCGGCGCGGCATTGAAGATGCACGTGCCTTCGCGGCCGCGGTGACAGACATTCCGCCACAGGACAGATAGTGGTGAGCAGACAGGGGGCGCGGCATATGGCCGACGGGGCATATAGGAGACGGGCGGGCCGGTTTTCCTTTGCCGAACGGCGTTGAATTGCGTCAGGATAACGTCATGAGCCAGCTTGAATTTGACAGCCCTGCGACGGCCGATGCGAACACGCCGCTTGCCGAGCTTTTGCGGCCGGCCAGCCTTGACGAGGTGGTGGGGCAGGCCGGTTTGCTGGGCCCCGATGGGCGGTTGCGGCGCATGCTGGATGGCGGCGAGCTGGCATCGATCATCTTCTGGGGCCCGCCCGGCACCGGCAAGACCACCATCGCGCGCCTTCTGGCAGCCGAGGCCGGCATGGCCTTCGAGCCGGTATCGGCGGTGTTCGACGGCGTCGCCGATCTTCGCAAGGTGTTTGCCCGTGCCGCCGAGCGCAAGGCGGCAGGCGAGCGGACATTGCTGTTTGTCGATGAGGT
>JAAZUU010000071.1 GCA_018624035.1 Rhodobiaceae bacterium | reverse complement strand
GTAATTGTCGAAACGCCTGTTTTCAAGGCTTTGCAGCCAAGATGACAGAGGTTTATCATGTCGCATCTCCAGCCATCCCGGATATCGGCCTGCCGGTGCCGGTCGGTTGGCGGCGAGCACGTTCGGAAGCCGATTTCAACTGCCCGCAGGCGGCCAGAATATCGCGCCCGCGCGGCGTGCGTACCGGCGAAGCATAACCGGCCTTCAGCACCTTTGCAGCGAACGACTCGATGCGCCGGTCGCCAGAACATTCATAGGGGCTTCCGGGCCACGGGTTGAACGGGATCAAATTGATCTTTGACGGAATGCCGCGGATCAGTTTCAGCAGCGCCGCGCAATCCTCATCGCTGTCATTGATCCCGTCCAGCATCACATATTCCCAGGTGATGCGGCGCGCGTTCGACAGGCCGGGATAATTCCGACAGGCCTCGATCAGTTCGACAAGCGGGTATTTCCTGTTGATCGGCACCAGCTCGTCACGAAGCTCGTCGCGAACCGCGTGAAGCGAGATCGCCAGATTGACCCCGAGTTCGGCCCCGCAGCGCGCGATCTCCGGCACCACGCCGGATGTCGACAGGGTGATCCGCCGTTTTGAAATCCCGACCCCTTCGCCATTCATGATGATTCGCATCGCGGCGGCGACATTGTCATAATTGAACAGCGGCTCGCCCATCCCCATCAGAACGATGTTGGTCAGCCGCCGGCCCGGCTTGCCGGCAGGCCAGTCAGCAAGCTCGTCCATCGCCAGCATGACCTGGCCGGTGATCTCGCCGACCGACAGGTTGCGGACCAGTTTCTGTGTGCCGGTATGGCAGAAGCTGCAGGTCAGCGTGCATCCCACCTGCGAGGAAATGCAAAGGGTGCCGCGATCCTTGTCCGGAATATAGACGGTCTCGGCCTCGTTCCCGTCAGGAAAGCGAAGCAGCCATTTGATGGTGCCGTCGCTGGAGGTCAGGCGCCGCGTCACCGCCGGACGGTCAAGCGTGAACATCTCAGAAAAGGTCTGGCGCACCGGCTTGCCGAGATCGCTCATCTCCTCGAACGAGGTCAGGCCGTGCCGCCAGACCCAGCGCCAGAGCTGGCGGGCGCGGAATTTCGGCAGGCCGGCGGCGACAACCGCCGCTTCAAGCTCGGTCGTGCCCATGCCGAGCAGATCGCGGGGCGCGTCCGTCTCGGCCTGAGTCTGGATTTGGGCTGCGTTTGTCATCATCCCTGGCCCGGCGCCCGGCGCCATCTTGCGGTCAACATGGAAGTGCCTGCGGAACTGCCTGCGCGCGGCCGGGGCCGGTTCACTTGCAGGTCTTGTCGATCAGATTCTTCGTCTTTGTGAAACCCGAAAGCGAATAGGTGTCGGTGGTCTTCGTGCCGCGGCTCGAGGTGCCGACGACCGACATCTTCTTGCCGCGCTTCATCGCCCTGATCATCGCGATATCATCCTCTTCGGATTCGGCATAGGCACGCCCCTCGATGGTGAAGAGAGTGAATTTCTTGCCATCGATATTCACTGTCACGTCGGAATGTTTCTTGTGTTTGTACCCGGCGACGAACTGCACGACATTGCGCTCGGCCTTGTTCGGGCCGTGCGAGACAAACACCCGTACCTCGCCACGATTCTCGGGGTCGTATTTGCCGGCCGATTTGGTCGGCACCGAACTGATGAAACAGGTCCGCCCCTTGTCCTCATCGACGCGAAAGGCCTGCCAGTCCCGTTCGGTCAGCATGCGTTGCGGTTCCGCCGCCATCGAGATTGTGCCGAACAGCGCCGTCATCATTGCCGATACCATCAAGAAAACGAAACTTCGCTTCACCGTCATAGTCCGATCATCATCCTTTTTTGCAAGCCACATGCTTCGGGTAGCACGCCAAAACCACATCGCGATTCGTCTGCCGAACGGTGCCGCCGGACTGTGGCAAATTTATGGGCTCAGCCAGCCATACCGCATATCGGCGGCACTTTAAGACACCTCGCAGGACGATGCAAAGAAATTTGGGAGGCGGTCGAAATCACTTCTCGAGGCGCGCCAGAAGCCGTTCGACAGATGGCAGGATACGACGGCTGATTTCGATGATACCCTGCCGGTTCGGATGCAGCCCGTCATCGAGATTCAACGCCGGGTCGAGCGCCACGCCGTCAAGAAAGAACGGGTAGAATTCGATGTCATGGCGCCGCGCCAGCGCCGGGTAGATGGCATCGAAAGCCTCGACATAGGCGGGGCCCAGATTGCGCGGTGCCATCATGCCGGCAAGCAACACCTGCTTGTCCCGGGCGAGGAGGCGGGTGATGATGGCATCGAGATTGGCCGCCGTGCCTTCCGGCGGCAGGCCACGCAGCATGTCATTGCCGCCAAGAACGATGATCACCGCGTCCGGATTGTCGGCAAGCGACCAGTCGAGGCGCGCCAGCCCGCCTGCCGTCGTATCGCCGGACACACCGGCATTGATCACCGCCACCGGCATCCCGCCTGCCGCCAGATCGCGTTGCAGCTGGTCGGGAAGCGATTGCCCCGGCGGCAGTCCATAGCCGGCGACAAGCGAGTCCCCGAGTACCAGCAGCCGCGGCTGATCGGCATACGCCACTGACGGCAACAGAACCGACAGCAGAAACAGCAGGCGAAGGAAAATGCCTCTCACGAGCCGGTTGATTGATGTGAGGCTGTTGATTGACATCGGGGTGACCACCATATGCGTCGCATCGCCGCGGCAAAATGGTCGTCCGGACCGGATCGCCGCGACGTCACTTTATGTAGCCGGCTGATGATAGTCCAGATCAACAGGCCCGTCATGTCAGGACCGGGTCAGGACAATCCCGACCAGAGGCGGCCAGCCTGCCAGGAAGGATCGACATTCGTGTCAGAACAGACCACATCCCCCAGCTCCAATGACGGCTCCAATGGCAGCTCCGCTGCCAGCGACGCCATCATCGCACTCGACAATGCCTGTCTGTCGCTGGCCAGCGCCGATGGCATGGTCGATATCCTGCGCAGCATCTCTCTGCGGATCGGCAGCGGCGAGACGGTCGGCGTGCTGGGTCCAAGCGGTGCCGGCAAGACAAGCCTGCTGATGATCATGGCCGGGCTGGAAAACCTGACCGGTGGCAACATTCATCTTGCCGGGCTGGATATCACCAGCATGGGCGAGGACGCGCTGGCGGCGCTTCGCCGTGACAAGGTCGGGATCGTCTTTCAGGCCTTCCGTCTGATCCCCTCGATGACGGCGCTGCAGAATGTCGCCGTGCCGCTGGAACTTGCCGGACGCGCCGACGCGGCGGATCTGGCGGCTCAGGCACTTGAATCGGTCGGTCTCGGTCACCGGAAGACGCACCTTCCCGACCAGATGTCGGGCGGCGAGCAACAGCGGGTCGCCATTGCACGCGCCATTGCCCCACGCCCGAAAATCCTGCTTGCCGACGAGCCGACAGGCAATCTTGACAGCGGCACCAGCGAAAAAGTCATCACAACCCTGTTCGAGGCCACGGCAGCGGCCGGCGCCGCGCTGGTCCTTGTCACGCATGACCCGGGGCTTGCCGAGCAATGCAGCCGCGTCCTGACCATCGAGGATGGCCGGATCGTCGAGGACCGCGCCGCGGCCCATCGCGCCGCGTGACCGGGCCGATGGCTGACGATGTGACGACTGTTGGAGATTCCGGCTGGCGCCTTGCCTGGCGGATGGCGCGGCGTGAAATCCGCGGGTCGGTGGCGCGTTTCCGGGTGTTTCTCGGCGCGCTGATGCTTGGCGTTGCCGCCATCGGCACCGTCGGGTCGGTTGCCGAGGCGATGCGCACCGGCATTGCCGGCAATGCGCAGCTTCTTCTTGGCGGCGATGTGGAACTGCGAAGCCTGTACCGGCCGACACTACAGAATGTCACCTCGATCGCGGCGGAATACGGCACCTTGTCACGAAGCCTCGAGATGCGCGCGATGCTGCAGACAGCTGACGCACGCAAGCTTGTGGCGCTGAAGGCGGTTGAGGGCAATTGGCCACTTGTCGGCACAGCGACGCTTGGCGGCGGTGGGGCCGTCTCCGACGCGCTCGGTGACGGCATGATCATCATCGACCCGCAGATGGCGCGCGCGCTCGAGATCACGCCCGGGTCACGGGTGCGGATCGGCGAGGCGGACCTGACGGTCAGCGACACGCTGACCTATGAGCCCGACAGATCGGTCAGTTTCGTGACCTTCGGGCCACGCGTATTGATGTCGCGCGCCACGCTCGAGATGACCGGCCTAGACCAGCCGGGTGCCATGATCACCCACCGGACAAGATTGCTTCTCGAAAATCAGGGCGACCGCGAGGCGGCTGTTGCCGCGTTGCGGGCAGCCGGGCGTGATGACGGCGTGCGGGTGCGCGATGTCATGAATGCGGCCCCCGGGTTCGATGTCTTCATCGACCGGACCGAAGTGTTTCTGGTGCTTGTCGGGCTGACGGCCCTGTTGATCGGCGGGCTTGGCGTCGCCGGCGCGGTGCGGGCCTGGCTTGGCAGCCGCATGCCGGTGATCGCCACCTTCAAATGTCTTGGCGCGCCGGCGCGTCTGATTTTCCGGATCTATCTGCTGCAGGTGATGCTGATTGCCGGGCTTGGCGTCGGGCTTGGCGTCGGACTGGCCGCCATCGCACCGGTCTTCGCCGTCGATCTGCTGTCGGCCTATGTGACCGTCCCGATCAGGGTCTCGGTCTATCCGATGCCACTGATCGTCGCGGCCGGTTTTGGCATCGTCACCTCGTTTCTGTTCGCGCTGTGGCCGCTTGCCAAGGCCGAGGAGGTGCGGGCGGCGAACCTGTTCCGGCGGCTGAACAGCATGCCCGGCGGGCGGCCGAGGCCGGTCTATCTGATGATGGCGGCCGGCGCCTTGCTTGGTCTTGCCGGGCTGGCCTTTGTGGCGACGCGCGACCTGCTTCTGACGCTGGTCTTCATTGGCGGGTCGTTGGCGGCGATCGCGCTTCTGGCCGGGCTTGGCGAGCTGCTTCTGGCGGTGCTGCGCCGCCTGCCGGCGCCGTCCTATGTGCCGGGGCGGCTGGCGCTGTCGGCCATCACACGGCCGGGATCGCCGGTGCGCGCCATCGTCATCGCCTTCGGCCTCGGCCTGTCGGTGCTGGTCACCGTGTCACTGTCGCAGGCCAATATCGGCCGGCAGATCGACACGAGGGTCGCCGAGGACGCGCCGGCCTGGTTTTTCATCGACATCCAGCCGTACCAGATCGACCGCTTCATGGCGATCACCACCGGCACGCCCGGTGTGACCTCGGTCTCGAAGACACCGATGCTTCGCGGGCGCGTGACAAGCCTTGGCGGCACACCGGCCGAGGAATTCGACATGAAGGGCGGGTCGGCCTGGGTGCTTCGCGGTGACCGCGCGCTGACCTGGTCAGCGACCCCGCCAGACAGTGGCGAGATCATCGCCGGCGCGTGGTGGCCGGCCGATTATGCCGGCCCGACACAGGCCTCGATGTCCGAGGAGGAGGCGCGCGAGCTTGGCGTCTGGATCGGCGACAGCGTCACCTTCAACGTCCTTGGTCGGTCGATCAGCGCTGAGATCACCAGCATCCGCGCGGTCGAATGGGAAAGCTTCAGCATCAATTTCGTCTTCGTGCTGTCACCGGGATTGCTGGAAGCGGCGCCGCACAGCTGGATGGTCAGCACACGCGTCGACAATGATGACTCGGCCATCGCCGTCGACCGCAATGTCGCCGCCGCCTTTTCCAATGTCTCGGCCATTTCGGTGCGCGAGGCGGTGTCAACGGCACAGCGGGTGATCGGCCTGCTTGGCGCCGCTGTGCAGCTGACGGCACTGGTCACGCTTGTTGCCGGCGTCGCCGTTCTTGCCGGCACCGTGGCCAGTACCGAGGCGCAGCGGCTTGCCGACTCGGTGATCCTGAAGGTTCTCGGCGCCACCCGCCTGTCCATCGCCATCGCCTGGTTCCTCGAATATGCGCTTCTCGGCATGCTTGCCGCGGTGGCGGCGGCCCTCATCGGCAGCATCGCCAGCTGGGGCCTGATCGAGGGCTTTCTGAATGCCGATTTCGAACTTGATTTCGCGCTTGTGCTGATGACCACCATGGGCGGTGCCGCGGCAACGGCGATGCTGGGGCTGGCGGGTGCCGTGCGCACCCTTGGCCGCAAGCCGGCGCCACTGCTTCGCGACAGCTGACACCAATATGACCGGCCCCTGCCATTTGTCGCCACAAAATGTCGCATGCTGGCGTCTTCTGGGTTGAATTGGCACGACAATGGTGGCTGTCTGGTGGGTGGAAAACAGCTGCGGCGAACGCGAGGTGACATGAAGAAATTGGGGGGGTATTCCGGGTTCCGGATCCTGCGGGAGGGCCTTACCGGGAACAGAGGCTGGCGGCCTGCCTGGCGTGACCCGGAGCCGCAACCGGCCTATGATTTCGTGATTGTCGGCGGCGGTGGGCATGGTCTGGCGACAGCCTACTACCTGGCAAGCCGCTATGGCGAGGCATCGGTCGCCGTTCTGGAAAAGGGCTGGATCGGCGGCGGCAATGTCGGCCGCAACACCACCATCATCCGGTCGAACTACCTTCTTCCAGGCAATGAACCGTTCTACGAATTCTCGCTGAAGCTTTGGGAAGGGCTGGAGCAGGATCTCAACTATAACGCAATGGTCAGCCAGCGCGGCGTCTACAACCTCTATCATTCCGACGGGCAGCGCGACGCCTACCGCCGACGCGGCAATGCGATGATCCTGCATGGTGCCGATGCCGAGCTTCTTGACGCCGCGCAGCTTCGCGCCGAGATGCCCTTCCTGAATTTCGACAATGGCCGCTTTCCCATCCAGGGCGCGCTCGTCCAGCGCCGGGGCGGCACGGTGCGCCATGACGCGGTGGCGTGGGGCTATGCGCGCGGCGCTGACCGTCGCGGTGTCGACATCATTCAGAATTGCGAGGTCACCGGCTTTCGCATCCAGAACGGGCGCTGCATTGGTGTCGAGACAAATCGCGGCTTCATCGCCGCCCGCAAGGTCGGTTGCGCCGTCGCCGGCAGCAGCAGCCGCGTCATGCAGGCTGCCGGGATGCGGCTTCCGATCGAAAGTCATGTCCTGCAGGCCTTTGTCTCGGAGGGGCTGAAGCCGGTGATCCCCGGTGTCGTCACCTATGGTGCCGGCCATTTCTATATCAGCCAGTCCGACAAGGGCGGGCTGGTCTTTGGCGGCGATATCGACATGTATAATTCCTACGCCCAGCGCGGCAATCTGCCGGTGGTCGAGGATGTCTGCGAGGGCGGCATGACATTGATGCCGATGATCGGGCGCGCCCGCATGGTGCGGATGTGGGGCGGCATCATGGATATGAGCATGGACGGCTCGCCGATCATCGATCACACGCCTGTCGATGGCCTCTATTTCAATGGTGGATGGTGCTATGGCGGCTTCAAGGCGACTCCCGCCTCGGGATATTGCTTTGCCCATCTTCTGGCGACCGACACACCGCATGAAACCGCGACCGCGTTTCGGCTCGACAGGTTCCGCCGCGGCATGATGATTGATGAGAAGGGGTCGGGCGCCCAGCCCAACCTGCACTGAGGAGCTGTACCGGCATGATCATCGAACATCCGCTTCTGGGTCCGCGCGACTCACAGGAATTCACCTGTCTTGGCGATGCCAGCCTTCTGCAACGACCCGATGCGTTTGCCGGCGATGCCGCCGACACGTTTTTTGATTACCAGTATCTTCGCGACAATCCGGCAGGAACGCATCGCGAGCTCTGGTACCATGAGATGGGGGACCGCAGCTGGCTGGTCCTCACCCGCGACACCAGAACACATGAGATTCTGGCCGTCGAGCTTGCCTCCGATGTCGTGACCTCGGGAGGGCGCTCATGACCCAGGTGAACCGTCTCGATGGCGGGCTGATCGACCGCGATACGCCGCTCGACTTTACCTTTGACGGGCGCCGTTATGGTGGATTCGCCGGCGACACGCTGGCCTCGGCGCTGCTGGCGAATGGCGTCCGGCTCGTTGGCCGGTCATTCAAATATCATCGGCCTCGTGGAATCATATCCGCCGGTTCGGAGGAGCCGAACGCCCTTGTCGAGCTTCGCGAGGGCGCGCGGCGCGAGCCGAACAGCCGCGCCACCATGACCGAACTCCATGACGGGCTGGTGGCCCGCAGCCAGAACCGGTTCCCCTCTCTCGGTTTTGATCTGATGGCGGTGAATGACCGGTTCTCGGCCTTTCTCGGTGCCGGCTTCTATTACAAGACCTTCATGTGGCCAAAAGCGTTCTGGGAGCGTGTCTATGAACCGCTGATCAGACAGGCGGCAGGGCTTGGCGCGCTGTCGGGCGATCCCGATCCGGATGTTTATGATCGCGGCTTCCGGCATTGCGATCTTCTTGTCATCGGGGCCGGTCCGGCCGGATTGATGGCGGCGCTGACGGCCGGGCGCGCCGGTGCCGAGGTGATTCTCGTCGATGAGGATTTCCGGGCCGGCGGCCGGTTGACGATGGAGCGTGAAACCGTCGCCGGCATCAATGGCGCCGACTGGGCGGCAGAGGCCGCGGCCGAGCTTGTCAGCATGCCGAATGTGCGGGTGATGCCGCGCAGCACCGCCATCGGCGTTTTCGACCACGGCATTTACAGCGTTTTGGAACGCGTTGCCGATCATCTGCCGGTGCCGCGCGAGGGCACCCCACGCCAGATCCTGTGGCGGGTCTATGCAAAGCGCGCGATCCTCGCCGCCGGGGCGACCGAACGGCTGATCGCCTTCGACAATAATGACCGGCCGGGGATCATGCAGGCCAGCGCCGTGCGCGGCTATGTCAATCGCTGGGCCGCCGCGCCGGCCGAACGCATCGCCATTTTCACGAACAATGATGACGGGCACCGCACGGCAGCCGACCTTGCCGCCGCCGGGGTGGAGATTGCCGCCATCATCGATTCGCGGCCCGACGCGCCGGCAAGCGATGTCGCCGAACTGTTCGCCGGCGCCGTTGTCAGCAACAGCAGCGGACGGCGCGGCGTCGGGCATGTCACGCTGCGGCTTGCAGATGGTGGCCGTAAACATGTGTCCTGCGGGGCGCTGGCCGTCTCCGGCGGCTGGAATCCGAATGTCCATCTGACATGCCACCATCGCGGACGTCCACAATGGCAGGAGAATATCGCCGCTTTCGTTCCCGGAGACGGGGTGCCGCCGGGCCTTGCCGTCGCCGGCGCGGCGCGCGGCATCTTCAGCACCGCCGGCGCGCTTGCCGACGGGCGCGATCAGGCGCTGGCACAGCTTGCCGAGCTTGGCATCAAGGTGACATCGGCAACGGTGCCGGAGGCTGATGACACGCCGGTCAAGATCACCCCGCTATGGCATGTTGGCGGCACCGGCCGCGCCTGGCTGGACCAGCAGAACGACGTCACGGTGAAGGATGTCGGTCTGGCGCATCAGGAGAATTTCCGTGCTGTCGAACATCTGAAACGCTACACCACGCTCGGCATGGCAGGCGACCAGGGCCGCACATCGAATGTTCTCGGCCTCGCCGTGATGGCCGAACTGACCGGCAAAACCATCGCCGATACCGGCACCACCATCTACCGGCCGCCCTACACGCCGACGCCGATCGCTGCTTTTGCCGGCCGCTCGGTCGGCCGTAATTTCCGGCCAACACGCCTGCCGCCGTCGCATCACTGGGCGGCCGAGCAAGGTGCCGTCTTTGTCGAGGCGGGAAGCTGGATGCGCGCCCAATGGTTCCCGCGGGAAGGCGAGGTTCACTGGCGCGAATCGGTTGATCGCGAGGTGCTGGCCACCCGCCGGTCGGTCGGGGTGTGCGATGTCAGCACGCTTGGCAAGATCGACATCCAGGGAAATGATGCCGGCGCCTTTCTCGACCTTGTCTACAGCAACAGATTTTCCACGCTGCCGGTCGGCAGGACGCGCTACGGGCTGATGCTGCGCGAGGATGGCATGGTGATGGATGACGGCACCACGGCGCGGCTTGGCGAGACACATTATCTGATGACCACCACCACGGCGAATGCCGTCGGCGTCTATCGGCATCTGGAATTCGTGCGCCAGTGCCTGCGCCCTGACATGGATGTGCAGTTGATTTCGGCCACCGACAGCTGGGCGCAGTTCGCCGTCGCCGGCCCGAACGCCAGACGCGTCCTGCAGGCAGTCGTCGATTCGCAGCATGACATTTCGAACGAGGCGTTTCCCTTCATGGCCTGCAGGGCGATCAGCGTCTGCGGCGGGGTTCCGGCACGGCTGTTCCGGATTTCCTTTTCCGGAGAGCTGGCTTATGAGATCGCGGTGCCGGCACGCTATGGCGATGCGATGATCCGCGCGCTGATGGCGGCCGGTGAGCCGCATGACATCACCCCTTACGGCACCGAGGCACTTGGCGTCATGCGCATCGAGAAGGGGCATGTCACCGGCAATGAGCTGAACGGCACCATCACCGCGCACAATCTTGGCATGGCGAAGATGGTCTCGACGAAGAAGGACAGCATCGGCGCGGTGCTGGCCGGGCGCGAGGCACTTGTCGCCGAGGACGGGCTGTGTCTTGTCGGGCTGCAGGCGATCGATGGCGATCATGTGACCGCCGGCGCGCATATGTTCGCCGAGAGCACGCCGGTCGATGCGGCGCATGATGAGGGCTATGTCACCTCGGCCGCCTGGTCACCGCATATCGGGGCCTCGATCGGGCTTGGCTTCATCGTCCGGGGCGCAAACCGGCATGGCGAGACAGTGCGGCTGATGAACCCGCTTGAAGGTCGGTCGGCCCGCGCCCGCATCTGCAGCCCGCATTTCATCGATCCCGAGGGAGAACGGCTCCGTGGCTAGCCTGACAGCAATCACCGCCCTTGGCGGCATCACGGCCTGTGACAAGACGATCGGCGGTATCCGAATCGTCGAAATCGCCGATTGCTGCCTTGCCTCGCTGGCGATGCGGCGCGGCAAGGCGGCAAGTTTCAGGAAAGCGGCTAAAAAGGCACTTGGCACCGACCTGCCGGCACCTGGACAGTGGACAGGCAACGACACGCATGGGGTGATCTGGATGGGACCCGACCAGTTCCTTGTCGAGGCTGAAACCGGCACGGCTGATCTTGCTGGCGGGCTTGCCGCCAGCTTCGGGGGAGCGGCCTCGATCACCGACCAGAGCGATGCGTGGGTCCGGTTCGATATCACCGGCAAGGATGTGCCGGCCATGCTGGAGCGGCTCAGCGCCGCAGACACGCGACTGATGCAGGGTGGCGCGGCGGTGCGGACACCGATTCATCACATGCTGTGTGTTCTGGTCCGCCGTGATGCCTATATCAGCTTCACCATCTATGGCCCGCGCGCCTCGGCGCAGTCGCTTCACCACGCGCTGACCGCCACCGCCGCATCACTCTAGCCGAATCAGAACAGACCTTCGATCTCGCCGGCCTCGTTCAGGCGGATAGTTTCCGCCGACGGCCTGCGCGGCAGCCCCGGCATGGTCATGATCTCGCCGCAGATGACGACGATGAAACCGGCACCGGCCGACAGACGGACCTCGCGGACCGGCACCGAATGGCCGGTCGGCGCGCCGCGCAGGTTCGGATCGGTGCTGAAGCTGTACTGGGTTTTCGCCATGCAGATCGGCAGATGGCCATAGCCCTGATCTTCCCATTGACGCAGCTGGTCGCGGATTTTCTTGTCGGCCAGCACCTCGTCGGCACGGTAGATCCGCTTGGCGATGGTTTCTATTTTCTCGAACAGCGGCATGTCATCGGGATAGATCGGCGCGAAACTGGCCATATCGGAATCGGCGATCTCGGCAACGCGGGTGGCAAGGTCTCTGGCGCCCTCCCCTCCAAGTTCCCAGTGCCGCGAGATGATCGCCTCGCTTCCCTGCTCGGCGACATAGGCCTTCAAGGCGGTGATTTCGGCATCGGTATCACCGGTGAAATGATTCACCGCCACGACAACCGGTACGCCGAAGGATTTCAGATTCTCGATATGCCGTCCGAGGTTGGCGCAACCCGCCTGTACCGCGGCGACATTCTCGGCACCGAGGTCGGCCCGCGCGACACCGCCATTCATCTTCATCGCCCGGATGGTGGCGACAAGGACAACGGCGCTTGGCGCCAGACCGGCCTTGCGGCATTTGATGTTGAGGAATTTCTCGGCACCGAGGTCAGCCCCGAATCCGGCCTCGGTCACGACATAGTCGGACAGTTTCAGCGCTGTCTTCGTGGCGATCACCGAGTTGCAGCCATGCGCGATATTGGCGAACGGGCCGCCATGCACAAAGGCCGGATTGTTTTCGAGCGTCTGCACCAGATTCGGCTGCAGCGCCTGCGCCAGCAGCACCGTCATCGCGCCATCCGCCTTGATGTCACGGCAATAGACGGGTGAGCGGTCACGCCGATAGGCGACGATGATGTCGCCAAGGCGTTTCTGCAGATCCTCGAGATCGGTTGCGAGGCACAGGATGGCCATCACCTCGGAGGCGACAGTGATATCGAACCCGGCCTGCCGCGGAAAGCCGTTCGACACGCCACCAAGGCTGGTCACGATATCGCGAAGCGCGCGGTCATTCATGTCGACGACGCGGCGCCATGTTACCCGCCGCTGGTCGATCTCCAGCTCGTTGCCCCAGTAGATATGGTTGTCGATCATCGCCGACAGCAGATTATGGGCCGATGTGATGGCGTGAAAATCGCCGGTGAAATGGAGATTCATCTCCTCCATCGGCACCACCTGCGCATACCCGCCGCCGGCGGCGCCGCCCTTCATCCCGAAACAGGGACCAAGCGAGGCCTCACGGATACAGACGGTGGCCTGCTTGCCAATGGCGTTCAGCCCGTCAACCAGCCCGACCGTGGTGGTTGTCTTGCCCTCGCCGGCCGGGGTCGGGTTGATGGCCGTCACAAGAATCAGCCTGCCATCTCGGCGATCCGCCGCCGCGGCAATGAACTCCGCTGACAATTTCGCCTTGTCGTGGCCGAAGGGAAGAAGGTCCTGCGCCGGAATGCCCAGCTTCTCGCCGATCTGCTGGATTGGCAGCTTGCTTGCAGCACGCGCGATCTCGATGTCCGATCTGGGGGTCATTGGAATTCATCCTTCGGGGTCATGAACTGGCACCATGACTGCTGGCTTACCCGCCAAAGCCGGAGCACAATATGCCGCTGTCGCCACAAAACGTCCCGTGAACGGCCTTGCCGGACCCGCATGGCAGATAAAATCTGCGTTGCGGGGACACAGGTGATCCGTTATGAGAAACGCCATGAAACAGGATTCAGTCAAAAAAGTCGTCCTCGCCTATTCCGGCGGCCTCGACACCTCAGTCATCCTGCGCTGGCTGCAGGACCGGTATAACGCACAGGTTGTGACTTTCACCGCCGATATCGGACAGGGCGAGGAGGTCGAACCGGCCCGCGCCAAGGCCGAGTTGCTTGGCATCAAGGAGATCTTCATCGAGGATCTGCGCGAGGAGTTCGTGCGCGACTATGTGTTCCCGATGTTCCGGGCGAACCCGCTCTATGAAGGCATGTATCTTCTTGGCACCTCGATCGCGCGCCCGCTTATCGCGAAGCGGCAGATCGAGATCGCGCGGGCCGTCGGCGCCGATGCTGTGGCGCATGGCGCCACCGGCAAGGGAAATGATCAGGTCCGCTTCGAGCTGGCCTATTACGCCCTTCAGCCCGACATTCAGGTGATCGCCCCGTGGCGCGAATGGGACCTCGGTTCGCGCACAAAGCTGATCGAATATGCCGAGCAGAACCAGATTCCGATTCCGCGCGACAAACGTGGTGAGGCGCCGTTCAGCGTCGATGCGAATCTTCTTCACATCTCGGCCGAGGGCAAGGTTCTAGAGGACCCGTGGGTGGCGCCGGAGGAATATGTCTTCTCGCGCTCGGTATCGCCCGAGGACGCGCCCGACAGGCCGACCGAAATCGAGATCGAGTTCGAGGCCGGCGATCCGGTGGCCATTGACGGTGTGAAGATGACGCCGGCGCAGCTGCTGACAAGACTGAACGAGCTTGGCGGCGCCAACGGCATCGGCCGGCTTGACCTGGTCGAGAACCGGTTCGTCGGGATGAAGTCGCGCGGCGTCTATGAAACCCCGGGCGGCACCATTCTTCTGACGGCGCGGCGCGCGATGGAATCCATCACGCTGGATCGCGGCGCGGCGCATCAGAAGGACGAGCTGATGCCGCGCTATGCCGAGCTGGTCTATAACGGGTTCTGGTTCGCACCGGAGCGCGAGATGCTGCAGGCGGCGATCGACAGTTGCCGTGATGCCGTGCGCGGGGTCGTGCGGGTCAAGCTCTACAAGGGCAATGTGATTGTCACCGGCAGGAAATCACCGAACTCGCTGTATAATGCCGATCTTGTCACCTTCGAGGAAGGCGCGGTCGATTACGACCATGCGGACGCGCATGGCTTCATCCGGCTGAACGCGCTGCGTCTGCGCGTCAACAGCATGGTTGGCGACGGCACTCCGCAGGACTGACAGCCGCGTCGCGCGGGGTTGCGCTATTTGGCCCCGTTATTTGGCCCCCTCATTCGGCACATACCTCGCCGACGGTGCCGTCACGGTTGACCTGTTTCAGGACAAGGCTTCCCGACGGCGCGTAGGCATATCCCGAATCGCGAAGGCCGCTTTCGCAATCCTCGACATAAGCGAAGACATATTGTGCGTTGTGATTGCTGTGTTCACGGAATTCTGACATGTCGTCGCTGTTGTAGAAACCGACACCGATGAGAAACAGAATGGCTGCTGCTGCCATGATTCGATCCTTTCATTCATGGGTTGGAGGGCTCTTGAACTGGTTTCCTTATAACGCCGATTAAGTATCTCAATGTGGCGCGTTTGGGGTGCAAATGCGGCAGATGCAAAACAACCAAAACATAAAAAAACCCCGCCGGGCCGGGGCCTGGCGGGGCTGATGGACAAATTTTCGGTGTCTAGAGGCGCGAGGCCACATTTTCCCAATTGACCAGCCGGTC
>JAAZUU010000155.1 GCA_018624035.1 Rhodobiaceae bacterium | reverse complement strand
GTTCAAGCGCGTCTACCCGGCCATCCGCCGCGGCCATGGCGATGTCGGAAATTGCCAGAGTGGCACTGTCGCCAAGCGCCATGCTTACATCCTCGAATGTCAACGATCCACCGGGCCCGGCGAGCAGGGCCAGCTTTTCAATCTCGCGCCGTGTTGCCGCGCGGTCGCTGCCAAGTCGCGTGATGGCGGCGGCACGCGCATCATCGGTGATGCTGATATTGTCCTGTGCCAGCACCTCGCCAAGCAATGTGCCGATGTCGCGCGCCTCGTCCGGATAACAGCCGATGGCGGCGGCATGATCACTTGTCTCGAACAGCTTCACCAGCGCATGCCGTGTTGTGGTCTCGCTGGCCTCGACAATGATGAAGGCATTTTCAAGGTTACGGGCAAGGGCAAGTTTGCAGGATTCGAGCATTTCGCTTCCACGGCCGCGAACAAGGACCAGACGGCAGGCAGCTGTCATGGCAAGCGCCTCGGCGGAATCACCAAGCGCACCGGGATCGGATGCCAGTCTCTCGCCATCAAGACGGGTCACCGAAAACACATCATCCAGATCATCGCTGAAATGGGCAGCTATCTGGCGGGCTCGCTCGCCAATCAGGCCGATATCGCTGCCATGAAGAAGTGTCGCGCGGACAGGCGCGGGAATGGAGGACAGGAAGCTTTGGATCTGTCGCGGTGCGACCTTCATCAGGACCCGCTGCTGTTCAGGAAAAAGAGCTGGACGCGGGCGGCGACACGGTCGGCAAGAAGAATCGCGAGACGTTCACCGCCGTGCCGGTCGGAACGCGTCTGCGCGAAATAGGCCGATACTGCGCCAAGCGTGGCGGTGGAAGAAATCGAATCTGTCAGCACAATCTTGCCAGTGCCGCGGTCAACAAGCGTGATCTCCGCTGTCATGGTCATTTTCTTCAGGTTCGAGCCGGTGCCGCGAACGGATACAACAGATGTGGAGGACTGGTTGAGCTTCGAAGACAGATCATGTGTTGCCGGACCATCCGTGTCGAGTCTGTCGCGAAGCTGGCGGCTGTAGAGTTGCCCCTTGCGCTCGCCGCTTTGCACGACATTGATCCCGACATCCTGTTCTCGCAGCACCTCACCGACAGTCTGCACCTGCATGTTGGCGCAGGCAGCAAGCAGGGACATGCCGACGATCACTAACGCCCTAGACAACCACATTGATGATCCTGTTCTGCACGACAATGACTTTCTTCGGCTCCTTGCCGTCAAGATATCGAATAACACCGGTCGAAGCCAGCGCGGCGGAGCGGGCCTCGTCCTCTGCGGCGTCACGCGGCAGCGATACGGTATCGCGAAGCTTGCCATTGACCTGAACGCCGATTTCGACACTGGCCTCGGTCACCAGCGCCGCGTCGGCTTCCGGCCAGGGCGATGCGGCGAGTATGGTTTCATGGCCGAGCATCTGCCACATCTCCTCGGCGACATGCGGGGCCAGCGGGGCCAGAAGCCGGGTCAGTGTCTCAATACCGAAGCGGCGCGCGGCGCCAGCTTCCGCCGCACCGTCCGAGAGATCGGCGACGGCGTTGGCAAGCGTATAGAGCTGCGCCACCGCCTTGTTGAAGCGGAATGCCTCGATATCCTCGGAAATCGCCTTGATGGCCCGGTGCGCGGCCCGCACAAGTTCGGCCGGCGCGCCATCGGTCGGCACGGCACTGCCGATAGGTGCCAGATCAGGATCACCTGCCATGCGATAAAGTCTTTTCAGAAAGCGTGATGCCCCCTCGACCCCGGCTTCGGTCCATTCCATGTCACGTTCCGGCGGTGAATCCGACAGCATGAACAGGCGCGCCGTGTCGGCGCCATAGGTCGAGATGATCAGTTCAGGATCGATGACATTGCGTTTCGACTTGCTCATTTTCTCGATGCGGCCGGCTGTAACGGTACTGCCGGTCTCGATCTCGCGCCACTCGTCACCCGTGCGCTCGACCTCGGTCGGGAACAGCCATTTGCCCTGCTGGTCCTGGAAGGTCTGGTGGCAGACCATGCCCTGGGTCATCAGCCCGGCGAACGGCTCGTCAAGCTCGAGATAGCCGGTCTCCCGCAACGCACGTGTGAAGAAACGGGAATAGAGAAGATGCAGCACGGCATGCTCAACCCCGCCGATATATTGATCGACCGGCATCCAGTAGGCCGCCGCCTCGCGGCTGAAGCCGTCCGGATGCGCCGGATCCGCATAGCGCAGGAAATACCAGGAACTCTCAAAGAAGGTATCAAAGGTGTCCTGTTCACGAATGGCGGCGCCGCCGCAGGTCGGGCAGCTTGTATGTTTCCAGCTCGGGTGATTGGACAACGGGTTGCCAGGCTGGTCGAAATCCACATCCTCGGGCAGCTCGACAGGAAGATCGGCTTCCGGCACCGGCACCATGCCGCAGCTCTCACAATGGATGATCGGAATCGGACATCCCCAATAGCGCTGGCGCGAAACCCCCCAGTCACGAAGCCTGTAGGTTGTCTGGCCAGTGCCGGCATCGCGGGATTCCAGCGCCTTGATGGCGGCGCGTTTGCCGTCCTCGACGCTGAGTCCGTCCCAATCACCCGAATTGAACAGCTTGCCGGGCCCGGTATAGGCGGTGTCGGTGACGGTGAAGCTTTGCGCGTCGGCGTCGTCGGGCAGCACCACCGGGATCACCGGCAGCTCATAGGCGTTGGCGAAATCAAGGTCGCGCTGGTCATGTGCCGGACAGCCGAAAATGGCCCCGGCGCCGTATTCCATCAGCACGAAATTGGCGATATAGACCGGCAGCCGACACTCCGCGATCAATGGATGCTGAACGGCAAGGCCGGTGTCATACCCTTTCTTCTCGGCTGTCTCGACGGCAGCTTCCGAAGTGCCCAGCCTTGCGCATTCGGCGATAAAGGAGGCGGCGTCGGGATCAGACTCACCGAGTGCCACCGCCAGCGGGTGATTGGCGGCGATGGCAAGGAAGGACGCGCCGAACAACGTGTCCGGGCGGGTCGTGAAGACATCGATATGGCGCGCGGCACCGGACCCGGACCCTGATCCTGATCGGGACTCGGGCCCGGACGTTGTCAGGTCAAAGCGCACGCGCGCGCCCTCGGACCTGCCGATCCAATTCTGCTGCATCAGTCTGACCCGATCAGGCCAGCGCTCCAGACCCTCGATCGCGTCAAGAAGCTCATCGGCGAAGGCGGTGATTTTCAGGAACCATTGCGAAAGAAGCCGGCGTTCGACCGGTGCCCCGGAGCGCCAGCCGCGGCCATCGACAACCTGCTCGTTGGCGAGGACCGTATTTTCGACCGGATCCCAGTTGACCCAGCTTTCCTTTCTGTAGGCAAGCCCCTTTTCCAGGAACTTCAGGAACATCCGCTGTTCGTGGCGGTAATAGTCCGGCGTGCAGGTGGCAAACTCGCGGTCCCAGTCATAGGACAGCCCCATGCCGCGAAGCTGTGTGCGCATGGCGGCGATATTCTCTGTCGTCCAGTGGCCCGGATGCACGCCACGCTCCATCGCCGCGTTTTCCGCCGGCAGCCCGAACGCATCCCATCCCATCGGGTGAAGGACATTATATCCGCAGGCGCGGCGGTAGCGCGCCACCACGTCGCCAAGCGTGTAGTTGCGGACATGCCCCATATGAATGCGTCCCGACGGGTAGGGAAACATCTCGAGAACGTAATATTTCGGCTTTTCGGATCCGGTTTCCGCGATGAAACATCTGTCGGTGTCCCAGCGCTCCTGCCATTTGGCCTCGACGGCGGACGCGTTGTACTGATCCATGAAAGTCACCCTGGCGGCATGTCATGAAGGCTGGATTGAGAATGGCTGTCTATTCGACCACTTCGGTAATCGTCTCGGCGCGAATCTCGCGGGCGCGGTTCAGGACAAGGTCTTCAAGACGCGTGGCGAATTCCTCGTCACGGACACTGCCGCCCCAATTGCCGTCAACACCTTCGCGGTTCTGCACATGAACGGTGATCCGCACGGCGTCCGAGCGGAGTTCGCGGCCGGAAATGAAAATCGTGATCTTGATCCGCTCGTTCGGCTTGTCCGGAAGCGCGTGCCAGTCGGACACGATGGTGCCACCGAATGTGTCGACATCAGCAATCGGGATCAATGAGATGATTTCCAGCGCGGCGCGCCACAATATGGCGTTCACCGGCATGCTGTCACCGCTCTGATTGGTCAATCCATTAAGATCGGCCAATGTGATCCCGCCGGTCTTTCCGGTGAGGAAGGAAACCGGCTCCTCCTCGACAGGCGGCGGTGCCGGTTCAAAATTCGAACAGGAAACCAGAATAAGACAGATCAGGGCCGATGCGATGATTTTCATGAGGCATTTCCAATAAAAAGGGGGCCGGTTTCCCAGCCCCCTTACAATAGCCGATTAACCCGTGCTTAGAAAGACAGGTCAATAGCAACGGCGGTATTTGTGCCGTCTTCATCTGTGTTGCCGTCTTGATCCCAGGTGTTGTTGGTCAGTGACAACGACAGGCCCGGCGTAATGGTGTAGGTAATACCGTAGCCAGTTTCCTTGAACTTGAAGTTCGAATCGGTGGTGCCATCATCCTCGGACTCAGCCGTGAAGGCTTCCACAGTCAACGCGTCGGAAACAGTGTAGGCGATAGCTGCACCAGTCGCCTCAAGATCAACAACTGCGGCTTGCTCGCGGCTCTTCTGCGAAACAGTCAGCGTTGCGCCTCCCATCGAGATTACAGCACCAAGGTTGGTGGTATCGATTGAAGCGTTAGCACCTGTGCCAGTGGCGTTTGCCTTGCCAGTGGACTGGAAGGCATATTTCAGGGTGACAGATGCATCACCGGCGGCCGTCGAGTACTGGACACCGCCCATAGTGTTGTCAGCCTTTGCACCGTCTGCCATGCCAATCGAGAACTGGAAACCACTGACTGCAGGCGACAGGTAAGATACCTCGGCAGCATCAATCCAATCGTCGGAAGGCTTCAGGGTGGCGATTGTGGCAGTGGTGTTGTAGCCTTCATCATCGGTGATGTCGAGAGCAGTTGCGAACGCATCGCCGGCCTCATCCGAAGCAAAGCCAAGGGTGCCCCAGTCGTCTGAGATCTTGAAACCGTTCTGAGCGAAGGAAGCGGCGGCGTCAGCGCTGCCATCTTCAAACACGCGAGCAGAAATGGTCATGCCGTTGTCGAGAACTGCACTGGCCGAGATCGAGAAATCGGTCGTGGTCGAAATCGAGTTGTTGTTAGTTGTAGCGCTATCGGCGTTTGAACCGCTCCAGCTGTCATAC
>JAAZUU010000154.1 GCA_018624035.1 Rhodobiaceae bacterium | reverse complement strand
GATTTTCTTGCGCCATGTCTCGACACCCTGGCCCTGGCCGGCATCCACCGCCGCATCACCGGCCACGACCCAGCGCAACGCGTCACTGATCAGCGAGCCATCCTCGGGAACCTCCGCACCACTACCAAGCTGCCGATAGATATCCTCAAGCGCGCGGCGCGCCGTCTTCACCGCCGCGGCAGGGCCGGACACGGTGATGCTGTTGCCGAAACTGTCAAGCGAGACGTCGAGCGCCTTTTCAAGACGCGCGAGGTTCTGGTTGTGTTCGCCGGTCAGCCTCGCAAGCGTGCCATTATCCTCGAATTCCATGCGAATGGAGGTGGATTTCACCGCCTTTACCACGCGAATCCGGTCATGCGACCGCCCCGACGACACTGTTCTGCCTTGCCTCGGTCACACGGCAAGAAATGATGCTGCCGACAAGATCCTCGCCTGCCGCAAGATTGACCGCCTGCATATAGGGGCTGCGCCCCGCCACCTGTCCGGGGCGGCCACCGCGCCGCTCGATCAGCACATCCATCACCTTGCCCTCGCTTGCCTTGTTGAAGGCCAGCTGCTGGGCGTTCAGCAATTGCTGCAGCGCCTCGAGCCGGTCAGCCTTGACATCCTCCGGCACCTGTTCTGACGAATTGGCAGCCGGGGTGCCGGGGCGCGGGCTGTATTTGAACGAATATGCCGAGGCGTAGCCAACCTTGTCGACAAGGGCCAGCGTCTCGGCAAAATCACGGTCCGTCTCGCCGGGGAAACCAACAATGAAATCACCGGAAAATGCGATATCCGGCCGCACGGCGCGAAGCCGGTCGAGCACCCGCAGATAGACATCATGGGTATGGCGGCGGTTCATCGCGGTCAGGATGCGATCCGATCCGGACTGCACCGGAAGATGCAGATAGGGCATCAGGCTTGGCACATCGCGATGTGCGAGGATCAGATCCTCCTCCATGTCCAGCGGGTGCGAGGTGGTATAGCGGATTCGCGCCAGACCATTGATCTCGGCAAGTTCTCGGACCAGGCGTGCCAGGCTCCAGCTGCAACCGTCAGGTGCCTCGCCGTGATAGGCGTTGACATTCTGGCCAAGCAGCGTCAGCTCGCAGGTGCCGCCAGCGACGAGGCGGCGCGCCTCATCGAGAATGCCGGCTACCGGCCGCGAGAATTCGGCGCCCCGTGTATAGGGAACAACACAAAAGGCACAGAATTTGTCACACCCCTCCTGAACGGACAGGAATGCCGCCGGCCCGCGCGGGGCATGCTCGCCGGGAAGCTGGTCGAACTTGACCTCTTCGGGAAACTCTGTGTCGATCACCCGCTGACGCGCGGCGGGATCGATCCGGCTGACCAGTTCGGGAAGGCGATGATAGGTTTGCGGCCCGACAACAATATCGACCCATGGCGCGCGGCGGGTGATTTCCTCGCCCTCGGCCTGCGCCACACAGCCGGCCACTGCGATTGCCACATGGCGGCCTTCCTGGTCGCGCGCGCGGTCCTTCATCATCCGCAGCCGGCCAAGTTCGGAAAACACCTTTTCCGAAGCCTTCTCACGAATGTGGCAGGTGTTCAGGATCACCATGTCAGCGCCGTCGGCGGTCGTCGTGGTGCTGTAGCCGAGTGGTGCAAGGACATCGGTCATGCGGTCCGAATCATAGACATTCATCTGGCACCCGTAGGTCTTGATGAACAGTTTCTTTGACACGATCGCGGCTCTTTTCCGACAGTTAAGATTCAGGATGTTCAATTCAGGTGTTGTTCCTCGGGAATTGTCCAGAGTGTCCTGAATATTTTTTCGGGCTTTTCTATGCCGGTCGACAGCAGGGGTCAAGCCGAACCCTGCGGCTCTGGCCTCCATCGCAGGATCAGGGCGTCAACACGGCCAGCTGGACGCCGGTAATAGTCGGGACGCCGTCCCACCTCGGCGAAGCCAAGTCCCGCATACAACCCCAATGCCCGTACATTATCGACCGCCACCTCAAGCATGACCGCGTCCACCTCGATCCGGCGCAGTGACTCGCGCAAAAGATGCATTGCGTATCCGCGCCGCTGTGCATGCCCGGCGGTGGCCGTCGAGACAAGATCAGCAACACCACCAGCAATCAGAAACAGCACATAGCTGGCCGGCACACCACCATCCGGGGCCAGCAGAAAACCGCGGAAGGCCGGCTTTCGCCACAGTGTCACAAGGTCACCACGCGTCAACGGGCGGGCAAAGACACCCGCCTCGATATCGGCGATGGCGTCAAGATCCGCCTCCTTGATCTGTCTGATCATCACCCGATCACGACCCGGCACGATCGCTGGATGACGGATCCGCCGGATATGACGGCGCCGGCCCCAGAAAAGCCGGTGCCACATAAAGCGGCGTCAGACACTCCGCAGTGAGGCCCGTCTCGAGACGGTGCGCGGCAAGGTCGGCAATCTGCAGGGCATCGACAGGCGACACCTCCTGAAGTGCCGTCATGGCACGATCCGGAAAGGTGGCGACAAGATCGGCCGCGCCGGGACCGAGCACCACAGCTTGCTGCCAGTCTTCCGGCGTCTGTTTCCCGCGCTCGAGGATAGTGTCGAGAATCGGCCGCGCTGTTCCGGTGGCCGGATCAAGGGTCGGATCAAGTGCCGGATCAAGTGCCGGGTCGAACAGCTGGCAGAAATAGCTTCCGCGCCGCGTGTCGGCGGTGGCAAGAAGGTGCCGCTCGGCGTGCTCGGGCCGATGGCGCCGCGCCGCATGCACCATCGCTGCCAGACAGGACACACCGATCCCGGTGGCGCCACTGGCAAGCGCGAACCCTTTTGCTGCCGCAAGGCCAACCCTGATTCCGGTAAATGATCCGGGGCCGCGACCGGCGGCGACATGGGTCAATGACGCGGCGGCCACTCCGGCCTGCTGCATCACCTGGCGGGCCAGCTCGGTCAGTATGGCAGCATGGCCATGCCGCGCCGTATGCACCTCCTGCCAGTGCCGCCCATCGGCGCACCGGATCGCGGCCGAGGCCTGGTCGGCACTTGATTCAAGTGCGAGAATCACAGCTTTATCCGGCAATTCAGACATCCAAGCAGCAGACCCTTTCCGGCATTCTGGACAACAATTTTCGGCAGTCTGGCTTTCGGCAGTGTGGCAATATCAAGCTCCCGCGACACTGGTAGTGGCCCAACATGCCAAGCCCAACATGCCGGGCCAACGATCCCGGGCCATCGGATGAAAGGCCCGATCAGAGCAAACTGCCTCTGGTCGGACTATGTCTAGCACAGTATGGTGGGCGCTTCACTAACCTGCGCGACCTGACCGATGATGTCCATGCCCCTTTTAAGTCAACCGGTTACAAATCACCCGGTCATAAATCGTCTGTTCATTCTGCCCTTGCTTCTGGCCGGTGTCATTCTTGCTGCCGCCGTCGCGCGGGCCGCCGATCATGCAACCATCCTCATGTATCACAGGTTTGGCGAGGCGGAATATCCAAGCACCAATGTGCGGATCGCCCAATTCGAGGAACATCTTGAAATTCTCGCCGATGGCCCCTATTCCGTCTGGCCGCTTGAGGATATCGTCAGCCATCTTCAAGCTGGCGAGCCGCTTCCCGACCGGACCGTGGCGATCACCATCGATGACGCCTATCTCTCGGTCTATGAAGTGGCGATGCCACGGCTCAAGGATCGCGGTTTTCATGCCACTCTGTTCATCGCCACCCGCCCGGTTGACCGCAATCACCGCAACTATATGAGCTGGGACCAGATTCGCGAATGGCAGGCTGCCGGATTCGGCATTGGCAGCCAGACGCAGACACACCCCCATATGCACCGGACACCGATCGAAGAAAATCGCGAGGAACTCAGGATCAGCAATGAACGCTTCCTTGCCGAGCTCGGCATTCGCCCGACCCTGTTTGCCTATCCATATGGCGAATATAATCTTGATGTGATCGAGCTTGTAAAGACAGCCGGTTTCGTGGCTGCCTTCGGCCAGAATTCCGGCGTCGCGCATGGCTATGACGGGTTCTTCGAATTGCCGCGTTTCGCAATGAACGAACAATATGGCAACCGCGAACGGCTTGAACTGGCGATCAATGGCCTGCCATTGAAGGTCAGCGAGATCGTGCCGGCGGATGTCGCGCTGAGCGAGAACCCCCCGCTCTATGGCTTCACACTGTCACCGGAAATGGACCAGGAAAGACAGCTTCGGTGTTTCAACAGCAAATATGGGAAACTTGATGTCGCCATCATTGGGCGGCGGGCCGAAATCAGAATGCCGGGGCCACTTGTCGGCAAGCGCGCGCGGGTCAATTGCACGATGCCGGGTCCGGACGAGCGATGGCGCTGGTTCGGTCGGCAGTTTCTGACCGAATAGCCACAGCTGCCGATGGTCACCGTCAGCGGTCAGCGAAGGGTCGCCGCCTCATATTGTCCGAATTCATTCGACCGGATCAGCGTCTTCAACTTGGCGACGTAGACCTCGCCAATCTCGGCATAACCATCAAGGAAATTGGACAGCTGATATCCAAGGTCGGCCTGTGTTCGCCCGCGCAGCAGATGTCGGCGCGCGCGGAATCCGGCATAACGGGGATGCGTGTTCAGATTATGCATATAGGCCCGAACCGACCCGAACAGGTTGGGAAAGCTGCGGACCACCGCCTCGCTGTTGGAAGCGCGCGCCGGTTTCAGCCCGGCATCCTTCTGCCAGGCCCATTGACCAAACAGCGCGTTTCCCTGCAGCGCGAAGCGCGAGGTACCCCAGCCCGATTCTATGGCCGCCTGCGCCAGCGCCAGTGATACCGGAACAAGATCGGCGCGAAGCAGAAGCTGCCTCTCGATCTCGGCAAGCGGTCGGCCGTCCGACTCAATCCGATATAGCCGTGCCCAGCGCTCCACCGTCGCCTGATCACCGCGTGATACCGCCCGCTCAATCGCCTTGCGGCGCTGCGTGATTTCCTCATTCGCCGCCAGAATCAGTGGCAGCGTTATGGCAATAAAGCTCTCTTTCTGGCTTTTGACCGGCAGTCCGAGATGCGATTCCGGAATCTGCTTGGCGAAATTGCGGCTGACCACCAGCGGCGTGGATGACCGACCCGGGATCGCCGGAAGCTTGGCCGTGCGGGAGGCAAGTGAGGCCGTCATCGCGCTCTGCGGCGTCGCCGCTTTGGCTGTGGCGGCGACCTCCGGCGTCGGCTCCGGCCGCGCTTTCCGCGCGGCTATGGCAGGCTGTTCCGGCTGCGCCGGGGGCGCGGATATCGGTGCCGGCACCGTGGCTGATACCGCATCTGAAGCTGCAGCAGACGCTGTTGTCGGGACGCCCTTGCCGTCGGACGCCACTTCAGTGAC
>JAAZUU010000070.1 GCA_018624035.1 Rhodobiaceae bacterium | reverse complement strand
GTCCCGCTGACGACAATTCTTTCGGCGCCGCTGTAACGAAACAGCGCCCGCATGATCAGCGCCGCGGTCGGCATCGTCTTCTGGCGGCCAAGCGGCACGCCGGACAGATCGGGGTTCCTGCGGCAGAAGGCCGCCAGCAAATTGCCGGCCTCCTCGCCGGGAATGCGCAGCCCATGAAGCACCGGCAGCGGATAGCCTGACTGTTCGATATAGGCAAGGCCAAGCGCGCGGAAGGATCCGCCGACGCCATAGATGCGCGTCCCCGGCCGCGCCGCCAGCCAGGGTTCCGCAGCGAGCGCGGCCTCGACCTCCTCGGCCTCGACAGTTGACAGGTGACCGAAATTGAAACTTGTCGACTGCCGCGCCTGCCCGCCCTCAAGCGCCACGACCTCAAGGCTGCCGCCGCCGAGATCGGCGACAAGACCGGTCGCCTCGGGGATGTTCAGCGTCAGGCCCCGCGCCACATAATGCGCCTCCTCGGTCTGGCTCAGCACGCTGATCGGCTGGCCGAGGATGGCCTCGGCCGGCGCGGTGAATTCAGCCGCATTGCGGGCCCGCCGCACCGCCGCCGTGGCAACGGCGTGGATGGTCGCCACACCCATTGATTTCATGATTCCGGCAAAGCGTGACAATGCCGCCAGCGCCACCGAAATCCGCTCGGGTTGCAACATCCCGTCCGCCCCCAGCCCCTCGCCGAGACGACAGTTAGACCGTTCATTGAACAGGGGAAATGGGTAGCGCCCGCCACTGGCATAGATGACAAGGCGGATGGAGTTCGATCCGATATCGATGACGGCAATCGGCGCGACCCGGTCCTGGCGGTGCGGGTCGGCGAGTACCATGTTGTCAAGCTGTCCTGCCACCCCTTGTCCCCCTGACAGTCTGTCTCCCGGCGCCCGGTCGGCGCGCTAGACGCGCTAGACGCGCTCGAGCGCGATGGCCGTGCCCTCGCCGCCGCCAATACAAATCGCGGCCACACCACGTTTCAGGCCGCGTGCCTCCAGCGCATGAAGCAGCGTCACGATGATACGGCTGCCGGAAGCGCCGATCGGATGGCCAAGCGCGCAGGCCCCGCCATTCACATTGACCCTGTCACGCGGCAGGCCAAGCTCATGCATGAAGGCCATCGGCACAACCGCGAAGGCCTCATTGACCTCCCACAGATCGACATCGCCAACCTCCCAGTCAAGCTTTGCAAGCAGCTTCTGCGTCGCCGGCACCGGCGCGGTGGTAAACCATTGCGGGGCATGGGCGTGGCTGGCATGGCCGCAGATTCGCGCCCGCGCCCTCACCCCATGTTCCGCCGCCATTTCAGCGCTGGTGACAATGAGGGCGGCAGCGCCGTCGGAGATCGACGAGGCGTTGGCGGCGGTCACTGTCCCGTCCCTGGCAAAGGCCGGTTTGAGCTGCGGAATTTTCTCCGGCCGGGCCTTCGCCGGCTGTTCATCGGACTCAATGGTGACCTCGCCCTTGCGGGCGGCGAAGGTCACCGGTGTGATCTCGTTGTCAAAGCCGCCACTTTCCTGCGCGGCGCGCGCGTTGGCAAGCGACTGCAGCGCATAGTCATCCTGCGCGGTTCGCGAGAACTGATATCGCGAGGCGCAATCCTCGGCAAAGCTTCCCATCAACCGGCCGCGATCATAGGCGTCCTCCAGCCCGTCAAGGAACATGTGGTCCTGCAACGACTGATGCCCGAGGCGCGCGCCGCCACGCGTGCCTTGCGACAGATAGGGCGCGTTGGTCATGCTTTCCATGCCGCCGGCAACAACAAGGCCGGCAGTGCCCGCGCGCACCATGTCATGTGCCATCATCACCGTGCGCATGCCCGACCCGCAAACCTTGTTCACCGTCGAGGCCGGCACCGAGTCCTCAAGGCCGGCGGCGAACCCGGCCTGGCGCGCCGGCGCCTGACCGACACCAGCCGGCAACACACAGCCCATCAGCACTTCCTCGACCATACCGGCAGCCGCCCCGCAATCGGCAAGCGCCGCGCTGATCGCCGCGCCGCCAAGCTGCGGCGCCGTCATGGGAGTCAGGTCACCCTGAAAGGCGCCCATCGGCGTGCGGGCCGCCCCGGCAATGACAATGTCGGACAGGATGGCGGGCTCGGACATGATCATTCTCCCCGGCGAAACAGAAAACCAATGCGAATCTTTCACGGCACCTCGACGCCCGAGCATCCTAGGCGCAGCCGCCGGTCTTTTCAATTCCGCAACTTGGCCAAAACATGCCATGATATGTCCCATGTTCATTTGGTGGCACGACAGGCGCGCCGCCACGGGTTCTTGCTTTCGAGGAGCACGCCATGCGCATCCTGCAATCCATGTTGACGGCCCTTGTGACCGCGCCGGTTCGCATGGCCGCGCTTGGCTGGCGCCAGCCCGCCGACATTGACCGCGATCCCGAGGCGGCGATCGATGCTGTCCTTTCGGCAACCGGCGAGGTGTCCTCGCTTGTCTATGCAAGCTCGCTCCTCGACCAGATTGAGGCCATGGATGACAGCGCGCTCGCCACGCTGATGGCGCATATCGCGACACGGTTCGATCTGAATGGTGACCAGCTTGCGCGCGCGGCGGCGGCCTATGCGGCGAAACCCGACGCGGCCAAGCTGGCCGGCATCGCGGCCATTGCCGAGCCGCGATGGATGGAGCTGTTCCGCCGGCTGAACGCCACCGATGGTGGCACGGTGCGGCTGGTCCGGCTTCGCCAGAGAATGCTGCGTCTGACCGGTCAGTCGCCAGATGCCGGCAGGCTCGACAGCGGGTTGAAATCGCTGCTCCGGATGTGGTTCAACCCGGGCTTTCTCATCCTGCAGCCGATCGACTGGTCGACGCCGGCCAACATCCTCGAGAAAATCATCGCCTATGAGGCTGTTCACGCCATCTCGTCCTGGGATGATCTGCGGGCACGTCTTGCCCCTGAGGATCGTCGCTGTTTCGGCTTTTTCCATCCCAGCATGCCGGAAGAGCCGCTGATCTTCGTCGAGGTGGCGCTGACCGAGGCGATCCCGCGCGACATCGATTCGGTTCTGGAAATCGATCGCGAGGCGCTGGCGGCCGAAAGTGCCAGCACCGCGGTGTTCTATTCAATCTCGAACTGCCAGGCAGGCCTCGCCGGGATTTCCTTTGGCAATTTCCTGATCAAGCGCGTGGCGCAGGAGCTGAAGCAGGAATTCCCGGAACTGAAGCGCTTTGTCACCCTGTCGCCGGTGCCGGGCTTGATGCGCTGGCTTCGCAAGGCCAATCCCGATCTGGCGGGCGTGTTCGATACTGCCGATGCCGGGTTCTGGAATGGCGACGCCGCGCAGCACGAGGCGGCCTTTCTTGCCGCCGCGATCCGCTATTTCACCGAGCCGGAGCGGGAAGATGGCTGGCCGAACGACCCGGTGGCGCGATTCCATCTCGGCAATGGTGCCATCCTCGAACAAGTGAATTTCGGGGCCGACAGGTCACCAAAGGGCATGAAGCAGGCTGGCGGTCTGATGGTGAATTATCTTTATGACCTTGATGTCGTCGAGGCGAATCACGAGACCTTCCACGAGACAAGGGCGGTGCCTCTGTCGCCGGCGTTGCGGCGACTCACACCTCGCTGACGCCGGCACCAAGCCGCGCCAGCCGGTCCTGCTGACCGGCAACGGCGGCGTGATACTCCTGCGCCAGTCGGGAGACCAGCACCGCGACGCTCGGTGTATCATCGATGCTGCCGACGCCATGACCGGCCGACCAGATGTCGCGCCACGCCTTCGCGCCTTCTTCATCGCCAAGCGCCTCGGCAAGCTCTGAGTCAATATGCATCTCCGGCGGGGCACCGTCCGGCTTCAGCCCTGCCGCGGCGAGGCTTGGCGCCAGAAAATTCGCATTCACCCCCGACACCTGATCGGTCTCGACAATATCCCGCAGCCGCGCCGCGACAATCATCTGCTTGTAGGCATCGGGTGCCGCGCATTCGCGGGTGCCAATGAAACGCGTTCCAAGATAGGCAAGATCCGCCCCCATGATCTGTGCGGCGGCGATGTCGGAGCCGGTCGACATGGCCCCGGACAGCAGCACTGTGCCGTCAAAAACCTGGCGGATTTCATTCACCAGCGCGAACGGGCTGGCACGGCCGGTATGGCCGCCGGCACCCGCGGCAACGGCGATCAGCCCGTCCACCCCGGCATCAATGGCCTTTCGCGCGTGGCGCAGATTGATCACATCGTGAAACACCAGCCCGCCATAGCCATGGATACTGTCAACAAGTTCCGGCACCGCGCCAAGCGAGGTGATGACAATCGGCACTTCATGTCTGACGCAGATCGCCAGCTCCTCCTGCAACGTGGCGTTTGTGCGGTGGACAATCAAATTGACCGCGAAAGGGGGCATCGGATTACCTGCGGCGGCGGTATTCGAGGCAAGCCCGTCACGGATGGTCTGCAGCCAGCCATCAAGACCTTCCAGCGTCCGCTGGTTCTTCGCCGGAAAACTGCCGACAATGCCGGCCCGGCAACATGCAAGGACAAGCTCCGGCCCGGAAGCCAGAAACATCGGCGCGGCGACAAGCGGCAGGCGAAGCCGGCCTTCCATAATGGCGGGAAGCGGCATGCGGCGGTCCTTCCTCTCGTCAGATCAAGGTCAACTGTCAGTCCAGCGCGGCGGGCGTTTCTCGATGAAGGCGGCGATGCCTTCGGCAGCGTCATTCACCAGCATGTTGTCGACCATCACCGCTGCCGCATATTCATAGGCCTCGACAAGCGGCCTTTCGGCCTGGCGATAGAAGGCCGGCTTGCCAAAGGCGACGGTGGCGGTCGATTTCGACGCGATGCGCCGCGCCAGTTCCATGACTGTTTGCGTCAGCTCCTCGTCCGGAACCGCGCGGTTGATCAGCCCTATTTCCGCCGCGCGCGGCGCCGGGCAGGGATCGCCGGTCAACAGCATCTCCATGGCGTGTTTGGCCGCCACCTTGCGCGACAGCGCCACCATTGGGGTGGAACAGAACAGGCCGATATGAACCCCCGGCGTGGCGAACTGCGCGCCTTCGGCGGCGATGGCAAGATCGCAGCTGGCGACAAGCTGGCAGCCGGCGGCAGTGGCGGTGCCGGCCACCTCGGCAATGACAGGTTTCGGATGTGCCGGAATCGACGCCATCAGGGACGAACACTGATTCAGCACGCGGGTGAAATAGGCGCGGCCACGGTCAGTGGCGTTCTCCGGCGCGCTGCGGGCCACTGTCATTTCCTTCAGATTGTGGCCGGCACAGAACACCGGGCCGTTCGCCGCGATCACGATCACCCGCACAGCATCATTGACGGCGGCATCATCAAGTGCTGTGGCCAGCGCCGCCATCATGGCTTCGGACAGGGCGTTGCGCGATTTCGGGGCGTTCAGCGTCAGACGCAGAATGCCGTCATCATCACAATCGGCCAGAACAAGCGCGTCATTCGTCGCTTCACCCGCACTTCGGGCCAACATGTCACCATCACTCATTGCGGCCTCCTGACGTGCTCGGATCCGGTATGTCCGACAGGCTACGCGCGATGACACCCGGCAACAAGTGTTGCCGGCATATGGGAAAAAGGGAGGTGGTAACGGGCCAACCTGTCACGCCTCGTCGATCATCCAGCTTGTCCGGTCGGCCTTTGGCCGGTTCGGCTCGATCGTCTCGCCTGTCTCGATGAACAGAACCTGTTCG
This sequence comes from Rhodobiaceae bacterium, assembly GCA_018624035.1. Taxonomy (GTDB): domain Bacteria; phylum Pseudomonadota; class Alphaproteobacteria; order Puniceispirillales; family Puniceispirillaceae; genus UBA8309. The sequence goes on along the minus strand of JAAZUU010000070.1, from coordinate 9,810 downwards.
GCAAGACTGGTGGTGAAGTCACCGATCCGCTCCAGGTTCTTGCCGATAAACAGAAGATGCGCCCCAACCAGCGGCGCCAGATTGCCGGCTTCCATCTCGGCAATGACGCTCTCGAAAAACGCCGTGTGAAGCTTGTCGACATGAACGTCGGAATTGCGAATTGCCTGCGCGGCCTCCAGATCCCCCAGCTCATGTGCGACCAGAACATCATCGATCATTGACGCCACCATCGTGCCGATCTCGATCAGCTGGTCCCAGGGAAGATTGTCCGGATCACCGGCCATGATGGCTTTGGTGCGCTTGGCCGTGTTGCGGGCATAGTCGCCGATCCGCTCAAGGCTCTGCGCGGCTTTCGCCGAAGCCAGAACGCGCCGCAGATCATCGGCGCGCGGCGCCCGCATGGTGATGATGCTCAGCACCATTTCATTGACCTGAATTTCCAGCTCGTCGAGTTCGATGTCGCGTTCGATCAGCATGTCGACCCGGTTCGCCTGGAAATCCGACATGGCACGAAGGCAGGCATTGAGCTGGCGGCTCGCCAGCCTGCCAAGCCTGACAACAACCATGTTGAGGTCTTCCAGATCCTGCGTGAAAGCACTGCTTGTATGGGCAATCTGGCTCATCAATATCTCCTCCACGTCAGGGCGTCTGCGATGGTGGCGTTCCCCTGTCGGGATGAAATCATAGCAGAACTGACCATCAACCCTTATCCAAAACGGCCCGTGATATAGTTATGCGTCATCTCGTGCTGGGGCTTGGTAAAAATCTGCTCGGTCTCGCCAACCTCGACGAGCTTGCCGAGATGGAAATAGGCGGTCCGCTGGGATACCCGCGCCGCCTGTTGCATCGAATGGGTGACGATGACGATGGTGAATTCGGCACTCAGCTCGTGGATCAGCTCCTCGATACGCGCCGTGGCGATCGGGTCCAGCGCCGAGCAGGGTTCATCCATCAGGATCACTTCCGGGCTGACGGCGATGGCCCGCGCGATACACAGCCGCTGCTGCTGCCCCCCCGACAGGCCGGTGCCGGGCTGGCCGAGGCGATCCTTCACCTCGTCCCAGAGGCCTGCCCGCACCAGCGAATTCTCCACGATGTCATCCAGTTCGGCGCGGCGCGAGGCCAGGCCGTGAATTCGCGGGCCATAGGCGACATTGTCATAGATCGATTTGGGGAACGGGTTCGGCTTCTGGAAGACCATCCCGACCCGCGCCCTGAGCGGCACGACATCGACATGCGGCGCATAGATATCCTGCCCGTCCAGCGCGATGGTGCCCTCGATGCGGCAGGTGTCGATAGTGTCATTCATCCTGTTCAGGCAGCGAAGAAAGGTGGATTTGCCACATCCCGACGGGCCGATGAAGGAAATCACCTGCTTTTCGGCGATATCAAGCGTCACATCGTCGATGGCGCATTTGTCACCATAGAACACATTGACATTGCGCGCTGTCATGCGCGGATGGTCGACATGCACATCACCGACCGTTTCAGACGGAATGTTCGAAATCTCGAGACTCTGGGGCTGGTCGACAATATTCATGATCTGTGTATCCATGAGGCTGCCCATACTGACGGCACCTTACCACCGCCTCTCCAGTTTTTTGCGTACAAAAATGGCCGCGGCGTTCATCAGGATGAGGAAGGCCAGCAGCACCATGATGGCCGCCGAGGTCTTGAGGACGAACATACGCTCGGCGAAATCGGCCCACATGAAGATCTGCACCGGCAGCACCGTTCCCGGGTCGGTCACGCTTCCCGGCACGTCGACGATAAAGGCCACCATGCCGATCATCAGCAGCGGCGCGGTTTCGCCAAGCGCCTGTGCCATGCCGATGATGGTGCCGGTCAGCATGCCGGGCATCGCCAGCGGCACGACATGATGCAACATCGTCTGGACCCGCGAGGCGCCGACACCGAGCGCGGCGTCGCGGATGCTTGGCGGGACGGCGCGGATCGCGGCGCGCGACGAGATAATGATGGTCGGCAATGTCATCAGCGCCAGAACAACCCCGCCAATCAGCGGGATCGATCGCGGCATGCCGAAAATGCCGATGAAGATCGCCAGGCCAAGAATACCGAACACCACCGACGGCACGGCGGCCAGATTGTTGATGTTGATCTCGATGATTTCGGTGATCCGGTTCTTCGGGGCGAATTCCTCAAGATAGATCGCCGTTGCGACACCAATCGGGAAGGACAGGACGAGGCAGACAGCAAGAGTCAGCAGTGACCCGATCAACGCGCCGTAGATCCCCGCCATTTCAGCATTGCGTGAGGCGCTGCCGAAGATCAGGTAATCGCTGAACTCAAAGCTGATCAGCCCCTGTTCCTGAAGCGCGTCGATATAACCGATCATCCTGTCATTGATGCGGCGGTCCTTTTCCGGTGTCTCGCGCTTGATGAAGCCGCGCAGGAAGGAATCGACGTCATCATCCACCGCGAAGGTCATCCGCTGGGTGGTGTCGAGAATGGCCGGGTTGTCGAGGACGGCGTTGCGAAGGCGCTGCTCGGCGCCGGCCGAGATGATCTTGCCGGCGGCCTTGCGCCCGGACCGGCCGGACGCACCGGTGGCATCATACAGCGCCGCCCGGATCACGCCGCGCGCATCACCGTCATAAAGCGACTGCACCGACAGATCGCCCGTCGGGTCCAGCCTGGCGCTGTCCAGCGTGACATCGAGCGTCACATAATGCTGGAAGAAGCCGGGGATGCCCTTCGAGAAGATCGAGACAAACAAGGTCACCAGAAAGGCCAGCGCGATGCCGATGGCGATCCGGCCATAGGCACGGAACCGCTTCTCGCACGCGCGCCGCGCCGCCAGGCCTGCGCCGACGCGCGCCGCCGCTTCCTGGGGGCTGATCATGCCGCCGCCGGCCTTGTCCACACCGATATTGTTCATACCGGTCTCAGTCATACTGCTCTCTGTATTTCTTCACGATCTGAAGGGCCATGAAATTCAGCGCCAGCGTGATCACAATCAGGGTCAGAGCAAGGGCGAAGGCGGACAATGTTTTCGCCGATTCGAATTCCTGGTCACCGACAAGGATGGTGACGATCTGCGAGGTCACTGTCGTCACCGCATCAAGTGGGTTGAGCGACAGGTTGGCGGCAAGACCGGCCGCCATGACAACGATCATCGTCTCGCCAACGGCCCGCGACACGGCAAGAAGGATCGCCGCGACAACGCCGGGAAGCGCCGCCGGCAATACGACCTGGCGGACCGTCTCGCTCTGCGTGCTGCCAAGCCCGTAGGCGGCGTCGCGAAGCGCCTGCGGCACGGCGTTGAGGACATCATCCGACAACGAGGACACGAACGGGATGATCATAATGCCCATCACCAGACCGGCGGCGAGCGCCGATTCCGACGCCACATCGAGGCCAAGGCTCATGCCGGTGCCGCGGATGAAGGGCGCCACGGTCAGCGCCGCGAAAAAGCCATAGACGACCGTCGGCACACCGGCCAGCAATTCCATCAACGGTTTGACGGCGGCGCGCACGCGCGGCGAGGCGTATTCGGACAGGTAGATGGCGCTGAACAGCCCGACCGGCACCGCCACCGACAGCGCCACAACCGAAATCAGAAAGGTGCCGACAAACAGCGGCACCGAGCCATAGGTGGCCAGCCCCTGCTGGCCGGAACCGGCGCGCTCTGCGCCCTCGAATTGCGGGTTCCAGGTCAGGCCGAACAGGAATTCACTGACCGGCACAAGGGCGAAGAACCGCATCGATTCGAAGACCACCGAGAACACGATCCCGATGGTGGTGAAAATGGCGATGGCGGAGCTGCCGGCCAGAACAATCATCAGGATGCGTTCAACAGCGTTGCGCGACCGGAAGCCGGGATTGATCTGCCGATAGGCAAACAGCCCGGCGAGAAGCGACAGGCTGAGGGTGGTGATTGTCTTCAATGTTGTCGAGGTCGCATCCCAGCCGCGCCAGGCGTCGGCGGCGTCATGGACCCATTGCGGCTGTTCACCGAAATTGATGCCGTTAACGACATTGGTGATCTGCGCAAGAACAATTACTTCCTTGTAGTTATCGCCGGCCTTCACCTCATCAGGAACGAAATCCAGCGCCATCGAGCGGAAGATGATGTCATCGCCGATCGCCAGCACGGCAAGAAGGACCAACGCCGGGATAGCGGCGACAAGCCCGGCGAACAGGCCGTAATAATGGGGAAGAGAATGGAGCCGTGATCCACTGGCACGCTGCATGGTCGATGCACGGGTGCCAAGAAAGAAATAGCCCGAACTGAAAAGGAGTACCGCGATAGCAAGCGAAAAGCTGTTCACCTCGGCCTCCGGGTCTTGTGTAAAAAGATCAAGAGCCGGCTTTGTAGCCGGCCCTTGGTTATTTTTCCAGCCTTACTTGAGCATGTCAGCGGTAAGTTTTGGCAGGTCCTTCATGGCGGCGAGATATTTGGCACGCTCTTCGGTCGGCATCGGGATCATGCCGGCATCGGACAGAACGCCATCTTCGCCCCAATGCTTGACCCACTCGGCCATGTACTCATCCATGCCGGGGACGACGCCGATATGGGCGTGCTTGACATAGAAATACAGCGCGCGGGACACCGAGTAGGAACCTTCCGCGATCTCGTCAAAGGTCGGGTTGGTGCCGTCGATAACAGCGCCCTGCAAGGTGTCACTGTTCTGGTCGAGATAGGAGAAGCCGAAGATGCCATATGCGGAGGGATCTTGCTGCAGCTTCTGCACGATCAGATTATCCTGCTCACCAGCCTCGACATAGGCGCCGTCGGTGCGCATGGCGCGGCACTTCTTGCCCTTCTTGTCGCCGCGTGCGGCGCTAGCTTTCTTGGCCATGGCTTCCTTGCCGCAATAGCCCTTCTGGTTCACCATTTCGGCATATGAGGCGCGAGTACCCGACGTTGTCGGCGGACCATATACGCGGATCTCAATATCCGGATAGGCAGCGTTGATCTCAGACCATTTGGTGAACGGGTTCGGGATCCAGCTGTCACAGTCAGCGTTGGTACTGCCATCCGCGCAGGCCGGAACTTCGGCGGTCAGGGCCATGCCAAGATCCGCCTTCGAGATGACCAGCGGCACGCCTTCCTTGGAGTTGGCAACAACGATGCCGTCATAGCCGACCTTGATTTCGGTCAGGTCGACACCGTTGCCATTACAATATTCCAGCTCACCGGTCTTCATCCGCGAAGACGCGTTGCCGATGTCGATGAACTCGGTTCCGATGCCCTCACAGACACCCTTCTTGCCGACGGACGATCCGCCCGATTCGACAACCGGAGTCTTGAAGGAAGGGTTGTTACCGAGCTGCTCAGCCACGATGGTGGCGAACGGCAGAACGGTCGACGAACCGGCGATGCTCAGATAGTCGCGAGCGCTGGCGGCGGTCGTGACGCCAGCAAGGGCGACTGTACCGATAATGGCAAAGGTAAAGCGCATGATGCCTCTCCTGCGTGGGATGGTTGATGTGAGCATCACTGCGCCCATAAAGTTACAGATTCTTTGCGGGAATATTACAGTTATATGACAGTGAGTTTTTCCATCTTAAACCTATGTTTTTATGTATTTTATGATCGGCAAAGAGAAATCCTGTCTGCGGAATTTCCCGGCAGGTATCAGCCTTTGTAACGCACCGGACCATGACCGGACTTCGAGTCGCGGTTGGCAGCTTACAGACAGCGCCAAAGACGTTATCCTGAGACATCCGCCACCCGGGCGGGAGCAATAACATCAACAGAGGATCTGGAACCGCATGTCGGGGAGCGCCAGTCAGGGAGTCGGGGTTGCCATGCCGGACGGTGACGCTGTAACCGCGTATCGATGAGCGGCGGTGCCTTCCAGATGTTGTGCCGGTCCTGCCTTCTTAGCGGCCATGTTGGCGGCGCGGCGGCGCCGGTCGCCTGCCCCTCCTGCCATTCCACCGACGTCCGCAGCGGGCGTGAACTGTTCGGTCTTGCCATCGCGCATGTCGATTGCGACGCTTTCTACGCCTCGGTCGAGAAGCGCGACAATCCGGACATCCGCGACCGACCGGTGATTGTCGGTGGGCGGGAACGCGGCGTGGTCGCCGCAGCCTGCTATATCGCCAGACGGTTCGGCGTGCGGTCGGCGATGCCGACATGGCAGGCGCTGAAGCGCTGTCCCGACGCGGTGGTGATCCGCCCGCGGATGGATCATTATGTCAGTGTCAGCCGTGAAATCCGCGCCCGCATGCTGGCACTGACACCGCTGGTACAGCCGCTGTCGATCGACGAGGCGTTTCTCGATCTTGCCGGCACCGAGGCCCTTCATGGATGCACGCCGGCGGAATCGCTTGTGCGGCTGCAGCGCGCCATTCGCGAGGAGGTCGGCATCACTGTCTCGATTGGCCTCAGCGGCACCAAATCACTGGCAAAGATGGCCTCCGACCGCGACAAGCCGGACGGGTTCTTCGCCATCGACATGGCGGGTGCGGCGGCCTGGCTCGCGCCGCAACCCGTGTCGGTTCTGTTCGGGCTTGGCAAGACGGCGGTGGGCAGGCTGAAGGAGGCCGGCATCACCAGCTGCGGCGATCTTGTCGCGGCGCGGCCACGGGAACTGACAGCCATTCTCGGTCGCGGCGCGCCAACCATCCGCGATCTTGCCGCCGGTATCGACCCGCGGCCGGTGACGCCGGATCGCGAGGCGAAGAGCATTTCCAGCGAAACCACCTTCATCACCGACCTGTCGACACAGGCCGAACTCGAGGCTGAGCTGGAGATGCTGTGTCTCAAGGTCTCGGCACGGATGAAGTCGCAGGGTCTTGCCGGCGGGCGGGTCACCCTGAAGCTGAAACGTCCCGATCACAGCCTGCTGACACGAAGCCGGGCGCTTGGCGAGCGTACCGACAAGGCGCATACGCTGTTTGCAATCGGCCGCGAGTTGCTGGCGCGCGAGACCGGCCGGGGACGGCGCTACCGGCTGCTGGGGATCGGCGCCGACCAGCTGGGACCGCCGGACGGCCAGTCATTGCTCGACATCGCCGATGAGGGTGGCAGGCGGCGCGATGATCTGGAGGCGGCGATCGACGATCTTCACGCGCGGATGGGGCGGGAATCGCTGCAGAGCGGCCGGATGTTCACCCGGCGCCATCGGCCGGAAGATGATCCGACGCGGCAACGGGCCTCACTCGACAGGCTTAACGATGAGGATGATCAGAGCGGCAGCCCGACATAGTTTTCAGCCACCATCCGCCGCCCGGCCTCGGATGTGGTGATATAGGCAAGCTCGGCCTCTTTCATCCGCTGTTCGAAGGCATCGTCATTGAACCGGTGTGTCAGGTTGGTCAGCCACCAGGAAAACCGCTCGGTCTTCCATACACGGTCCAGCGCCCGGCGCGAATACTCATCCAGCGCCGCCTCGTCGCCATCGGCGCAGAAAGCCAGAATGGCGTCATACATATAGTGAATGTCGGAGGCGGCGAGGTTCAGCCCCTTGGCGCCTGTCGGCGGCACCACATGCGCGGCATCGCCGGCAAGCATCAGCCTGCCAAAGCGCATCGGCTCGGCGACAAAACTGCGTAGCGGCGCGATGCTCTTCTCGATTGACGGGCCGGTTTCCAGCGATTCAGCCATCTCCGGCGGCAGGCGGCGGCGGAATTCGTCCCAGAACGCGTCATCCGACCAGTTCTCGACCCGGTCATCGACATCGCACTGGATGTAATAGCGCGAACGTGTCATCGACCGCATCGAACACAGCGCGAAGCCGCGTTCGGTATTGGCATAGACAACCTCATGTGCGACCGGCCGCGTTTCGGACAGCAGCCCCAGCCAGCCGAACGGGTAGATTTTCTCATAGGTCGTGATCGCGCTTTCCGACACTGATTTGCGGCACACCCCGTGATAGCCGTCACAGCCGGCGATCAGGTCGCAATCGATCCGGTGCGTTCTGCCATCCTTGACATAGGTGACCCAGGGGGCGGTGCCATCGAAATCATGAATCTCCACATCTGCGGCCTCATAGACCGTCTCGCTTCCCGACGCGTCGCGCACCTCGCACAGATCGCGCGTGACCTCGGTCTGGCCATAGGCGGTGACGACCTTGCCTTCGGTATGTTTCGACAGGCCGATCGATACCGCCTTGTAATCGAAAGCCAGCTGCACGGCATGGTGGGCAATGCCCTCGGCGGCAAGACGCTGCCCGGCCTCGGCGCGGTGGATCAGGTCAACCGTTGTCTGTTCCAGGATGCCGGCGCGGATGCGCGCAAGCACATAATCCTGCGACTGGCGTTCAAGAACAATATTGTCGATGCCGGCCAGATCGAGAAGTCTGCCGAGAAGAAGGCCCGAGGGACCAGCCCCGACGATCACAACCTGTTTACGCACCTGCACTCTCCCCACCGAATTGGCCAATCGCCGGATCTGTCAATCGCCGGATCTGTCAATCACCGGGTCGGCCATCCTCGACTTGACCACGTTGGAAAATAATCGGGAACCAGTCCTCACGCAATCGTTCACCGGGTCGCATGCCGTGCCCGGGAAAGGGCGGCGATGTTCGGCCCGGCCGTTCGACATAGCGCGCATCGTCGCCGACAAGACGCAGCGAAAAGGCACGTCGCCGCGCCGTGCTGTGATTGCCGCGCGCGCCATGCAGAACACGGAAATCGAAGGCCACCGCGTCGCCGGGCTGCATCGGCCATTCGCGAATCTCCATACCCTCGGCATCGGGGTCGGGGACCGGCATCCAGGCGCTTTCATCGGCGTAGAAATTGTCCTCGGACAGCCAGCGGGTCGGCAGCACCGGCCGCGGCCAGCGATGCGATCCGGCAACACAGCGCAGCGTCGCCTCGCCAACCGGATCGACAGGACACCAGAAGCTGACCGTCTGCTGTCCCGCGACAAAATAATAGGGGCTGTCCTGATGCCACGGCGTCTGTTTGGCGGTACCCGGTTCCTTGACCAGAACATGGTCGTGGAACAGCTGCACGCTGTCGGCGCGCATCAGGTCGGCGGCGACCTCGCCGATCACCGGATCGGCGATGACCGCCTGGAATTCCGGGATACGGTTCCAGTTGCAATAATCATCAAAGAACCTGCCGGTCTCGCCGGGTTTCAGGTTTTCCGCCGCATAGGGCCCCGGATGATCCATGTTGAATCCGATCCCGGCAGCAATGGTCTCGACATGATCGGCGAACAGGCCGCGGACCAGCACCGCCCCGTCGCGGTGATAGGCCTCGACATCCTCTTCGCGCAAAAGCGGGTGCATGGCTGCCTCCTGACGGTTCCCGAAGCTACATGTTGATCAGCAGCGAATCCCGATCAAGCGAGAAATTCGCATAGATTGGCAGAAAGGCACTGCCGATGGCACGCGCGGTGATGCCGATCTCGGCCTGGTGAAGCTGCGGCATGTGAAGTCCCTTGGTATTATAGCTGCCAAGCGTCGCTTCGGTCATCCGCAGCAAATCGGCGGTGCGGTCCTCAGGCAACCCGCCGGCGAGGATAACAGCATCAAGGTCGAGGATCGAGGCGGTGGCGGTGATGGCGAAGGCAAGGCTCTGCGCCGCCTCCTCGGCCCATTCGGTGAAGACCCTGACGGTGGTTTCATCCTGCTCGCCATAATAGAAGGAATGCGGATCCTCGCGACCGGCGGCGCGGACCAGCGCCTCGAACCCGGTCAGCGAAGCCTTCTCGATCAGCTGAGGCGGCACGCCTGTCGTGCACAGCCCGGTCGGAAGCGATCCAATGGCAGCGGCGGCGCCCCGCGCGCCGGTCTGCAGCTGGTTTGACAGGACCAGCCCGCCACCGACAAAACTGCCGACATAGAGATAGAGGAAATTCTGGATTTCCTTGCCCCGCCCGAAACAAAG
>JAAZUU010000069.1 GCA_018624035.1 Rhodobiaceae bacterium | reverse complement strand
GATGCTGGCCTCGTTTGATCTGAAGCGCCATCTTGATGAGGATGACGATCCCGGTGCGGTGACCGAGGACGTCTGACCGGCGCATGGTTGATATCAAGAGTTTTGACGAGGGAAGCGATCTCCAGCTCATTCACGGCTATGGCGATGGCGGGTTTCGTGTATCCGGCACCCGCCATAGCGGCAGCCTCTTTCTGCTGCCGCGATTGACGACCGTCTGGGCGCCGCCAACAAACCTCGACAGCCTGACTGCCGCGGATCTGTTGCCATTGCTTGGCGAGCCGGTGGCGCCGCTGCTGGTTCTTGGCACGGGTGCTGCGCCGATGCATCCCTTCAATGAGTTGGGGGCGGCACTTCGTGGCCATGGGGTGGCCTTTGAATTGCTGTCCACGCCGGCGGCCTGCCGCACCTGGAACGTGTTGATGAGCGAGGGCCGCGCCGCCGCCGCCGCGCTTGTCGCCATCTGATGTCGGGAAGCTGGCCGGCGCTTCGTGACAGTGACAGGGATCTGGCGCTGTGCCTTCTGTTCAGCCCGGCGAGCATGCGCCCGCTTCTCGCTGACAGGCTGTCTCTTGCGCTGGAAGCCGAAAATTCGCTGCGTGTCGCGTCCGAGCCAATGCTGGCGGCGATCCGTCTGCAATGGTGGGTAGAGGCCATCGAGGCCGGTCGCGACGAGAATGTGCCGCTGATGCGCCGGCTGTTGGCGCATCTTGACGCCGGTCACCTTGATCAGCACGACTTGCTGGCACAGCTGGCGATCTGGCAGGACCGGCTGGCGGACGACAGGATCTCGGCCGCGGCCTGCTGGCAAAGGCTGTTCGTGATGCTGGCCGGGATGGAACCGGCACGGCAAGCGGCGGGACTTGTTGGTATGTCTCTTCATGAGGGTATTGGTGCATCACAGCTTGATGACGACATCCTTGCCGTGCTGCGCACGCGTCCGCTCTACTGGATCTGGATGGCCGGGCAGGTGGCGCGCTATCGCGGCTCCGATAAATACCTGGAAGATGACGCGCTGCTTGTGTGGCGGATGCTTGGCTGGCGGCTTGGGATCACGCGGCCTTCGCCATCGCCCAGCCCCTGAAGGAACCAAGCGCCCGGCTGGCATAGGCAAGTTTGCGGTCACGCCCGCGAAGCTTGCGCTTGCCACCGGTCGCGGCGCCGTCAATCGGCGGAAACAGACCAAAATTCACATTCATCGGTTGAAACGTGTCGGCGTCTGCCCCGCCCGTGATATGGGCCAGCAGGGCGCCATGCGCCGTATCAACAGGTGGCGGTGTCCAGTTCGCGCCGGAGGCCTGCGATGCGGCCATGATCCCGGCCATCAGACCAATGGCAGCTGATTCGACATAACCCTCGACGCCGGTGATCTGGCCGGCAAAACGCAGTGACGGCCGAGCCTTCATCCGCAACTGGCCGTCCAGCAGACGCGGTGAATTGATGAAGGTGTTGCGATGCAGCCCGCCAAGACGCGCGAACTGCGCATGTTCCAGTGCCGGAATGGTCTGGAAGACACGAACCTGCTCGGCATATTTCAATTTCGTCTGGAAACCGACCATGTTGTAGAGCGTGCCAAGAGCGTTGTCCTGGCGAAGCTGGATCACCGCATGCGGACGGCTGCCATCATGCGCGTTGGTCAGGCCGACAGGCTTCATCGGGCCAAAACGCAATGTTTCCGGCCCGCGAGAGGCCATTACCTCGATTGGCATGCAGCCCTCGAAATAGGGGGTGGTTTCCTCCCATTCGCGAAAACTCATCTTCTCGCCGGTCATCAGCGCGTCGATGAAACCTTCATATTGAGCCTTGTTCATCGGGCAGTTGATGTAATCCTTGCCATCACCGCCATCGGTTGCCTTGTCATAGCGCGACTGGAACCAGGCCACATCCATATCGATGCTGTCAAAATGCACGATCGGTGCAATGGCGTCGAAGAAGGCGAGGTCATCCTCACCGCCAAGAGTGCGCACCATCTGTGCAAGCGGTGGCGAGGTGAGGGGGCCGGTCGCGATGATGACATTATCCCAGTCTTCGGGAATTTCCGTCACTTCCTCGCGCGCAAGTTCGATCAACGGATGGTCGGCGAGACGGTCTTGCACACCGGCGGAAAAGCCTTCCCGATCCACCGCCAGCGCGCCACCCGCCGGAACCTTGTGCTCGTCGGCGGCGCTCATGATCACCGAGTCCATTATCCGCATCTCTGCATGAAGTACTCCCACGGCATTCGCCTCGGCATCATCGGAACGGAAGCTGTTGGAACAGACAAGCTCGGCCAGTTTGTCAGTGTGGTGAGCATCGGTCTTGCGCACCGGCCGCATCTCGTGAAGAACGACGCGGATGCCGCGTTGCGCGACCTGAAAGGCCGCCTCGCTGCCGGCAAGCCCGCCGCCAATGATATGAATAACCGGTTTATCGCTGTCAGTATTCGGCATGATCATCCCTTTGTCGGCAGCATGCGCGCCAGATAGGCGCCGGTATGCGATGCCTTGACCTTGGCGACCTGTTCAGGTGTACCCTCGGCGACAATCATGCCGCCGCCGTCGCCGCCCTCCGGACCAAGATCGATGATCCAGTCGGCAGTCTTGATCACATCCATATTATGCTCGATGACGATCACCGTATTGCCCTGATCGACAAGTTCCTGCAACACCTCCAGAAGCTTGGCGATGTCATGGAAATGCAGGCCGGTCGTCGGTTCATCCAGAATATAGATGGTTCGCCCGGTCGCCCGCCGTGACAGTTCTTTCGACAGTTTCACCCGCTGCGCCTCGCCACCGGACAGCGTTGTCGCCTGCTGGCCAATGCGGACATAGCCAAGGCCGACCCGAAACATGGTTTCCAGCTTTTCGCGGATGGACGGCACCGCCTTGAAAAACTCGACGCCTTCTTCGACTGTCATTTCAAGAACATCGGCGATGGACTTGCCACGGAATGTGATCTCCAATGTCTCTCTGTTATAGCGACGTCCCTTGCAGGAATCGCAGGTGACATAGACATCGGGAAGGAAGTGCATCTCGATCTTGATCAGACCGTCACCCTGGCAGGCCTCGCATCGACCACCCTTGACATTGAACGAGAACCGCCCCGGTGCGTAGCCGCGCGCCTTCGCCTCCGGCAGGCCGGAAAACCATTCGCGGATCGGGGTGAAGGCACCTGTGTAGGTGGCCGGGTTCGAGCGCGGTGTGCGGCCGATGGGTGACTGGTTGATATCGACCACCTTGTCCAGCAACTCAGCTCCATTGATGGCCCTGTGCGGCGCCGGCATCTCGCGCGCCTTGTGCAGGCGGCGGGCCAGACCCTTCCACAATGTTTCAAGGACGAGCGTTGATTTCCCGCCACCGGAAACGCCGGTGACACATGTCAGAACGCTAAGCGGGAAGTCCACCGTCACGTCGCGCAGATTGTTGCCGGTGGCATTCTCGACTCTTACGAACCGGCCCTTGCGCGACTTGCGGCGGCTTGCGGGCACAGAGATCTCCCTGATGCCTGACAGATACTGGCCGGTCAGCGAAGCCTCGCTGGCGATGATCTGATCGGGTGTTCCCGCGGCAACGACCATGCCGCCGTGAACGCCGGCACCGGGCCCCATATCGATGACATAGTCGGCCAGGCGGATTGAATCCTCGTCATGTTCGACAACAAGGACCGTGTTGCCAAGGTCGCGCAGCCGCACAAGCGTTGCCAGCAGCCGGTCATTGTCACGCTGGTGAAGACCGATCGACGGCTCGTCAAGAACATAGAGAACGCCGGTAAGGCCCGACCCGATCTGGGAGGCCAGCCTGATACGCTGGGATTCGCCACCCGACAGGGTGCCGGAATTGCGCGCCATCGACAGATAGCCAAGACCGACATTCACCAGAAAGCCGAGACGTTCGTTGATTTCCTTCAGGATCCGCGCGGCGATCTCGGATTCCTGACCATGAAGCTTGTCACTGAGCCCGGCGAACCAGTCACGCGCATCGCCAATAGACAGACGGGAAATGTCGGAAATGTCGGTCTGGTCAACCTTCACCGCCAGTGCCTCCGGCTTCAACCTCTTGCCATTGCAGGAATCGCAGGGATGGTTGGCGCGGAATTTCTCAAGCTCCTCGCGAACCCATGATGAGTCCGTCTCACGATAGCGGCGCGCCAGATTCGGCATCAATCCTTCAAAGGGCCGTTTGGTCTTGTAGGACCGCATGCCGTCATCGAATTCCATGGTGACGGGAATCTTGCCCGATCCATGCAGGATCAGTGACTGGATCTCGTCATCCAGCTCGCCGAACGGCATGTCGAGCGAGAAGCCGAACTGCCGCGCCAGTGAGTCCAGCGTCTGGATATAGTAGCGGGAACTGCTGTTGGCCCAGGGCGCGATGGCCCCGCCGCGCAGCGTCTGGCGGTGGTCCGGCACGACAAGCTGTTCATCGAAATGGCTGCTGACGCCAAGACCGTCACAGGCCGGACAGGCACCGAACGGGTTGTTGAACGAAAACAGTCTCGGTTCAATCTCGTCGATGGTGAAGCCCGACTCGGGACAGGCGAAATTGGCCGAGAAGACGGTCCTCGCGCCGGTATCGGCATGATCGGCAAAGGCCAGCCCGTCTGTCAGGGCCAGCGCCGTTTCAAGCGAATCGGCAAGGCGGGTCGAGAGTTCATCGGGATCACCGCGGATGACCAGCCGGTCGACGACAAGCTCGATATCATGCTTGCGTTTCTTGTCGAGTTCGGGTGTGTCATCGAGGTCATAAATTTCGCCGTCGATCCGGACCCGGCTGAACCCCTTGCGGTGATATTCGGCAAGCTCCTTGCGGTATTCACCCTTGCGGCCGCGCACCACCGGGGCCAGCAGATACAGGCGTGTGCCCTCGTCCATAGCCAGCAGGATGTCGACCATCTGGCTGACAGTCTGGCTGCGGATCGGTAGGCCTGTCGCCGGCGAATAGGGGATGCCGATGCGCGACCACAAAAGACGCATATAGTCATAGATCTCGGTAACGGTCCCGACGGTTGAACGCGGGTTGCGCGAGGTTGTCTTCTGTTCGATCGAAATTGCCGGTGACAGACCCTCGATCAGGTCCACATCGGGCTTCTGCATCATTTCGAGAAACTGCCTTGCATAGGCTGACAATGATTCGACGTAGCGGCGCTGCCCCTCGGCATAAATCGTATCAAAGGCAAGCGAGGACTTGCCGGAACCCGACAGGCCGGTCAACACCACAAGCCGGTCACGCGGCAGATCGATGCTCACATCATCAAGATTGTGCTCGCGCGCGCCGCGAACCGAGATCACGCGCGGTTCGATCCGCGCTGCCGCCACACCGTCTTCCGGTGGATGGATATCGCTGGATGTGATTGTCGCCACCGTGCCGTCAAACAGCGCGCCGGCGGCGGGAGGAGATTTTTTGGTTTCATTCGGCATCGCGCGACTATACCCCTCGGCACCGGACCTAACCACCCAAAAGCGGGCCGGCTGGCTGCGGCGAAACAACATCGGTTGTTGTCATTTATGCTCCCGACTGGGTAATCTAAAGGCCTTGTCGATGCTTTTTATCAGTATCCCCCGAAAAACGCGCGCGAAGGAGTTGGACAGCCATGGCAGGTAGTGTGAACAAGGTTATCCTTTTGGGTAATCTGGGCCGTGATCCCGAAATCAGGAATACACAGGACGGCAACAAAATCGTGAACCTGTCGATTGCGACTTCCGAAAAATGGAAGGATCGGATGAGCGGTGAGCCGCGCGAGCGGACCGAATGGCATCGTGTGGTCATCTTCAACGAGAATCTGGCCCGCATTGCCGAGCAATATCTTCGCAAGGGGTCCAGCGTCTATGTGGAAGGCCAACTCCAGACCCGTAAATGGACAGACCAGCAGGGTGTTGAGAAATACACAACCGAAGTTGTTCTCGGGCGCTTCCGTGGTGAACTCACGCTGCTTGGCGGGCGCGGCGAGGGCGGCGGCGCGAGCGGTGGTTATGGCGATTCCATGGGCGGCGGCTATGGCGGTGGCGGTGGCGGCGCCCCGGCGGGTGGACAGGCCCCGGCGGCATCGACGCCGGCAAGCCCGCCACCGATGCATGGAGGCGACGCGCCGGATGACGATATTCCGTTCTAAAACAGATAAATAAGCTATGACATTATGACGCCGCCTTGAGAAAGGTGGCGTTTTCTTTTTTTCCTCCAAATCAACAATATTTTGAGGTGTGACCACAAGATATGGTATACATCTTGTGGATGACGGCGCTTTTGACCGTCCGGTTACCAAGATGGCCGCATCGGCCCGAAGAGACCCCAGTGACTGACACCTCGACGCCACCTGCCGACCCGTTGAACCCGACCATTTCGATTTCCGAGGAAATGCGGAAATCTTACCTCGATTACGCCATGAGCGTGATTGTATCGCGGGCGCTTCCGGATGTACGGGACGGACTGAAGCCTGTTCATCGCCGGATCCTGTACGCGATGATGGAAGGCAATTACGACTGGTCCAAACCGCCCCGCAAATCGGCGCGGATTGTCGGTGACGTGATGGGTAATTACCACCCGCATGGCGACAGCTCGATCTATGAGGCGATGGTGCGAATGGCGCAGGATTTCTCCATGCGCCTGCCGCTTGTCGACGGACAGGGAAATTTCGGTTCGGTTGATGGTGATCCACCGGCGGCGATGCGCTACACCGAATCTCGTCTGGCACGCGCTGCCGAGAGCCTGCTTCGCGATATCGACAAGGAAACGGTCGATTTCACCGAGAATTATGACGAAACACAGCTCGAGCCGACGGTTCTGCCGGCGGAATACCCGAATCTTCTGGTGAATGGCGCAAACGGTATCGCCGTCGGCATGGCAACGAATGTGCCGCCGCACAATCCGGCCGAGGTTATTGCCGCCTGCGAGGCCTATATTCGCAATCCGGCCATCACGATCGAGGAATTGATCGAGATTGTCCCCGGGCCCGATTTTCCGACCGGGGCGCTGATCATGGGGCGGGGCGGCATTCGCGATGCCTATCACACGGGGCGCGGATCGGTGATTATGCGGGCACGGGCCGAAGTGGTGACCGACGCGAGAGATCGTGAAACCATCATTGTCCACGAGATTCCCTACCAGGTGAACAAGGCCCAGCTGCTGGAGCGGGTCGGCGAACTTGTCCGCGAGAAGACCATCGAGGGCATTTCCGACATCCGTGACGAATCCGATCGTACCGGCATGCGCATCGTGATCGAAATCAAACGTGACGCGGCCGGCGATGTGGTGTTGAACCAGCTCTGGCGCCATACAAGGCTGCAAACCAGCTTTCCGGTGAACATGCTGGCAATGAATGGTGGCCGGCCTGAGCAAATGGGACTCAAGGATGTCATTGCCGCGTTCTGCGAATTCCGGCGCGAGGTTGTGACACGTCGCTCTGTCTACCAGCTCGGCAAGGCGCGCGAGCGGGCGCATCTTCTGGCCGGTCTGATGGTGGCTCTGGCCTCGATTGACGAGGTGATCGAACTGATCAAGCGCGCGCCGGATACAGAAACCGCACGCAATCAGCTGTGCGAACGCGCCTGGCCGGCGATGGAAGTGGAAGCGTTCATCACCCTGATTGATGATCCCGGACATGAAGTTGTCGATGGCACCTACAGACTGTCCGAGGCACAGGCGCGGGCCATCCTCGAGCTGCGGCTGCAGCGGCTGACCGGCATGGAACGCGAGAAACTTGCCGATGAAACGCGTGAGCTTGCTGACAGGATTGCCGATTATCTGGAGATTCTCGGATCTGCTGACCGGGTAAACGAAGTGATTCTGGGCGAGCTGGCGGGGGCAAGGGAGCGGCTTGCCGACCCGCGCCGCACCGAAATCTCGGACCAGCTTGTCGATCAGGATGACGAGGACCTCATCCAGCAGGAAGACATGGTGGTGACCGTCAGCCATCGTGGCTATATCAAGCGGGTGCCGCTGTCCGTCTACCGGGCACAGCGGCGGGGCGGCAAGGGACGGGCCGGCATGAAAACGCGCGATGAGGATTTCGTCACGCGTCTGTTTGTCGCCAATACGCATACCCCGATTCTCTTCTTTACCTCCAGCGGCATGGTCTATCAGCTGAAATGCTACCGTCTGCCCGAGGCGGCGCCGCAATCGCTTGGCAAGGCTATGGTCAATCTGTTACCGATCGAGACCGGAGAGACCATCAATACGGTCATGCCGATGCCCGATGATGCCGAACGCTGGGATGACATGCATGTCATGTTCGCCACCGCGAAGGGGAACATCCGGCGTAACAGGCTGAGCGATTTCACCAACATCAAACGCAATGGCAAAATCGCCATGAAGCTTGCTGATGGTGATGAACTTGTCGGTGTCGCTCCCTGTGACGAAAGCGATGACCTACTGATGGCGACTCGTGACGGCAAGGCGATCCGGTTCGCGGTCAATGCCGTGCGTGTGTTCCGAGGCCGTGACAGCACCGGCGTGCGGGGCGTCAAGCTTCTTGGCAAGGATTCGGTGGTGTCGATGTCGATCATCACCGACGAGACCAGCGAGTTTGTCCTGTCGGTGACTGAAAACGGCTATGGTAAACGCACGCCCGTAAGTGATTACCGGCGCACCGGCCGCGGCGGACAGGGGGTTGCCAATATCGAGACAAGCGCCCGCAACGGGCGGGTGATGGCCAGCTTTACCGTGGTTGAGGAGGATCAGCTGATGCTGGTCACGAATCATGGACAGATCATCCGCATCCGTGTTCATGGCGGTGAGGGTGATTCGATCCGGATCGCCGGGCGCAAGACACAGGGTGTAAGGCTGTTCGATGTATCGGGCGATGATGACGAGCGTGTTGTTTCAGCCGGTTTGATCCGCGATGCGGATGACAGCGAGGATGATGGTGACGGCGAGCAAAATGACGCCGGCGATATGGCCGGAGCCGTATCGAAGGGAGATGACGATACCAGCGAGGGGTCGGCGCAACCGGTCGAAGAAGAATGAGCCGGCGTATTGTTATTTATCCCGGGACATTCGACCCGCTGACATTCGGCCATATGGACATCATTCAGCGGGCGGCACGGCTTGGTGACGAGCTGATCGTCGCGGTGGCGTCGAATGCCGGAAAAGGTCCGTTGCTGAGCGTTGAGGAGCGCACCGAACTCGTCACCGCCGAATGCCGGCGCCTGAATGAAGACGGCACGGTCATCGCACCGATCCGCGTTCTGAATTTTGCGAATCTGCTGACGGATTTCGCGCATGATCAAGGCGCGACGATTATTGTCAGGGGATTGCGCGCCGTGTCAGACTTTGAAATTGAATTTCAAATGGCAAGTATAAACAAGAGGTTGCACGGCGACCTTGAGACGGTTTTTCTAATGGCGGCCGAACATCAGCATTTCGTGGCATCACGATTTGTGAAGGAGGTGAGCCGCTATGGTGGCGATATCTCAAGCTTTGTTCCGGCCAGTGTCGTCCGCCGGATGAAAGAGTTGTCCAGCGCCGGGAAGTGACCTGACACTCAGGTTTTCAGATACATCATCCGCTTGCCCGAGAAGGTCAGCGTCTTCGGCGACAGCGTCTTGGTGAAGCGGACGATGTTTTCCTCGATGAGTTGTTCGATCTTGCGCTGCGTGGCCTCATCCGGGAATTCCCAGACAACAGTCGAGATATGCGGCGCCTGCGCGTTGCGGAATGCCTGAAAGGTTATGCCCTGGGTGTCTTTCAGAAGGTCAGGCCATTTCGTTTGTAAGATAGACTCAAATAGTTCACATTCCTCTGCGGACGGGAACGTCCTGATAAAGATCTTCGTAAACATTGCGTCTCCGGGTTCAAGTCATGTTCGATCTCAAATTTGCGGCTGCTGTCTTCTTCAACCGTAAAGTTGTCAAGCGTTCAGCGATCGTCGCCCTCATTGTTGGCACAATTCTGGCCTTTATCAACCATGGAGACCTTATCTTTTCCGGTACGCTGACCTCGGCCTGCTGGATCAAGATGATCGCAACCTGCTTCGTGCCTTACACCGTATCCTCCGTGACCGCTGTGCTGACCGCGCTTGAACAGCGCCAGAAATCAGGTGGGCTCGGGCACGGATCCGCCTGATAAAAGCAAGGTCGGCCCGCCATCAGGCGCGTGGCGACATAATCCGTGCCAGATAGTCGAGACCATAGCCATAGAGCAATGTCAGCGTTGCCACAGCGCTGGCGCGAAGAAGATATTCGATGAGGTCCGGGGCCGATGGGTCGGCCATCGAGAAAATCAGGATGATACCGACGAGAAAGCCGATCCAGCCGGCCCGCACTGCTGACTGGCCGAAATGCCGGATCAGGGATGCCCGCGGCAGTTTGGCGCTTGCGCCCAAGGTCGAGAACAGTGCCATAGCGACCACCAGAATGACGGCCGGCGCATCGATGAGGACCTCTGGTGGTGAGACGGTCATCACCGCGCCTACGACTACCAGAACCGAACCGAGAATGCCTGTGATTATCGCTATCATCCTGAAGTATCCTTATGTCTGTAAATGGTGGCCGTCCAAAGCGGTGGTTGCGTTCAACCGAGACCGGTGGCTGTTCCGGTCTGTCGAAAGGGAGATCCCGGAGCCCCTGCGATCGAGCGCTTAAGCTTTTATTCATAAAATCTATCATATAGTCCCGAAACAGGTCCAAGCCTATTCGAGATATGAAAAGTGATGAAACTTCAGATCACGAAAGAAATCTCCCTGCGGCCATTCCGTGTTTCTGACCGGGATAACATTGTCGCCGGCATCAATGACTGGGAGGTTGCGCGCTGGCTTGCCAGCGTGCCGTATCCATACAGAGTTGATCATGCCAATGCCTATCTCGCGCGGCCTGAACATGGGGAATGCGCGTTGGCGGTGGCGGATGCCGGAGCGGTTCTGGCCCTGGCTGTCTGCGTCGATGACCGGCTTGTCGGCGGCCTGTCACTTGTGCCGGCGAGCCGTCGGCCCGGCCTTCGCGAATTCGGCTTCTGGTTGTCCCGAAACGCATGGGGGAAGGGGATCATGCCCGGTGCAGTGAGGGCGGTGATTGACGAGATTCTGGACCGCGCGCCGCGAACCGGATTTGTAGCCAGCGCCAATCATGACAATTTGCGCTCGCAAAGGTTGATCCGTTCGCTTGGTTTTGTGGCAGATGGACGGGATAAAATCTTTTCCAACCCGTTGCAAAGGCGGGTGAGTGTGAAATGTTTCCGTCTTGAGCAGGATTGATTGCAAGGGATAGGTTCAGGCGCAGGCAGGGTGTTGACCGGCCGGGTTCGGGCGTGCGGCAGGGCGGACCGCAACCGCGCGCCAGACAACGAAAAAAAGGGTGGACACAGAATCACCTAATCCTTATACGAGGGGCTGACGTTTTGGGGTGACCCGGCGTCTTGTGACCGTGTTGCTACGGCAAGACGGGCGCGTAGCTCAGTTGGTAGAGCAAGTGACTTTTAATCACTGGGTCACAGGTTCGAATCCTGTCGCGCTCACCATTCAAAGCCGGTGTAATCCTTGTGATTATGCCGGCTTTTTTCATCAAGCCCTTACCAAGAGCACCCTTTTTGAAATATGAAAACACCCCCCGACCATATCTGGCCAGGGGGTGACACCCGACTGCCGGGAGAAGAACAGTCAGATGTTGACAGTGACGCCCTGGCGGTCGAGCGCAACGACACCGCCTTCGGGCGCCATGTAACAGGCGAAGAACTCGCGACCCTGCATTGCCGAACGAATGTCATGATGAAGCTGACCTTGCGCCGCGAAAGGGAAGGAAACGCGCCGCGTGCGGCTATCCGCATTCGGTTTGCTGAAGAAGGAAACAGCTATTTCGGCCATGGGAAACTCCTTGTTACATCTGCCTTTGGTGACCGCGGCACCGGGTGGAGGATTGCCCGGCGCCGCTGTCAGGTAACAATTTAGCTCCACCTTTATTAAATAATCGCAAATTACTAATCACACGAATGTGATGCCCCGTGGAGGCAACGCTGAACGCCAGTTTCCGCCGCAGATTTTGATGGGCCGACCAGATAACAAGGCAGCAAACAGACTTTCGTTCCTGTCATCCCATTGGGCATTATCAGCTTGACTTTGAATGGCCAATGATGATCCTAGCGGAATGACAGGGGTGCCTGAAAGAGGCTGAGAAATACCCTTACTACCTGACCCAGATAATGCTGGCGGAGGAAGTCTTGGCAACCAGTAAATATGCTGTGTTCATGAAGGCCTCTTCCAGTGTGGAGAGACTTCATCTTGACCAATGATCTTGAAAATTTGCGCGCTACGAACCCGCTGGTGCATTGCATCACCAACTATGTTGCGATGAATATCGCCGCGAACACGCTTCTGGCGGCAGGAGCATCGCCCGCGATGATCCATACACCGGAGGAAACCGGTGACTTCGCAGGGATTGTTGGCGCCCTCACAGTGAATATCGGCACCATCTCGCCACCCTGGCTGGAAGGGATGCGACGTGGCATATCCGCCGCTTCCGAAGCGGGGGTGCCGTGGGTGCTGGACCCGGTGGCGCATTTCGCAACGCCCTATCGCAGCGCCGCGGCGCGGGAACTTCTGGAAATGCGGCCGACGATATTGCGCGGCAACGCGTCGGAAATTCTTGCTCTTGGTGGTGGTCAGTCGGAGGCAAAGGGAGTCGATGCCAAGGATCCCGTCGCCGCTGCAGAAGCAACGGGAATTCACCTGGCGCAGCAATTCGGCTGTGTTGTCGTGATAACCAGTGATGTTGATTTCGTCACCGACGGCAATCGGTGCGCAAGAGTTGGCGGCGGTTCACCGATGATGCCGTTGATTACCGCGATGGGCTGTTCGCTGACATGCCTGACCGGTGCCTTTGCGGCTGTAACCAATCCCATGGATGCGGCCGTGTCGGCATTGAGCCTGTTTGCAGAGGCGGGTCAAAGGGCTGCACAGACAGCAGGCGGACCGGCAAGTTTCTCGCAGCATTTCATCGATCAGCTTCACACCATAACGCCTGAGGAGTTCGCTGAATCACCATGGGTGTCATGGGACGCGTAATGGCGAGCATGAACGCTGAAGGCGGCAATGGAGTCAATGCACTCCGCCTGTATCTCGTCACCGACCCCGACCTCTGTGCCGGACATGGGGTGGTGGAAACGGTGCGTGACGCCGTTCGGGGCGGGGTGACGATTGTTCAGCTTCGCGACAAGATGGCAAAAACATCGTCACTTGTTGCAACCGGCAAGGCGCTCCGCGAGGTTCTTGCCGGCACTGGCGTGCCCCTGATCATCAATGACGATGTCGAGGCGGCGGTCGCCATTGGTGCGGATGGTGTTCATGTTGGACAGAGCGACATGAAAGCGGAAGATGTGCGCCAGATGGTAGGTCCGAGAATGATGATCGGCCTGTCCTGCGAGTCGGTTGCCGATGCGCGGGCGGCTGACCCGGAGGTGGTCGATTATATTGGCGTCAGCCCGGTTTTCGCGACGCCGACAAAGACCAGCCATTCCGGAGCCGTCGGTTTGCAAGGTCTGCGAGACATGGCTGCTGTAACCAGGATCCCGAAGGTTCCTATCGGCGGTATCAAGATTGAGCATTTAAGTTCACTTTATGAATATGGAGCCGACGGCGTGGCAGTGGTGTCCGCTATCTGCGGCCAGCCTGACGTTGAAAGGGCTGCACGTCTGTTATCGGATAAAACGGCTGACATACTGTCTTCAATGCATGGGCGAGGGCGGATATCGAAGGATGGCTGACCGGGGAGAGTTGTCATGACGCATGCATCCATAGCCAATGCTCTGTCTATCGCCGGGTCTGACCCTTCCGGCGGTGCTGGCATCCAGGCTGACCTGAAGTCGTTTTCGGCCAATCATGTCTTTGGCATGGCGGTTCTAACGGCATTGACGGCGCAGAATACCCGCGGCGTCACCGACATCCACTTGCCGCCGGTTGATTTTATCAAGGCGCAGATCAATGCCATTTTCGACGACATACGAGTTGACGCTGTCAAAATTGGCATGGTTGCGAACGCCGATATCGCCACGGCAGTCAGAGATTCGCTTGTCGATCGACATTGTCGTCATATTGTTCTCGATCCGGTGATGGTGGCGAAGGGTGGTGCGCCGCTTCTTGATCCCGATGCGGTTGAGGCCGTCCGTCGTGATCTTCTGCCGCTGGCCAGCGTGGTGACGCCAAACCTTCCCGAAGCCGGTGTGTTGCTGGGACTGCCTGCCGCTGAAACGCGTGCCGAGATGGCGTCACAGGCACGGGAACTCCTGTCATGCGGTCCTGGCGCCG
Organism: Rhodobiaceae bacterium; assembly: GCA_018624035.1. Taxonomy (GTDB): domain Bacteria; phylum Pseudomonadota; class Alphaproteobacteria; order Puniceispirillales; family Puniceispirillaceae; genus UBA8309. The sequence continues at coordinate 1,286 of JAAZUU010000069.1, read as the reverse complement.
TGTTGATGAAGGGCGGGCATTTCGAAGGCGAACACAGCCCCGATCTTCTGATTACCGAGGCCGACGAGGTTTGGTTCGAGGCGGACCGGATCGACAGTATGAACACCCACGGCACCGGCTGTAGCCTGTCATCAGCGCTTGCGGCCCTTCTGGCCCGTGGAATGAGCATGATCGACGCCGCGCAGGCGGCGAAATCCTTTATCACCGAAGCCATCAGACACGCAGATCGGCTGGAGGTGGGATCCGGACATGGCCCGACGCACCATTTTCACGCGATCTGGAACGGGGACAACGGGTGACACTATTCAAGATACTGATGAAAGGACATTCCATGCGTATCTATTTTCTTTCAGCTTGGGCGCTTCTTCTGGCGGCGGTCTGTGGGCCGGCGGGCGCCAGCGACAGAATGACCGTATTGCTTGACTGGTTTGTAAATCCCGATCACGGCCCACTGATCATCGCCGAGGAGAACGGCTATTTCAGTGATTTTGGCCTTGAGGTTGAGATCGTCGCGCCGGCAGATCCGTCCGCGCCGCCAAAGCTGGTCGCGGCCGGGCAAGCGGAACTGGCTATCAGCTATCAACCGCAGCTGCATCTTCAGATTGCCGAAGGGCTGCCCCTGCTTCGTGTCGGGACCCTGGTCGCAACCCCGCTGAACTGTCTCCTTGTCCTTGAAAACGGGCCGATCAAGTCTCCTGCAGACCTGAAAGGAAAGAAGATCGGATTTTCCGTTGCAGGTGTCGAGGAAGCGTTGCTTACGACAATTCTGTCACGTCACGGCGTCTCGCTTGACGAGGTTGAACTGATCAATGTGAATTTTTCACTGTCTCCAGCCTTGATGTCAAAGCAGGTCGACGCGGTGATTGGTGCATTCCGGAATTTTGAACTCAACCAGATGGACATCGAAAATGTTCCCGGGCGCTGCATCTACATTGAGGAGGAGGGGGTTCCGGCATATGACGAGCTGATCTATGTCGCCAATCCGGACCGGATGGACAGGGATATGTTGGCGCGTTTCCTTCGCGCTACGGAAATTGCCACGCAATACATCATCAACAACCCGGAAAAGAGCTGGGAAATCTTCGCTGGCACCTCGAAGGAACTACAGAATGAACTGAACAGGCGCGCCTGGCTGGATACACTGCCGCGGTTCGCCCTTCGCCCCGCCGCCTTTGATGCCGGACGATATCTCGCCTTCCAGGATTTTCTGGCTGATGCGGGACTGATTCCCGAACAGGTTCCCATTTCTCGCATCAGCCAGAAAATCCTGGAAGGCGAGATATCGT
>JAAZUU010000068.1 GCA_018624035.1 Rhodobiaceae bacterium | reverse complement strand
GATCGAATCTGGTGAAATCGCCGGTGACATGCAGCGCATCGGTCGGTGTGAAGGCGGCAAGTGTCAGCAGACCGCGCGCGATCAGCCTGTCGACCGCGCCAAGGGCCAACTGCGTGCCAGCGATGTCGGCGATGCTGACCGGCCCGGTTTCAAGCACCTTTTCCGCAAGGCGCGCCTCGGAGCGGGTCAGCCACGCGGGAACGCCGTATGGCATCAGGGGGATGACGAACCGCCCGTCAGTGGCCATCGGCACGGCGACCTCGAGCTGCGCGGAAAGACGGTCCTTCACATCCGGCCACCTGGTGGCAAGAAGCGACAGTGGTACGGCGCGCCGCGGCCCCAGAGTCAAACCGCCGGAGGTGCCACGGCTGACCGGTCGAACCTCGCTGTCACCGCCAAGGCCACAGGTACGGATATCGGCTGCCTCGACCATCGTCTGCCAGCCGCCGACAAGCGCGCCGTCAGCTTTCAGCCGCGGTGCGCCATTCTGCAACAGCGCGATATCCGTTGTGGTGCCTCCGATATCGGCGACAAGCGCTGTTTTCGTGCCGGCAAGAAAGGCCGCGCCCGCAAGGCTGGCGGCAGGCCCTGACAGCACCGTTTCAACCGGCCGCGAACGTGCATAGTCGGCCTGCAACAGCGAGCCGTCGCCCTTGACCACCATCAACGGGCATGTCAGGGCGCGTTCGGCCATGATCGACTCGGTGGCGGCGACAAGCCGGTCGAGAAGATTGATCAGCCTGGCGTTCAATACCGCTGTCAGCGCCCGACGTGGGCCACCAAGCGAGGAAGACAGCTCATGGCTACAGGTGACCGGCGCGTCGCCAAGCTCACGCAGAAGGTCGCGCGCGCCTGTTTCATGGTCCGGATTGCGGGTGGCGAAATGGCTGGCCACGGCAAAGGCAGAAATGTCGCCAACGGTGTCGCTGACCGCCGCCCTGATGGCGGATTCGTCAAGGCGGGCCTGCGGTGAGCCGTCGGCATTGTGGCCACCGGCGATGAAGAAGACCGGGTCCTGGCCGAGCGCGCGCGCCAGATCAGCCCGTCCAAGCGCCGATTCATCAAACCCGATCATGATCAGGCAGACCCGGCCGCCAACCCCCTCGACGACGGCGTTTGTCGCCAGTGTGGTCGACAGCGAGACAAGGCCGATATCGCCGACATCTCCGTCAAACGCGTCAAGCACCCGGTCAATGGCCCCGCCGACGCCGATCGACAGATCTTCGCGCGTGGTCAGCGATTTGCCGGTGCTAATGACAGCACCTGTCGCGGTGTTAAGAAGCGCGGCATCGGTGAAGGTGCCACCGGTATCAAGGCCGATTACCAATGTCATGGGCTTATTCCTGACCCGGCAGGGCGGGCCTTGCCGGTGCTGCAGCGTGCCGGCATCACCGGTCGGTCACGTCGTCAGGCCGCCGCCGCACGCGAGGCGGCATGCTGGGTGAAGAAGTTGACGATCCAGTTGGCGATGGTCACGCCCTCATGGCCCGTTTCAAGTGTTTGTGTCGCGGCGGCGACATTATCGGTGCCCATTGTTTCGGTTCGTGCCGCCATCAGCGCCGCCGTATAGTTGCGCTCGAATTCAGGGTGGCCCTGCATGCAGAACACATTGTCGCCGATATAGAAGGCGGCGTTGGCGCAGAAGTCTGTCGATCCGAGATGCGTGGCATTCTCGGGCAGGCGCACCACCTGATCCTGATGGATATGGATCAGCTTCACCCGGTCACGCGGCGGCATCCAGGCCGGCGTATCGTGAAGCGCGACATCATAGACGCCGAGCCCCCAGCCGCCATGCCATTTCTTGGCATGTCCACCAAGCGCGTGGGCAATTATCTGGTGGCCGAAACAAATGCCGACAAGCGGCTTGTCGGCGGCATGCGCGGCGCGAATGAAATCCATCAGCGGCGGAATCCATGGCAGGGAATCATAGACACCGGCCGCCGAACCGGTGACAAGATAACCGTCATGCTCATCAACCGAAGCCGGCATTTCGCCATTGATCACCGCTACTTCGACAAAGCGCAAATCGGTTGCTGAGGTGCGTTCGAAAAGCTGCCGGAACATGTCGGGATAGCGGGGGAAGCGATCGGCGATCTCGGCATTGATGCGACCGGTTTCCAGAATGGCGATTTGCATGGGATGGTCTCCGACAGCGGCACTGTTCAATCTTTACCGCGACGCTATCAATCTAATTTGGCTTCCTCTGTCCTGCAAGCGGCGGCCTTTTGTTTCAGATCTTCCAGAATGAACAGCCGCACGGCCGAGGACAGGCCGCCTGTCCGGGTCCGGTCGATCTCGGTGATCAGGGCGGCGACGGATATGCCACGGGACCGCGCGCTATCCGACAATTCATCCCAGAACGCGTCTTCAAGCGACAGGCTGGTGCGATGCCCGCGGATGCTGACGGACCGCTTCCTCATGCCGCCATACCATCGCCATGACGAGAAAATCCGGCGACAATCTCGACATGGCCGGCAAAGCGGAACTGGTCGATGATCCGCGGGCGTCCAATGGTGTAGCCACCGGCGACCAGCGTCGCCGCATCGCGGGCAAAGGTGGCCGGATTGCAGGACACCATGGCAATGACCGGCACCCGGCTTGCTGCCAGCCTGGCGCACTGCGCTGCCGCCCCGGCGCGTGGCGGGTCGATGATCACTGCGTCGAAACCGTCGAGATCGCTGTCCATCAGGGGCGCGTCCATCAGATCCGCCTCGATACAGGTCAGCTGCGCGCCGCGGCCGGCCGCATCCACCGCCCCTCTCAGCGCAGCAAGTGCCGGCGTGTCCGATTCCGCGGCCGCCAGCCGTGACAGGTCCGGCAACAGCGGCAAGCCGAGCGTCCCGCAGCCGGCAAAGAGATCAAGAACCCGTGCCGCATCACCGATGATGGTGGCAACCGCCTGCTGAAGCGCTGTCTCGGCATCCTTTGTTGCCTGCAGAAAGGCGCCTGGTGGCGGTGTGACGGCGAAATCGCCAAGCCGTAGGATCGGCGGTGCCGGGGCCAGCAATGTCAGTGGCGCGGCAGTGCTGTCACTGACCGAAAGGCGGGCAATCCCGGCATCGACCGCCCAGCTGGCAAGCTGTTCACGAAGCCCGTCATGCCAGCCTGACGGCCCGCCAAGAAGAAGGCAGATGCCGTTATCAAGGCCGTTGGCCTGCGCGTCGATGGCTACACCGGGGGGGAAATGCCGTGCAGTGAGGTCGGCAAGTCGGCCAAGCAAGGCGATCAGCTCGGGACTCAGAACGCTGCAATCCTGTGGCGCGATGATGCGGTTTGATCCCCGCTCCAGAAATCCGGCGGCAACGCCGTCGGTAAGTCGCTTCAGATGAAAACCGGCACGACGCCGACTGCCGCGCGGTGAGATATGGGGCGGGTCGAACCTGTCAATCTCCACGCCGGCGCGGGTCAGGAAACCGGCGACCAGATCCTGCTTCCACGCGGTCACGGCGTTATCCTGCCAATGTTGCAGGCTGCAGCCGCCGCAGGCCGGAAACACAGCGCAGTCCGGCTCGCGGCGCTGTGGTGACGGGGACAGGATTTCGGTCAGCACGGTTTTCAACCCCTGACCGCTGACGCTGACCGGCTGCGCGACAACGCGCTCCCCCGGAAGCGATGCCGGCACGAAAACCGTATGGTTGGCAGTCACATGATTGTGTCGCCAGGACGCGGTGCCAACACCGTCACCCCGCCCGCCAACATGTGTGATGTGGAGTTCCACCGGCGGTGCGTTACGCGGCAGCCGCCCGGCACGGTCACGCTTTCTGTCGGAATAGCGGCGCTTCATGAAACCCCCCTCAGATGTTGCGGCCGAACCAGACGATGCGCCCGACGATGTGGACCTCGTCGATCCGGCGCTGGTAGTTGCTGTAGGCCGGGTTGTCCGAGGACAGCCGGAGTTGCGGCGGCGTTGTGTTGGGTATAGCATCCACCCGCTTGGCGACAAGTCCCACACCGTCATCAAGGATGAAGATGCCGGGGGGCGAGGGCATCCGGCGACCGGTATCGACCATCACAAGATCACCATCCTCGAGCGTCGGCGACATCGAATCACCGCTGACATACAGCAATTTCAGCCCGCCATCGGGCGCTGCCGTAATGCGGCGCAGAAGATCGGGTGGAAAGGACAGGCCAGCCTGCGCCTCATCGCCCTCTGCGGCAAAATCCCCGGCGGCAAAGCTGCCATCGCCGCCGGCGGCATGAACCGCATGCAGCGGCACGCAGATGAGCCGGTCATGGCGCGCCGGCGGCAATGCCTTCTGATCCGGATCGAGAAATCGCGACTGGTCGGTGGAGGTCAGCGCGGCAAGCCGCAGCCGCAATTGTTCGGTTAGGCGGCGCGGCGACCGGCGATAGAGGAATTGCTGCAGATAGGCATCATTTCGCACCAATGCCCGTGATGCCTCCTTCAATGTCAGCTCGGCGGCGTCAAAGGCGCGCCGTACAGCCCGCCGTGCCAGGTCCAGCTCGTTGCCGTCAGCCGGCGCCGATGAGGACCCGGGCGATGAGGGCCCGTGTGATGAGGGGGCGTCTATTGTCATTGGTGGTCTGTCCGCGCTGTAGCCTTCACGATCCTGCGAGGTGACGCCACCTGATCCTTTCGGGTCATGGCGTTCATCCGATAATGCATGATAGGAAAATTCCTCCTGTTTGGTAATAGAAGAGGTTAAGCCGATGAGCTCATCGCGGACATATTCACATCGCAAGGTTATGGTCAATGGCAGCGGCGCCGAAGGCGGTGAAAGGGCCAGCATGCGGGTCATGGCGGCGCGTCTTGTGCGAGCCGTTGATACGCTGGGCCGGCTGCCGCGCGGCGTCGATGCCCGCCCAGCCGGCACTCGCAGCGCCTGGCCGGAGATGCTTCGCGAGAGCCGATTTGCGGTAGAGGCGACGCAAAGCATTTCGAGGGCGCGGCCGTCACCCGGCGCAATTGATGATCTTGACAGGCTGGCGATGCTGCTATGGGAGTTGCCATCACGCCAGCGACAAATGCTGTGGGCACGAGCCTTGTCGGATTCACGCGGCTTCGCGCCGCGGTGCGCCGCGGTGACTGGGACGAAGCCGCCGCCGAGGCGATGGACAGCCGATGGGCCGCCCAGACCGGCCGCGCCATCGAGATCGCGACGATGCTGCGGGCCACTTCCGGGTAATTTTGTTCTAGCTGCTGCGGGCGGCGGCGAAACGCGCCGCGTCGGCCAGCGCTGTGGCAAGTGGCGCGGTGCCGGAATCATCCATGAACGGGGCCAGCGCGGCGGCGGCCTCGTCGGCGAAGTCACGCGCGACGCTTATGGCGCGGCCCACCGCGTCATGCCGGGCAAGACAGGCCTGCGCGGTGGCAAGATCGCCATCGGCGAAATCGGCCTCGCCAAGCGTGCGCTGCCAGAAGGACCGTTCATCCGCGCCGGCATCCTGCCAGGCCAGGATTGTCGGCAGGGTGATCTTCTGATCGGCGAAATCATCGCCGGCATTCTTGCCCATATCATCCGCCGAGGCGGTGTAGTCCAGCGCGTCATCCATGATCTGGAACGCCATGCCGAGCTTCATCCCATAGACCCGCATCGCCTCAACCCGCGCCGTGTCGCCGCCGGTGATCTCGATCCCGGCCGCCGCGGCGGCGGAAAACAGCACCGCCGTCTTGCCCTCGATCACATCATAGTAATCCTGCAGCGACGTATCCGGCTGGCCGGTAATGGCCATCTGTCTGATCTCGCCCTCGGTGATCCGCGCCGCCGCCGATGCCAGCCTGCCTAGAACGCCCAGATCACCGGCCTCGACCATCAGCTCGAACGCGCGGGCGAACAGGAAATCCCCGACCAGAACCGAGGCGTCATTTCCCCACAGCGCGTTGGCGGTATCGCGGCCGCGTCGCAGTTCCGATTCATCGATGACATCATCATGAAGCAGCGTCGCCGAATGGATGAATTCCACCGCCGTCGCCAGCTTGATCGCCGGCTCGCGGGTGGCGGCATCACCGCTTCCCATTATCGCGCCGGCCACCGTCATCATCGGGCGCATGCGCTTGCCGCCGGCGGCGATGAGATGTCCGGCAAGCTGTGGGATCAGGGGGATATTGCTGTCCATACGCGCCAGGATCGTAGCGTTGACCCGGTCCATGTCGGCCGCCAGCATCGAGACGAGCGGCGCCAGCGACGGTGTGTCGTCGTGCACAGGCGTGGCGGGGGACGGCTTCATGACTGGCGATAATCCAAATTTCGTTCGCGCTTGTAGTATCCTCCCGGCATTCCCGGCGGCAAGCGAAAACAGCCCCCCGCCACGACGCTCAGGCGATTCGCCGCAGGAAGGCCCGCAGGACGGTTTTTTTGCGACAGGTCTTGGCTAATGCGGGCTTTTGGCGCATATCTGTGGCATGGAGACGCTGGTTCGGACAACCAACGCCGTGCGACTGTCCTTCCTGCAGGCGCTTCTGGCGGAGTCGGGAATCCGCACCGAGGTGTTCGATGGCAATATCTCGGCGCTGGAGGCCGGGATCGGGGCGTTTCCCAGGCGGCTTGCGGTGTCGCCGGGCCAAAGGCTGGCGGCGGAAACAGTTCTGCGTGATGCAGAGGAATATTATGATGACTGAAGGTTGCAGATGACTGAAGGTTGCGAAGGCCGGGTTCGATCATGACCAAAGAGGTCAAAAGTGGTGCCGCCGATGGCGAGATGCAGATGATGCAGGTCACGCATGATCATCTGCTGAACGAGGCGGTCAAGATCACGCAGCCCGCGGATGGCTACCGTGTTGGCACCGATGCCGTGCTGCTTGCCGCCTCGGTGGCCACCGACAGCGGGCGAATCCTCGATCTCGGGGCCGGTGTCGGCGGGGTCTGTCTGTGCCTGGTGCACCGGCTGCGCGAGGTTCAGGTGACGGCGGTTGAAAAACAGGCCGATCTTGCCGCAATCGCCGAGGGAAATGCCATCACCAACGGGGTCGCCAACCGGGTGCGTGTCCTGACCACCGATATCCGCGAGCTGCCGCCGGTGCTTGCCGGCAGTTTCGACCATGTCGTCAGCAACCCGCCCTACCACAATTCGCATGGCACGAAGCCACAGAACGAATCCCGCGCAATGGCACATATGGGCGACAACACCGAAATGGTTGACTGGGTGAAGGCGGCTGTCTGGGCGGCCAAACCGAGGGCCAAAATCACCTTCATCTGCCGCGCCGACCGGGTGCCCGAACTGATCAGCCTGTTTGATGCCAACGGTGCCGGCGAGGCGGTGCTGTTTCCTCTCTGGCCGCGCCATTCCAGCCCGGCCGGCCGGGTCATCGTGCAGGTCCGCCGTGATGTTGTCGGCCCGGGCGCGGTTCTTCCGGGGCTGGTCCTGCACCGCGACGATGGCGGATTCACCGACGCCGCCGAACAGGTGATGGGCGGCACTCCATTGTCGGTCATTCACCCGGCGCGCCCGCTATCCGGAACGCGCCGCCGCGGCGGTGCCGGCGGCAGCGAGGCCTGACCGGTGTTGTCGCGGCTGTTTTTCTGGCGTCGTCGGCGCCCGGTCGTTCCTGTGGTGCGCCTCTCCGGCGTGATCGCCAGCGGTGGCGGATTCAGGCGCGGCATTTCGCTCGAGGCGGTGGAACCGCAGCTGAAAAAGGCGTTCTCGATCAGGAATGCCAGGGCGGTGGCGCTGATCATCAATTCCCCTGGTGGCTCGCCCGTGCAGTCCTCGTTGATCGGGCATCGCATTCGCGATCTCGCCCGTAAGGCCAATGTGCCGGTTCTCGCCTTCTGCGAGGATGTCGCGGCCAGCGGCGGTTACTGGCTTGCCGCCAGCGCCGATGAAATCTACGCCAACCCGGCCTCCATCGTCGGTTCCATCGGTGTTGTCTCGGCGGGGTTCGGATTTGACCGCGCGATCGAGCGCATCGGCGTCGACCGGCGGGTCTATACGGCTGGCGACAACAAGATGATCCTCGACCCGTTCCAGCCGGAATCCGAACGCGATGTCGAACGGCTGAAATCCCTCCAGCAGGAAATCCACCGGCAATTCATCGACCACATCATCGAGCGGCGTGGCGCCAAGCTGACAGGCGACCATGACGATCTGTTCAGCGGTGCCTTCTGGACCGGCCAGCAGGCGGTGGAGCTTGGCCTGATCGATGGCATCGGTGAATGCCGACGTTTTGTGACGGAGAGGTTTGGCGAGACGGTTGACCTGATCACCGTCCAGCCGAAAAAACGCCTGTTCGGCGGTGTTGGCGGCCTGCCGGGCGCGTTTAGTCCGGGCGCGTTTAGTCCGGGCGCGTTCAGTCCGGGCGCGTTTGGCCACGCCATCGGCGGCGCGGCGGCGGCGCAGGCCGTCGAGGATGCTGTCGAACTGGCGGTTGAGCGCGCGTATCTCTCGCGATACGGTCTGTGAGCCGCCGCCCCGATGGCCCGATAACCGGAGATCGCTGACAATGATACCCTCACTTCCCAAGCTTCTCGCCCTGGCCGCGGTGCTGTGGGCTGTCTGGATGGGGTTCCGCCTGCTGGAACGTCGCGGTGGCAGCTCGAAAGGCACCCCGCCTGACACCTCCGATGATCGTACCGGCAACGGGGCGCTCGACCTTGAGGAATGCGCGGTCTGCCGCGCCTGGGTGGCCGGTGAGCCGTGCGAGCGCGAGAGCTGTCCCTATCTGTCCTGATATCTTGTCGCCTGCGCGAATTCAACATATTGCATTCCGGCCCGGTTTGCGGCTAGTTTGCGGGCATCTGTTCATCGGAAAATCGGCGGATGGCCAAAACCTTTACGACCCAGCCCGGGTTGGACTTTCAGTCCATCATTCTAAAGCTTCAGGCATACTGGGCCGAAAAGGGCGCAGTGATCCTGCAGCCCTATGATATGGAGGTCGGCGCCGGTACCTTTCACCCGGCGACGACGCTGCGTTCGCTTGGCCCGGATTACCATTGGCGCGCGGCCTATGTGCAGCCCTCGCGGCGCCCGACCGACGGACGTTTCGGCGAGAACCCGAACCGGTTGCAGCATTATTATCAGTTCCAGACAATCTTCAAGCCGTCACCGCCGGATTCGCAAGCGCTCTATATCGGCAGCCTGGCCGCTATCGGCCTTGATCCGGCCGCGCATGACATCCGCTTTGTCGAGGATGACTGGGAATCGCCGACGCTCGGCGCCTGGGGACTTGGCTGGGAGGTCTGGTGCGATGGCATGGAAGTCTCGCAATTCACCTATTTCCAGCAGGTTGGCGGTCTGGAATGCGATCCGGTGCCGCTTGAACTGACCTATGGTCTGGAACGGCTGGCGATGTTCATCCAGGGTGTCGAGAATGTCTATGATCTCGACTGGGATGGGGTGCCGGCCGAACAGGGCGGCAAACGCTATGGCGATATCTTCCACCGCGCCGAGGTGGAATTCTCGGACTGGAACTTCAATCATGCCGAAACCGATATGCTGTTGCGGCATTTCCGCGACGCCGAGGATGAATGCAACAGGCTGCTGGCGGCGACACCGCCGCTGGCGCTTCCGGCCTATGACCAGTGCATGAAGGCAAGCCATCTGTTCAATCTTCTGGATGCTCGCGGGGTGATTTCAGTGACCGAGCGCGCCGGCTATATCGGCCGTGTACGTGCGCTGGCGCGCGGCTGCTGCGAGGCCTGGATCGGGCAGGGCGGGCCGGCCGACGCGGCGGGAGGCGGAAATGGCTGACCTGCTGATCGAGACCATCTGCGAGGAAATTCCGGCCCGCATGCAACCGCGTGCGATTGCCGATCTGGAACGTATGATTCTGGCGCGGCTTGATGATGCCGGTCTTGCGCATGGTACCGCGCACGGCTTTGTCGCGCCGCGTCATCTGGCGCTCTATGTCGAGGATGTGGCGGAGCGTCAGCCCGATATTAGCGAGGAACGCCGTGGCCCCCGCGCCGACGCCCCGGAAAAGGCCATCGAAGGGTTCCTGAAATCAACCGGCCTGACACGTGACAAGCTTGTCCAGCAGGACACGCCGAAGGGCACTTTCCTGTTCGCCAGGATCGAGAAACAGGGGGTTGATGCCGCCGCCCTGCTCCCTGACATGCTGAGCGGCGTGCTAACCGAATTCCCCTGGCCGAAGAGCCAGCGCTGGGGCGGCACGCGGTTCCGCTGGGTGCGCCCGCTTCACCGCGTCAATCTGCTGTTTGATGGCGCGCCGCTTGCCGGCGAGCTCGACCTTGGCGGGGTCAGTCTGCCTTTCACCGCGGCAAGCCGCGGTCATTATTTCGAGAGCCATCAGGATATCGACCTTGCCGGCATTGGCGCCGCCGCAGACTATGTCGCGCGCCTTCGTGCCGGTCACGTCATGGTCGACCGCGCCGAACGCCGGCAGGCCATTGTCGATGGCGCCGCCGCTCTGGCGGCGGATGCCGGCTCGTCACTGCGCCCCAATGAAGGTCTGATCGATGAGATCTGCGGCCTTGTCGAATGGCCGACACCTCTGTTCGGTGCCATCGAGGAGCGCTTCATGGACCTGCCGGACGAGGTGCTTGAGGCGTCGATCCGCACGCATCAGAAATATCTGACAACCGGCAGCGCCGATGGTGCGTTGAAGCCGGGCTTCGTGGTCATCAGCAACAGGCTGTCGGACACCGAACGCGACGCGGTCATTCTGGCCGGCAATCAGCGGGTGTTGCGGGCCCGCCTTGCCGACGCCGAATTCTTCTGGAACGAGGATCGGCGGGCAACGCTTGACGCGCAGTTGCCACAGCTTGCCGACATCGCCTTCTATGAGGGTCTTGGCAGTGTCGCCGACAAGGTGGCGCGCCTCGAAAACCTTGCCGCTGCGATGGCACCGTCGGTGGACGGGTGCGATGCTGACATGGCCGTGCGGGCGGCGCGTCTTGCCAAGGCCGATCTTGTCACCGGCATGGTCGGCGAATTTCCCGAACTGCAGGGGGTCATGGGTGGCTATTACGCCCGTCATGATGGCGAGGCAGAGGCCGTCGCCACCGCCATCGCGTCACATTACCGCCCGCAGGGACCGTCTGATGACCTGCCGGTCAGCGCCGAGGGATGCGTTGTCTCGCTTGCTGACAAGATCGACAGCCTTGTCGGATTCTTTGGCGTCGATGCCAAGCCGACCGGCTCGAAGGATCCGTTCGCGCTGCGCCGCGCGGCGCTCGGCATCATCAGGATCATTCTGGAAACACGAATCAGAATGCCGCTTCTGCCAATCCTGACCGAGGCCGCCAGCGCGCACGGCTTTGCCGCGCCCGATCCCGATCTGGAGCCGTTTATCCGGGAAAGGCTGCGGGTCAGCCTGCGTGATGCCGGTCTTTCGCATGACGTTGTCGCGGCGGCGCTGGGTGACGGTACCGGACCGGGCCATGACGACATTCTGGGGCTTGCCGACCGGGCGGCGGCACTGTCAACTTTCCTTGCCGGTGACGACGGGGCGGGCCTTGTGGCCGGCTGGCGTCGCGCGGCAAGTATTCTCGAGGCCGAGGAAAGCAAGGCCAAACAGGTGTTCCCCCCCGCTTCCGACCCGCACCTGTTTGTCGAGGATGCCGAAACCGGGCTTCATGCGGCGCTTGCCGCGCTGCCGGACCCCGGAACGCAGATGCAGGGGCGTGACGGGCTTCTTGCCGTCATGCAGTCGCTTGGCGGCCTGCGTCAGCCTATCGACAGGTTTTTTGACAGCGTCGTGGTGAATCATGACGACGCGGCGATCAGGCTGAATCGCCTCGGTCTTCTGGCCATGGTCAGGCAGGCCATGCAACGGGTCGCGGATTTCTCCAGACTAGAGGGGTAACGCTCGATGAATGACAGTTCGGTTCAGTGGGTCTACAGCTTCGGTGCCAGGGGCAGCGATGGCGACAGCAGCATGCGCAATCTGCTTGGCGGCAAGGGCGCCAACCTGGCGGAAATGAGCGGGATTGGCCTGCCGGTGCCGCCGGGCTTCACCATCTCGACCGAGGTGTGTACCCGCTATTACGACAATGGCCGCACCTATCCCGAAACGCTTGGGGGCCAGGTCGCTGACGCGGTGGCGCGGATCGAGGAGGAGACCGGCGCCCGTTTCGCCGACCCGGACAACCCGCTTCTGGTCTCGGTGCGCTCGGGTGCCCGCGCCTCGATGCCCGGGATGATGGATACGGTGCTCAATCTCGGGTTGAATGACGACACCGTCGAAGGTCTGGCGCGCCGCGCCGATGACAGGCGCTTTGCCTATGACAGCTATCGCCGTTTCATCCAGATGTATGCCGATGTGGTGATGGAGGTCGATCACGGGCTGTTCGAGGATGAACTCGAGGAATTGAAGCTTCGCCACGGCGTCTTTGATGACACCGGGCTGACCGGTGATGACCTGGAATCGCTGGTCGCCACCTACAAGACGATTGTCGAGGAGGAGGCCGGCCGGCCGTTTCCGCAGGACCCGCATGATCAGCTGTGGGGCGCCATCGGCGCCGTGTTCAACAGCTGGATGAACGCCCGCGCCACCACCTATCGTCGGCTCAACAACATTCCGGCAAGCTGGGGCACGGCGGTCAATGTCCAGGCCATGGTGTTCGGCAATATGGGTGATGACTGCGCCACCGGCGTCGCCTTCACCCGTGATCCGTCAACCGGCGAGAACAGCTTCTATGGCGAGTATCTGATCAACGCCCAGGGCGAGGATGTCGTGGCGGGTATTCGCACGCCGCTGCCTCTGACGGTGGCGGCCCGCGCCGCCGGTGGCGGTGACGAGTTGTCGATGGAAGAAGCGATGCCGGATGTGTTCGGCCAGCTTGACAGGGTGCGCGCGCAGCTCGAGACGCATTACACCGACATGCAGGATCTCGAATTCACTGTCCAGAAGGGCAAGCTCTACATGCTGCAGACGCGAAGCGGCAAGCGGACCGCCGCGGCGGCGCTCCGCATGGCGGTTGAAATGGCCGAGGAGGGATTGATCAGCCGCGACGAGGCGTTGCTGCGGATTGACCCGATTGCCCTCGATCAGCTTCTGCATCCGACGCTTGATCCCGACGCGCCGAAGACAGTGATCACGCAGGGGCTTCCGGCCTCGCCGGGTGCCGCCGCCGGCGAGATCGTGCTGACCGCCGACAAGGCCGAGGAAATGGCCGCGAATGGTCATCAGGTGATTCTCGTCAGGCTGGAGACAAGCCCCGAGGACATTCATGGCATGCATGCCGCCGCCGGCATCCTGACAGCGCGGGGCGGCATGACAAGTCACGCCGCCGTTGTCGCCCGTGGCATGGGGCGGGCCTGTGTGTCGGGTGCCGGCGAGGTCAGGTTCGACGAGGTGAACAACAAGGTTTTTGTTCGTGACCATGAACTTTCCGAAGGCGATACGATCACCATCGACGGGGGTACGGGCGAGGTGTTTCTTGGCCGTGTCGATACCATCCAGCCGGAAATGTCGGGCGCTTTCTCGACCATCATGGAATGGGCCGATGATATCCGCCGCATGGCTGTTCGCACGAACGCCGAAACGCCGGCAGATGCGCGCACCGCGGTCGGTTTTGGTGCCGAGGGGATCGGGCTGTGCCGTACCGAGCACATGTTCTTTGATGTCGACCGGATCATTTCGATGCGTGAGATGATCATGGCGGTCGACAGCGAGGGCCGCGAGACGGCGCTTGCCAAATTGCTACCGATGCAGCGCCAGGATTTCGAGGAGCTGTTCACCATCATGGCCGGGCTGCCGGTGACGATCCGTCTTCTGGACCCTCCACTTCACGAGTTTCTGCCGCATTCCGCCGAAGAGCTTGCCGATGTGGCCGCCGCTGCCGGAATCTCGTCGGAAACAGCGCGGCAACGTTCACTGAAGCTGTCCGAATCGAACCCGATGCTGGGGCATCGTGGCTGCCGTCTTGCCGTGACCTATCCGGAAATCTGCCGGATGCAGGCCCGCGCCATCTTCGAGGCCGCCACCGCCATAGCCGGCCGCGGCGCCGAGGCGCCGGTTCCCGAGGTGATGATCCCGCTGGCCGCGACGGCGAAGGAGCTTGAGCTGTGCAAGGCGGTGATTGATTCCGAGGCCGAGGCGGTGATGGCCGAGACAGGTATCAGGATCGACTATCTTGTCGGCACGATGGTTGAACTGCCGCGTGCCGCCGTCTGTGCCGACGATCTGGCAAGCCAGGCGGAATTCTTTTCCTTCGGCACCAATGATCTGACGCAGACCGCGCTTGGCATCAGCCGCGACGATGCCGGTGCCTTCATGCATGCCTATACCGATGCGGAAATCTATCCAACCGACCCGTTCGTCTCGATCGACCGCGAGGGTGTCGGCGCGCTGGTGCGCATGGGCGTGGAGAAGGGCCGCGCGACACGCGACGGGTTGAAGCTTGGCGTCTGCGGCGAACATGGCGGCGATCCGGCATCAATCGCCTTCTTCGAGGAGGTCGGGCTGGACTATGTATCCTGTTCGCCCTACCGGGTGCCGGCGGCACGGCTGGCCGCCGCGCAGGCGGCGATCCGCCAGCGCGGTTGATGCATGTCTTTGGGCAAAAAAGGCCGGGCAAACAAAAAGGCCGGGTAAGCAAAAAGGCCGGGATGTCCCGGCCTTTTTTCATGCGCCCGGCATTGGCTTGCCGGCCGCGAATGAGATCGTCGCGGTTTACTTGATGCCGAGATTCGAGAAACGCTTGTTGAAGCGTGCCACCTGACCGCCCGAATCGACGATCCGGTGCTGGCCCGTCCAGGCAGGATGTGTCTTCGGGTCGATATCAAGCTTCAGCACG
Source organism: Rhodobiaceae bacterium (assembly GCA_018624035.1). Taxonomy (GTDB): domain Bacteria; phylum Pseudomonadota; class Alphaproteobacteria; order Puniceispirillales; family Puniceispirillaceae; genus UBA8309. The sequence continues at coordinate 838 of JAAZUU010000068.1, read as the reverse complement.
TCGCCGGGCTTGCCCCATGTCGAACGGGTCTTGCGCTCGCTGCCATCGGTCATCACGATGGTGATTTCGTGATATTCGGGATGGATATCCTTCTTCATAACATGCTCCTGCCTGTCAGACTGTCTTGTCCGGCCGCTCTGCCGGACCGCCCTGTTCCGCGCGCGCCTGTCGGCGGCGCTGGTCAATATTCGGATGCGGTGGTATATCGTCAACCACCCCGCAAGGCAAGCCCGAATTGGCCCGTGCTGCTTGGCGTGGCCACATCATACCATATGACAGACAGGCAACGCAGCGTGACCTCTTCTCCTTCTCCTCGGCCGGCCGACAGAAACTTTACAACGGCGGCTTTGTGGCGGGTCTTCTGGCCTTATCTGCGCCCGCACCGGCATCGCATTGTCGGTGCGGTGATTTCTCTGTTGATGGTTGCCGGCGCATTGCTGACGATGGGGCGGGGACTTGCCTATCTTGTTGATGAGGGGCTTGGCCGCCAGGATCAGGGGCTGCTTGACCGGGCGGTGATCGGCACCGCCGTGATCGCGCTGGTCCTCGCCGCCGGAAGTTATCTTCGCACCACCCTTGTCAACCAGATCGGCGAAAGCGTTCTTGCCGATATCAGGCAGGCGCTGTTCGGCCATCTGCTGAGTTTGTCGCCGGCCTGGTATGAGACGGCTCGTACCGGCGATGTGCTGGCGCGGATCACCACCGACACCGCGATTGTGCAGACGGTCATGACCTCCACCATCTCGATGGCGGCGCGCAATGTCATCCTGCTGTTTGGCGGGTTGGTGATGGTGGTGCTGTCCAGTCCGAAAATGTCGCTTGTCGTGCTGGTTGTGGT
>JAAZUU010000005.1 GCA_018624035.1 Rhodobiaceae bacterium | reverse complement strand
GCCAGGATGACGAGATCAGTTGATGAGATTACAGAAGAGGATTTGGACATGGTTGCACAGTCTGTGGGCGACAAGAGCTATGACAGTGTCTATGTAAGTTATCAGGCTCAGAGAATTCTGCGCCGGCATGATGCCAAAAGCCACGGCAAGATGACGCCATCGTTTCATGTCATGTTCCCTCCTGTCACGCCGACCAGATCATCGCGGCGTCAAATAACAGTTTCACACCCATGATGAACAGAATGCTGTAGGTGACATGGTAAAACAACCTGTCCGAAACAACCTCGTTCAACCATTTGCCGAAATAGACGCCAATCGGAACGCAGGGCAACAGCAGCAGTGACAATGTCAGACTGCCGGCACTGAACAGTCCCAGATCACCATAGAATGGCAGCTTGAACAGGTTGATGACGAAGAAGAAGACACTCATCGTGCCGACAAAAGCCTGCCGCGCAAGCCGATGCGGCAGGAGGAACACCTGCGCCGGAATGCCGCCCGTTAACGCCACGAAACTGGTCAGGCCGGACAGCCCGCACCACCCCGCCGCACGCGGCCAGAGGCGGGCCATGAGGCGCCGCGCCATATCCTCGGCCAGCTCGGCGCGCGGCCGGACAAGGCGCCACAGATAATTCACCGCAGTCACCACGCCGATGACACCTATAGCGGCCTTCAGCATCGCGTTACTCAAATAGTCGAACAGCAGCCAGCCGGTCAGCTGGCCGGCAATGGCGAAAAGGCACATGATGATCACGAAGCGCCAGTGAACATGCTTGCGCCAGATATAGACAACCCAGATGTCGGTGATCAGAAAGATCGGCAGAAGAACACCAAGCGCCAGCTTTGGCGGCAGCACAAACAGCATGATCGGCATGCTCAGCGATCCCAACGCACCGCCAAAGCCGGATTTGGAAATCGCCACCGCGGTGACCGACACGACACAGATCACCCAGAAGAATACCGGCGAGGCATTCATCACTTCAATATGCGGCATCGGCCCTCACCTTGTCAGCTGTCCCCGGCCCGAAGCACCACTCCGCTTTACCGGAGCGGCCGATACAGGCGCATTCATCAGTCGAAAAGCCGGTTTGCCGCGGTCACCCGCGCCGCGTTGTCGGCGGCGATGCTGCCGTCAGGCATGAACAGGGAATTTTCAAACCCGACCCGCAACTTGCCACCCTGCGCAACCGCCTCGACAAGACTGTCATGCTCTTCCTCGGCAAAGGCGCAGATCGCCCAGTCCGGCACCAGTGAACGGGCATCCATCCGGTCAAGGAACGGCCGGATCAGATCGGGGTGGCTGATCCGCCCGGTATAATGGCCAATCACAAACAGGCACCAGAAATCCTCATGCGGCAGTTCGGCCCTAGCAAGCAGATCGGCAAGAATATCAACCTCTTCGGGGAAGAAGACGAGATGCTGGATTCGCGTTCCGGCCTCATGCAGCGTACGGTACAGCCTGATGTCATCAGAGGTCGGCTGGCGGCCGGGCATCATTTCCAGCACACCGATGGAAATGCCCGGCGGCATCACATCATAGGCAAGCTGGCGCATCTCCTCAGGGCGGTAGCGTCCGACAGCCTCGGTGGTGATCTGGAAATGCATCTGTGGAACCGCCGCCCCGAGTTCGGCCAGCGCCTCGCGATACATGCCGGCATCCAGAACATGCCGCTGCTCGGTATCGCGAACATGCAGATGCATGGCCCCCGCGCCAGCTGCGGCGCAGGATTTCGCCGTTTCAACCGTTTCGGGAATCGTCACCGGAATGGCCAGGTGATCCGCCTTTGTGCGGCGGGCACCGTTGGGTGCCACCATCAATCGCGGCAGCGCGTCAGGTCGGGAAAAATACATGGTGATATCTTACTGTAGAACAAACGGAACGGGCGCACAGCATCGTTGATCACAAAGCCCATGTCCAGATTTCCGAGACAGCAGGCCTTCGCGCGGACCGGACGCCGTCCGGCAAGGCAGCCATGCAGGTTATGTATTCCGGCTTTCCCTGAAGGCGATGTAGGTCACCGCGCCAAGAACCACGAGCGCCCCGACAATTGTCGACATCACCGGGATTTCATCAAAGATCGTGATCCCGAACAGCACCACAAACAGAAGCTGGATATATTTGCCTGTCTGCGCCGCCCACATGGGGCCCCGGAAGGATTTCATCAAGGTCACATGACCAAGTGTGGCCGAAATTCCAATGGCCAGAACGCCGACCCAGTTCATCAGCGACATCGGCTGCCAGACAATCAGCGCCGGGATCGCCGTCGCCACCGCAATGCCGACTGACAGCACGATGATGATGACATTGTCGTCATGATGCTGTTTCAACGATTTCGCAATCAGGTCGGACACCGCAAACAGCGGCGCCGTCAACAGCACCGCAACCGTTCCGAGATTGATTTCGGCAAAGCCGGGTTTGATAATCGTCAGCGCGCCGGCAAAGGACACGAGGACGGCCATCACACGACGCAGTTTCAACCCCTCGCCAAACCAGATGGCGGCCCCGATGGTGGCATAGACCGGCCCGAGATTGAGCAGCGCGTTCACCTCGGCGATGGGAATACGCATGATGCTGTAGAACCAGAACAGCACCGCCAGCGCGTGACAGACGGCCCGCGCCACCAGCATCTTCCAGCTTGCCTCCACGGTAACCCCGCCAAGTGTTCCGGCAACCAGGGGGATGAGCAGCAGGATGCCGACGACATAGCGAAGAAACACAGCCTGCACCGGCGGCAGATCCGTCAGGAACAGCTTCACCGACACCATCACCAGCGCGAACAGCAGACCGCTGACGATCATCCAGGCGAGTGAACGCCGTATTTCGACAGTCCTGCCGCCGGGCGACAGAATTGTCATGAAGACCGGCTTTCATCCCAAAACAGGGGGCCGCCTCGAAATGCCGGAAATCCGATGCCGAAAATACAGGCGGCATCGGCCATGTCGCGGGAGTCCACCACCCCCTCGGCGACCGCGGCACGGCATTCGGCCACAAGCGGAGCCAGCAGATCGACGGCGATATCGTCAAGCTCTTCGGTGGCAAAGTCGCCGCGCGGCCTGATCGCCTTCTTGTCATCCCATTTATAGAATCCCGATCCCGTCTTGCGACCGAGATTGCCGGCCTCGATGAGGTCGGAAAGCGCTGTCGCGGCCTTGTCCGACATGCCGATCACGCGGCCGGCGTCCAGACAGACATCAAGCCCGACCTGATCACACAGCTCAATCGGCCCCATCGGCATGCCGAAAACCACCAGCGCCTGGTCCAGCCTGTCCGGGTCGGCCCCGTCAAGCATCGCCTCGATGGCGCGGAACATGTAGGGAAGAAGCGCCCGATTGACGAGGAACCCGGGGGCGGATTTACAGCGGATCGGCTGTTTCTTCATCGCGCCACAGGCAAACATCGCCCGGCTGACGAAATCCTGCCGGCTGGCATCTGTATAGACGATCTCGACAAGTGGCAGAACCGGTACCGGATTGAAGAAATGCATGCCGATCAGTCGGCCCGGGTCGGCAAGGACGCTGCCAATCTCCTGCAGCGGAATCGCCGATGTGTTGGTCGCCATGATGGCATCGGGCTTCATCGCCGCCTCGGCGGCAGCAAAGACCGCCTGTTTGACCTCCAGACGCTCGGCCACCGCCTCGATCACCAGATCGGCGTCATGCAAGCCGGTTCCCTCGGCATCGGCGACAAGGCGGGAAAGCACATCCTCGACACGCTGCGGATCCTTCAACCGCCTCTCATACAGAGTGCGGGCACGCGCCACAGCCCCGTCGATGGCAGCGGGGTCAAGATCCTGCAACGTCACCGCAAAGCCGGACATGGCCGCCACGGCGGCGATGTCGCCGCCCATCGTGCCGGCACCAATGACATGGATGCGGGTGATGCCTGACTCGCCCCGCGCGCCTTTCTTGACCGCGTCATTCAACTGGAAGGTGCGCCGCAGCCCGGCCGAGGCGGGCGTCATCATGAGCTTGGAAAACAGTTTCGTTTCGTTTTCCAAAAGATTGTTTTTACGTATATTACTAACTGAAAAATGATCCAGAATGGCAAAGGGAGCCGGCATGTTGCGCTGACTTGTCCTGGCCGTCAGTTTCGCCCGCTCGGCCTCGATGGTGGTGGCGAAGTCCTCCGCCGGTGTAGGCGTCGCGCGGGCGATGTTGCCGGCAATGGCCTCGCGTGCCGCCGCCGAAAGCTCTGACCTGATGGCGACAAGATGATCGATCGCGCCTGCTGCCAGCGCCGCGCGCGCCTTCAGCGGGCGACCGTGAAGGACAAGCTGCAATGCCGCCTCCGGCCCCATCCGCTCAAAGGCACGGGCCGACCCGCCATAGCCGGGAAGAAGCCCCAGATTGATCTCCGGAAAACCGACCTGACACACCGAATCATCAATGGCGACAATGCGATCGAATGCCAGCGCCAGTTCCAGCCCGCCACCGACGCAGATGCCGTCGATCAGAATCACCGTCGGGCAAGGCAGTTCCTCGATTTTCCGAAACCGGTCGAGAACCTCGGCGATATGCGACTCGACGGCCGCGCGTGTCTCGAAGCTGGCGAATTCGTTGATGTCGGCGCCAAGGATGAAGCCACGAGGCTTGCCTGACTGGAACACCAGCCCCTGCGGCGGCGCGGCGGCCAGACCATCGACAATCGAAAACAACTCGGCCATGACAGCATGCGACAGAACGTTCGCCGACCGTCCCTTCACGTCGATCGTCAGCCAGGCAATGCCGACTTCATCGACTGTCAGGTCGAAATGCTCATAGGATGTCATGCTGGTCTCCTGCGCCGGTCATATTGAAGGATGAAAGACTGTCGGGGGCATAGTGGCACGGTTTGCCCGGCGGCGTCACTGTCAACGACATCATCCGGCATCCCGATCCTCGGCATGCGAACAGGCAGCCGCGACAATGCCCTCGACACTGTCATGAATATCCACGTCTGACCTGTCATCCCGCTGTGATGGCTCGTCGGCGGCATCAGTGTGCCGTGCCAGCAGCCAGACCGGCAGACCAAGCTGACGCGCGGCGGCAATCTTGGCAAAGCTGGCATCGCCGCCGGAATTCTTGCAGCACAGAAGCGTGATTTCGGCCTCGGCGAACAGCGCGCGCTCGACCTCTACACTTGTCGCCGGCAGTGCGTTGATAAAGGTCACATTGGGAGGAGCGGCGCGGCCCTCTACATTCAGCGCCCGTGCCAGCAGGGTGATGTCATCCCGCTTCGTAAAGATTTCGATGGATTGCGTGCCTCCGGCAAGAAAGACCCGGCCCCCCGCCGGAATGGCATCCGCCATATCCTGCCAATTGACAAAACTTCGCCAGTCATCACCCGGAATCGGGTGCCAGGGCGGACGTTCGAACCGCAGCAGACGAATACCGGTCGCGGCGGCGGCGAGGCGCGCATTGCGGCTGATATGCCTGGCAAAGGGATGGGTGACATCGACGATCAGGTCAATGGCGTGATCACGGCACCAGGCGGCAAGGCCTTGCGCCCCGCCGAAGCCGCCAGTCAACGTTGGCACCGACAGGCCGGCCGGGTTCGGCGTTGCCCCGGCAAGCGAGGCAGTGATATCGAAACGCCCGTCCACGACCAGCGAGGCAATCACGCTTCGAGCCTCGGATGTTCCAGCAAGAACAAGCATTTTCAGTTTGTTATTCAACTTCATTAATTTCCCGTGAGAAGTGATCCGGCACGGCCGAGAAGCGCACCGTCCCGCCCTACAATCACCACTTCGACCTCTGTCGGCGCGCCGCGAAGCAGCGCCAGCGCCGTATCTCGCGCCGCCGCCGCCACCGCGTCGGCAAGCTGTCCGCACTGCATCGCGTCTGCCATTCCGGACACTTCGAGAACCGAATTGGCGCCTGCCACACGGGCGGGATCGAAACCGAACGGGGCCGCCATATCGGCCAGCGCGGCGAAATCCACCTGCGAGCGGGCGGAATGAAGGTCGCTCGCGCCCTGCGCCATCTTCACCATCTTGGCGAAACCGCCGAGGATCGACAGATTGGGAACCGGATGCCGCCGCATATATTTCAGCATCCCGCCGACAAAATCCCCCATATCGATCAGGGCGATGTCCGGCAGATCATAGCGCTCACGCCCCCACCCTTCCGAGGTCGCGCCGGTCGACCCCATCACATGCGGCAGGTCATTGGCGCGGGCCACATCAATGCCGCGATGGATCGACGCAATCCAGGCCGAACACGAAAACGGCCTGACAACCCCGGTGGTGCCAAGAATGGAGATCCCGCCCTCTATCCCAAGGCGCGGATTCCAGGTCTTCAGCGCAATCGCCGCACCACCGGGAACCGAGATCTCGATCTCGACATCCTGCGGCCCTTTTAAAGCCTCGGCAAGCTCGGCAACAGCGTCGCGCATCATCTGGCGCGGCACCGGATTGATGGCCGGTTCTCCCACCGGCACCGGCAGCCCAGGCTTGGTGATCACCCCGACGCCTTCACCGCCATGAAAGCTGATGCCGCCCCCCGCTCCGCCCCGCCTGACGGTGGCGCGGATCATGGCGCCATGCGTTACATCCGGGTCATCACCGGCATCCTTGATGATACCGGCTCGGAACCACGCCCCATCCACCGCCTCGCCAATGGATGTCTCGCTCACCGCCAGGTCGGCGTTTTTGCCGCTTGGCGTGACAATTGTGACGCGATCAGGAAACTGCCCGGTCATCATTGCCGTGTAGGCTGCATTCACGGCAGCGGTGGCGCAGGTGCCGGTGGTCCAGCCAAAGCGGAGCGTTGTCTCAAGCGTCTTTTTCCGCGTTGCGGGCCGGGTCATCGATCAACCACCTGTCGGGTTGCGTCGCGGCGCTGGCTTACATGACCGGACTGGCCTTGATAGCTTGCCGCTGTTAGATTTGACTCTCAGATTAGTACCGAAGTTTCAGTTTTTCATCCACCATTCACCGGACCGGTCACATGTCAGGAAAACCGACCACTCCAGCACAGCAAGGCCAGGGCACCCTGCCCCGGCTTGACGCGCGTGACTGGCCGGAATTCCAGCCTGGCTGGGTGTGGATGACAGGTGGCGGCCCGGGCGATCCCGGCCTGATCACGCTTCACGCCCTGAACGCGCTGCAACAGGCGGATGTCATTGTCTATGACGCGCTTGTCGATCCGGCGCTGTTGCGATGGGCGCGGTCCGACGCGCAGATCGAATATGCAGGCAAACGCGGCGGCAAACCCTCGCCAAGCCAGCGCGACATCTCGCTGCGGCTGATTGAACTGTCGCAGCAGGGTCTGCGTGTCCTGAGGCTGAAAGGGGGCGACCCCTTTGTATTCGGCCGCGGCGGCGAGGAAGCCCAGACACTGGTCAAGGCCGGTATCAGGCTGCGGGTCATTCCCGGCATCTCGGCCGGCATTGGCGGGCTTGCCTATGCCGGCATTCCGGTGACGCATCGTGATGTCAACCAGTCGGTCACCTTCCTGTCCGGGCATGATCGGACCGGATTGATGCCATCGGCGATCGACTGGCAGGGACTTGGCAGCAGCGCGCAGGTGATTGTCATGTATATGGCGATCAAGCATATGCCGGACATCTGCGCCCGCCTGATTGCCGCCGGCCGGGCGCCGGATGAGCCGGTGGCGATCGTCCAGAACGCCACGCGCGATGACATGAGGGTGCTTGAGACCACCCTTGCCAACGCCCCGCAGGATATCACCGACAGCGGGATCGGCGCGCCCTCCATCGTCTGTGTCGGCCGGGTGGTGCTGATGCGCCAGTGCCTTGACTGGCTTGGCCAGATGGCGGGCGAACCGGTGCGTGATGAAGACCCGCTCGGCGTGCGGACCATGTCGGACACCGCCTGATGGCCTCGCGGGCGCTGGTTGTCGGCGGCCTGACCTCCGGCAGCGGCAAGACCACCGTAACACTCGGCCTGCTCCGCGCGCTGGCGCGTTCCGGCCATTCGATCAGCGCCGCCAAGACCGGCCCCGACTACATCGACTGCGCGTTTCTGGGTGCCGCCAGCCTGTCCCCGTCGATCAATCTCGACAGCCACGCCATGCCGGCAGGGATGATCCGCCATCTGGCGGCAGCACGGCCGGGGGATCTGCTGATCGCCGAGGGGGTGATGGGCCTGTTCGACGGTACCGATGGTGGCAGTGGCAGCACGGCGGAACTGGCGGCCATGCTTGGCGCGCCCATCCTTCTGGTGCTTGATGCCCGTCATCAGGGACAGACGGCGGCAGCGCTTGCTGCCGGCATCCGCAGCCAGCTGCCAGCGGGAACCGACCTTGCCGGGGTGGTGCTGAACCGTGTCGCCACGCCGCGCCATGAAACCCTGATTGCCGAGGCGCTGGCCAGCCGGGGCATCGCACATTTCGGCAGCCTCGGCGTCGAGCCGTCGATGCAGGTGCCATCGCGCCATCTGGGGCTGGTCCAGGCGGCCGACCTTGCCGCGACGAATGACCTTGAGCCGAGGATCGAGGCGGCGGCGGGGCTTGTCGAGGCCTCGCTCGACCTTGACGCCATCATCGCGGCCGCCGGGTCGCTGCAACCGACAAACAGCACCGTCACGCCGCCGCCTCCCGGACAGCGGATCGCGATGGCCAGCGATGCCGGATTCGGGTTCGCCTACACCCATATGATGGAGACCTGGCGCGCCGCCGGGGCCGAAATCACCTTCTTTTCGCCACTTGCCGACGAAGCCCCCGACAGAGATGCCGATTTCATCTTTCTTCCCGGGGGATATCCCGAGCTTCATCTGCCAATTCTGACAAATGCCGGACGCTTTCATGACGGGCTGCGTGCGGCAGCGTCACGCAATGTCCGGATCTATGGCGAATGCGGTGGGTTCATGACGCTTGGCACGGCGATCATCGATGCCGACGGCACCTCATACCCGATGGCAGGTCTGCTTCGCCTCGAGACAAGCTTTGCCGCGCGCAAGCTGCATCTCGGCTATCGTGGCCTGACGCCACTGGTCGATTTCTGGCCCGGGCTCGGCCCCATCAACGGCCACGAATTCCATTATACAACAGCCATCACCGCGACAGGTGATCCATTATTCTCGATGAGTGATGCCGCCGGGCGGGATCTTGGCGCGACTGGTCTGGTGAACGGGTCGGTCTGCGGGTCCTACGCCCACATCATCGCCTGACAGTCACTCGCTACGCGTCGTCCGCCTCTTGCCCGGCCTGGTCGGCGCGCCCCCGCTTTGGCCGCAGGATATGCGCGTGCGCCGCATCATATAGCGCGCTGTCACGAAACCCGTCATTCTGCGCCAGTCCGCGCCCGACAAAGATCAACGCCGTGCGGGTGATCTTTTCGGCCTGAACAGCCTGCCGGACCGTCGACAGCGTGGCATGAATGTAGGATTCATCCGGCCAGCCAACACGATAGGCGACAATCACCGGACAATCGGCCCCGTAAAAGGGCGTAAGGTCACGTTCGATCTGCCGCAGATTGCGGATCGACAGATGGATGGCAAGCGTCGCACCGGTCCGGCCAAGGCTCGACAGCTCCTCGCCTTCCGGCATGGCTGATGATTTCATCGCCGTGCGGGTCAGGATCAGCGTCTGCGTCACTTCCGGCACCGTCAGCTCGATCCCGAGGCCGGCCGCGGCCGCAGCATAGGCCGAAACGCCCGGCACGATCCGGTAATCGATGCCAAGCCCTTTCAGACGCCTGATCTGCTCGGCGATCGCCCCATAGAGCGACGGATCACCCGAATGCACGCGCGCCACATCCTGGCCGGCCTCATGCGCCTGCCTCATCTCGTCGATGATGTCGTCCAGCGTCAGCGAGGCGGTGTCGATCACCCGCGCGTCGGCCGGCGCCGCGGCGACAACAGCCTGCGGAACAAGAGAGCCGGCATAAAGACACAGCGGACAGCGTTCAATCAGGCGTAGACCGCGAACCGTGATCAATTCCGGATCACCCGGCCCGGCGCCGATGAAAAAGACCGTCATGAGGATACCTCCGCCGCGTCATTCTGCGCATCAAGATGCCTTGCATAGCCTCGCGGCGTGTAGACAGCAGCGCCGCGGCCAAGATCAAGCTGCCGTGAGCTGCTGGACCCCACCATCACGGTTGTCAGCATGTCGACCTCGTCAATATCGAGCGTCGCCAGCGAGCGGTGTAGGATCTTTTCTTCCGGCCGGCCAAGATTTGACGCCAGGATGACCGGCACATCGCCGCCGCGATAGCGCATCAGGATCTCGCGAGCCGTCGCCAGCTGGGTCCGCCGGCGTTGCGACACCGGGTTGTAGAAGGCAACAACGAAATCACCGGCACCGGCCGCATGGATCCGCTTTTCGATCTGGTCCCAGGGTGTCAGCAGGTCGGACAGGGATATGGCGCAGAAATCATGCCCGAGAATGGCCCCGGACCGTGCCGCCGCCGCCTGCAGGGCGGAAATCCCGGGAGCGCTGACAACCGCGACCCGGCGGGCCGCGTCCGACACGCCGCCGTCGTCCCGCGACCGGTCGAGAAGTTCATAGACAAGCGCGCCCATGGCATAGATACCGGCATCGCCGGAACAGATGACGGCGACATCCTTGCCGGTGGCCGCCGCCTCCAGCGCGTAGCGGCAGCGCGCCTCTTCCTCGCCAAGCTTGAAGTCGCGGCGCGGGATATGGGCTGCCACGGCACCAAGAAGATCGATATAGAGGCCGTACCCGACAAGTTCATCGGCACCGAGCACCATCTGCGACGCTTCCGGCGTGCGCCAGGCCGATTGCCCCGGTCCGATGCCAACAAGCATCACCCGGCCGGGCTTGCGCCCCGGCAGCATCGAGATGTCATTGGGGGCCGGCGCCAGCGCCAGCGCCATGGTGGCCTGGCCAGACTTGGCCTTCGGATGGATCAGCGCGCCGGTGTCGCCGGCAGCGGCCAGTGCCGCCGCCTCGGCAACGCCCGGGATGCCAATTTCCTCCTGAACCACCTCGGACGGGTTTTGCAAACGCGGTGTCTGCGCGGCCAGCGCATCGCGGTCAAACACCCGCAGCGGCACCGCAAGCATCGCCGCCAGCGCCTGCAGTGCCGGTTCATCCGCCTTCAGATCGACGCTGAAAACGCCGGCAATGGCCGCCGCGTTGATATCGGCCCGCGCCAGTTCCCGCATCACCAGATCGATCAGTTCGTCCGCCGGGCAGCCGCGCGCACAACCGACACCAAGCATCACATCCTGCGGGCAATAGACAAGCTCGTTCTCCGCCGGTGTCTGCTGACGACGCGTGACCGTCAGCGACACGGCGCCGCCGCGCGGCACATGGCTGAACCAGTCCTTCAGCCCGTCAAGCCAATCCCCGTCGATGAACGCCCCGTCACCTGCCAGCAATTGCGGCATCACGCGCTGCGCCGCGGCGGCATTCGCCAGCCGCCAGCCGCGTGGCGGCTCATCAAGCGACAAATGCCATCGCCCGTCACCCGCCGTTGTCAGCGCCAGATCGGCGTCAAGCTGGCCCGAAACCTGCCGTGCCAGCGTGATCGCGCCATGATGCCCGCCGATGAGGGGGACGACGAAGCGCCCGGACTCCGCCACGGCTATAACCGGCGCGTCGGTGCTTTTGTGCTTCAAATGCGGCGCCACCGCGCGGATCAGGATGCCGGCCGCGCAGATGCCGATGATCGGACGGCCGCTGCAGAACAGATCGGCGATATGCGCTCGCGCCTTGCCGAAATGATGCGGGGCCTGCGGGCAGCGCACGGCATGGCCATGGATATCGGCGTCAAGTTTGCCCGCCAGCTTTCGTGCCAGTGCAAGCCCGGCCTCCGACAGGCACAGAATGACCGGCCGCGCGGGTTGAGGTGCGCTCAACTGATCCACGGATCATCCCCCTTATAGATCAGAATCATCGAAAAATAGGGCGCGTCTTCAGGTGCGTCGGCAAGTGTGAGCGCCCGCTCATGCGGCAATGAGGCGTGGCTTGTGTAAAGCGCATGTGCGGTGAGACCAAGCCTGTCCACCAGCGCCCGCAATCGCGGCATGTGACGGCCGATCTTCATGATCGCCACCGCGTCGGCCGCGCCGATTGCGGCTGCCAGCGCATCATCATCCAGCGTCCCGGGAAGCACAGTCAGGACATCGCTGCGCGCCACCAGCGGACGGGCCTGCGCGGCGGCACATGCCGACAGGCTGTTCACCCCGGGAACGATCTCGACCGGGCAGCTGTCGCGCAGCCGGACAAGCAGATACATGAAAGACCCGTAGAACAGCGGATCCCCTTCGCACAGCACGATCACATCGCGCCCCGCAGACAGGTGCCCGCCTATCGCCGAGGCGGCATCATCATAGATCGACTGCGCCGGCGCCCTGCCGGGCCGCATCGGCACGATCATGGGGATTTCGACAGCATCATCGGGAATGGCCTCGGCGACGATCGAACGCGCAAAGGATGTTCCCGAGTCAGGCGCCGGATAGGCGATCACACTGGCCGCCTCAATCAGCGCCCAGGCGCGCCGTGTTACCAGCTGCGGATCGCCGGGGCCGGTGCCAACACCGATCAGGCGGCCTGTATTCATGATGTTTCCACAGCTTTATGCCAGCACCATTGCGTGACCGGCATCAGGGGCCGCCAGCCATGAAACCCGCCTACCGGGTCGGCATGCTGGACCGAGATCCGTGTCATCTCGCCACCGGATTGCTGCCAGGCGGAGACAAGCACTGTCTCACTTTCGATCGTCACCGCATGCGCAACAAGCACACCGCCCGGCCGAAGCGCCGCCTGCGCCGCTGCGATCACCGTCGGTGCTAGACCGCCGCCAATGAAGACGGCATCCGGTCGCGGAAGTCCGGCCAGAACGTCGCCGGCATCGCCAGCCACCGGCTGCAGACCGGTGACACCATGCCAGGCGGCGTTGGTGGTGGCGCGGGCAAGCTGTGCCTCGTCACGGTCAATGGCGAAGGCCCGCCCCGCCCCGGCATTGCGCAGAAAATCAATGGCGATGGCGCCGGAACCGGTGCCGATATCCCACAGGGTGGCACCGGGGAACGGGGCCAGCTTGGCAAGAGCGCTGGCACGGGCATCCCGCTTCGTCAGCTTGCCATCAGTCTCGAAACTCTGGTCGGGCGCGGCGAGACCGGCGCCGGCCGAAACCTCGTCAGGGCAGGCAATACCGATGATGTGAAAGTCCGGCACCCGGTCGTGCGACCAGCTTCTGGCCCGTCCATCAAGCCGCGACTCGGCCGCCCCGCCAAGATGCGCCAGAACATGCAGCGTCGAATCTCCATAGCCATGCGCCACCAGGATTTCGGACAGCTGTACCGGGCTGGCCCCGTCCTGGGCGATGACCAGCAGCCGCGCCCGCGGATACAGGCGGCCAGCAAGGCTTCCTGACGGTCGTCCATGAACCGATACCACCTCACAGCGCGCCAGCGGCCAGCCAAGACGCGCCGCGGCAAGCTGCAGTCCTGACACCGCCGGGATAATCTCGCATCTATCGGGGCCAAGTTCGCGAACAAGACTGGCGCCGACACCGAACCACAACGGGTCACCCGTCGCCAAAAGCGCAAGTGATTTCTCAGAGTTGTCTTTCAGTATATTGAAAATATTTGAAAAAGGTTTTGGCCATTCCTTGATTTTAGGACCAGCGGGGAGATCGCGATGAAATCGCGGGGCGGCGATGATCATATCCATTCTGGCAAGGCGTTCGCGCAGATTCTCCGGCAGCGCGCTCACCCCGCCCTCATCAACGCCGATAACAAATGGCCGCCGCTCCGTCATGCTGCCAGCCCTGCGCTGGAGATGGCCAGCGCGTTCACCACCGCCGAGGCCATGGCCGAACCGCCACGCGTGCCCCGGATGGCGAAATAGGGCACCGCTGATCCATGACCCGCCAGTGCCTGCTTGCTTTCCGCGGCGCCGACAAACCCGACCGGACACCCGATGATGGCGGCCGGGCGTGGCGCGCCCTCGGTGATCAGTTCAAGGCAGCGGAACAACGCCGTCGGCGCATTGCCGAAGACAAGAACCGCGCCATCCATATGATCCCGCCACAGATCGACCGCCGCCGCCGACCGTGTCGTCTGCATCCGCGCGGCAAGACCCGGCACATCGGAATTGTTCAGGGTCACGATCACTTCATTGTCGGCTGGCAGGAACCGGCGGGTGATGCCGCTGGCGACCATGGCGCAATCACACAGGAGCGGCGCCCCCGACAGCAACGCCGCCGACGCGCTGGCGGTGAAATCATCCGAGGCATCAAGATCGGTCACGATATCCGGCATGCCGCAGGCATGGACAACCCGCACCGCCACATCGCCCAGTGAATCCGGCAGACCGTCCAGCATGGTCTGTTCCCGAACAATGGCGAAGGATGCCTCGTAAATCGCCTTCGGGTCTTTCAGATAGGCGTCCATGAACCGGTCTCAGTTGCCGCCGGGCTTGCGGTTGCGGACCGATTCCGGCCCAAGCGGGTGTTTGGCATGCGGATAGGGATGATGATGGTGCCCATGGTCATGCCCATGGTCATGCCCATGGTGATCATCATGGTGATGGTGATGATGGTGATGATCATGGTGATGATCCTGGTCGAGGCGGCAGGCCCCGGTGCAGAAATGATCGCAAAGTGGGCAATCCTCGACATTGCTTCCGGGTGCCGAGACGCCCTGCCCCTCGACATGGTGATGGTGACTTTCCTGCGCGAGACCAACCTCGTCCTCGAAGCCCAGCACCTGCGCCCGGTATTTGCAGAGCGCGCAGTTCATATTGTTGTCACCACCGAGAATTTCGCGCACCCGGTCGGCGAATGTGGCGATGACCTTGGGATGATCATTCAGATATCCTGCCTTCACGAATTCGGTGGCGGGATGCGCCGCCGCAACCTCGTCGGTAAAGCCGTAGATCCGATCGATCAGAATCCCCGAAAACAGGAAATAGGGAAACACGACCACGCGCTTGAAGCCAAGCTTCACGACATGTTCAAGACATGGCTGGACAAGCGGGAAGGTCACACCGGAATAGCCGACCTCGGCCCAGCCGAAACCCATCCCTTCCCACAGCATGCGGGAAATCTTGGAAATGTTCGAATTGGCATCGGGGTCGGAGGCACCGCGCCCGATCACGACAAGACAGGTATCGGCCCGATCAACCGGGCCATGTTCGGCATCGGCGGCCGCAACGGCCTCGGCAACGCGGTCTCCTGCCGCCTGCAGCATCTGCAGATCGATCGCCAGCTCGCGCCCATACTGGATGGTGATACCATGCTCGGCGGCATAGGTGTTCAGCACCGACGGGATGTCATTCTTCGCATGACCGGCGGCAAACAGCATGCCCGGCACGGCGAGGACGTGATTGACACCCTGCTCGCGAAGCTTGTCGAGCCCGGTCTTGATCACCGGGGTGGCGAATTCAAGATATCCATACTCAACTGGCCAGTCGGGAAACAGCGGTGCCAGTTTTTCCGCCAGAACAGCGAATTCAGTTACCGCCGATTTCGAACGCGAACCGTGACCGCAAATCATCACTCCGAATTTCCTCGGGGCTGCATCATGCATCGGCTGTCTCCCCCTCTGGCTGGCCATCCGCGCCAGCGGCCGGGTCACCGGCCCCCTCGTTACTGCCAGCCTCGTTACTGCCAGCCTCGTCACGCCCCTTCGTCACCAGCGCGGCCGCCATAATGGCAGCCGCCGCACCGAGCGCCAGACCAGCAAGATGACCATGCCCCGCCAGTTCGCCAAGATGGCCCCAATGCGCCATCGCGGCCGGCATGTCAGCGAACACCATGGTTGTGCCAGCCAGCGCGCTGGCCGCAATCACGCGAATTTCCGGAATTTTCATCGTTTCACCTCGGGTCCGTCATAACTTTGGGGGCGAAACGACAAGCAGATGAAAGATTGGTGTGACACACCCATCCGCCTTCGGGTCCGAGGCCCGGCATTGGCGCCCTGTCTGGGTCCGCCGCACCGGGATCGTTTTCATCTTGTCGCCAAGTCCACCGACCTGTGGAACATATTACCCCACCACCGCAAAAACAATTGCACCAATGCGACCAAAGTTGAATTATGGCGCCGATGTTCGACCCCCTGCCGCTTCTCCTGCTCAGCGCCTCGGCGCTTGCCATCCGCGCCGCCATCCTGCTTGCCGCGCTGGCGCTTGACTGGCTGGTCGGCGAGCCTGACCTGCTGTGGCGACACATCCCGCACCCGGTGGTGGTGATGGGGCGCGCCATCTCCTGGTTTGACCGACATTGGAACAGGCGCCGGGGCTTGACGGGCCGGCAGCGAAGATGGCGCGGCGGCATTGCCGTCATCCTTCTGGCGCTGGCAGGCGCCGGACTAGGCATCGCGCTGTCATTCGGCGGTGCGATTGTCGCCGTGGTCATTCTGGCTGTCATGCTTGCCGCGAGGTCACTGGATGAGCATATCCGCGCGGTCGCGGACGCCCTTGCAGACGGGGTCGAACCGGCGCGGCGCGCCGTCGGCATGATTGTCGGCCGTGACACAAGCGAGTTGAGCGACGCCGAAATCGCCCGTGCGGCCATCGAGACAGGCGCCGAGAACGTGTCTGACGGGGTGATCGCGCCGGCATTATGGTTTCTTGCCGCCGGCTTGCCGGGGCTGTTCGTCTACAAGCTGGTCAATACCGCCGACAGCATGATCGGTTACCGCAACGCCCGCCATCTGGCCTTCGGCTGCGTGGCAGCCAGATTTGACGATGTGCTGAATATCGTGCCGGCACGGCTGTCAGCGCTGCTGATCTGCGGTGCCGCGGCGTTGCGGGGACGCGGTATCCCGGCCTGTCGCAGCATGCTTGTGGATGGCCGTCACCATGCCTCGCCGAATGCCGGCTGGCCCGAGGCGGCGATGGCCGGCGCGCTCGATATCTGGCTTGCCGGGCCGCGCCGCTATGGCAATCGGGTGCGGCAGGCCCGCAAATTTCATGAGACAGGCGCCGAGGCGGATGCCGCGGCGATCCTGCGCTCGTTGCGGATCCTGATCGCGGCGCAGATACTGTTCGCCATGCTGGTGCTGGCGCTGGCGTCCCTGGCCTAGAGTCCCGCCATTTCGGCAAAGGCATCAAGGTCCAGATACGCCGCCATATGGGCGGCAAGCTCATCAATAACCGAATCGACCCGCCCGCCAAAATCGACTTCGCCAAACCGCCCCGACAGCCCGCGCCGTGCCGCCAGGTCATCCAGAAAGGCACGCCGGAACCCGTCATCGGCGAAAATGCCATGGACATAGGTGCCGATGACGAGCCCATCATCCGACATCGCGCCGTCCGGGCGACCGGCAATATTCAGCAGCGGCCTGGCGCAGTCGGCACCGTCGGTACGTCCCATATGGATTTCGTACCCGGTCACCATGGCATCAAAGATCGGTGCGCTTGCCGTCACCCAGGCGAGTGTCTTGTCGGTTACCAGCACCGTATCCACCGCAAGATGGCCAAGGCCGGTCGTCGCGCCCGCCGGCCCCTCGACACCCTGCGGATCATCGATTGTCTGGCCAAGCATCTGGTACCCGCCGCACAGCCCCATCACCATTCCGCCGCGCCGCAGATGCGCAGCGATGTCGATGTCCCAGCCCTGCGCACGAAGAAACTCGAGGTCGGCGATGGTCGATTTCGACCCCGGCAAGAGCACCATGTCACAGTCTGCGGGAAGCGCCTCCCCCGCCTGGAGAAGCGTCAGGCGCACATCCGCCTCACCGGCCAACGGGTCGAGATCGTCGAAATTCGCAATGCGGCGCAACACCGGCACCGCGATATGAATCGGCGCGTCATCACGGGCGTCTCCCGCCTTGCCGGCGATGTCGAGAATATCCTCGGCGGGCAGAAAGCGGGCCGGGGCGAACCATGGCAGAATCCCGAGGCCGGTCCAGCCGGTTGACGATTCGATCATTGTCATGCCATCGGCGAAGAGCGAGGTGTCGCCGCGAAACTTGTTGATCAGGAAACCGCGAATCAGCGCCCTGTCCGCCGGATCAAGCACCGCACCGGTGCCGACAAGGCTGGCGATGACGCCGCCACGGTCGATGTCGCCGGCGATCACAACCGGAATGTCGACGGCAGCGGCGAATCCCATATTGGCGATGTCGCCGGCACGAAGATTGACCTCTGCCGGACTTCCCGCTCCCTCGACAATCACCAGATCGGCACCACGCCCGACCGTCTCGAAACTGTCGAGAACACGCGGCAGCAATTCGGCCTTGTGAGTGCCATATTCACGGGCGCGCATGCTGCCAAAACGCTGTCCCTGGACAATGACCTGCGAGCCGGTCTCGCTTTCAGGCTTCAACAGCACCGGGTTCATGTGGACGCTTGTCGGGGTGCGACAGGCCAGCGCCTGCATGGCCTGGGCCCGGCCGATCTCGCCGCCATCCAGCGTCACGGCGGCGTTGTTCGACATGTTCTGCGGCTTGAAGGGGCGCACCGACAGACCGGCATTGGCGAAATGACGGCACAGGCCGGCGACAAGCACCGATTTGCCGACATTCGAGCCGGCCCCCTGGATCATGATGCTGGGCGTCATCACGCCGGCCAGCCTCAGAACTCGACGCCGATCTGCGCCTTGATCCCCGACCTGAAGGGATGTTTGACAAGGCTCATCTCGGTCACGAGGTCGGCGGCCTCGATCAGCGCATCGGCGGCATTGCGGCCGGTCAGCACGACATGCGTCATCTCCGGCTTCTCATCACGAAGAAAGCCCAGCACCTCGTCAAGGTCGATATAGCCATAGCGCAGCGCGATATTGATCTCGTCAAGAAGCACCATGTGGTAGCGGGTGTCGCGGATCATCTGTCTGGCCTTGTCCCACGCGGCACCGGCGGCGGCGATGTCGCGTTCACGGTCCTGCGTTTCCCAGGTGAACCCCTCGCCCATGGTGTGAAAATCGCAAAGATCGGCGAAATGGCCGGTGATCAGGTTGCGCTCGCCGGTATCCATGCCGCCCTTGATGAACTGTACGACCCCGCAGGGAAGACCATGCGCGATACACCGGAAAATCATCCCGAAAGCGGCCGATGATTTGCCCTTGCCCTTGCCGGTATGGACAATGATCAGCCCCTTTTCCTCGGTCTTTGTCGCCATGATCTTGTCACGTGCCTGCTTCTTGCGCGCCATCTTGGTATTGTGGCGTTCGGAATCTGAGACAGATCTGTCATCATTCGGGGCGGTCATGTCGGGATCTCCTCGGTGCGGGCGCGAAGCCGTTCCAGATCAGACTGCACGCTGTTGCGACGCGGTGTCCATAGGCCGCGTTCAATCGCCTCGTCAAATCTGTCCAGCATGTCGTGATAGGCGTCTTCATTCGAGGATGACAGGAAATCCCGCACATCCCCATTCTCGATATAGGCCTCATAGAGCGCATTGAAATGGTGTTCGGCCACCTGCCCTGTCGTGGCGGAGAAGGCAAACAGATAATCAACCGTCGCCGCCATTTCGAACGCCCCCTTGTAGCCGTGGCGCATGGCCCCGGCGATCCATTTCGGATTGCTGGCGCGGCCCCGGACGACACGGCCTAGCTCCTCGGACAGCGTGCGGATCACCGGCCGTTCGGCAAGCGAATGGTCATTGTGATAGACCGGCACGTCGCGGCCTGAAAGATGTGAGACAGCCGCCGACAGACCGCCGGCGAACTGGTAATAATCATCGCTGTCGAGGATATCATGCTCGCGGTTGTCCTGGTTATGAAGCACCGCATCGGAGGCGGTGAGCCTTGTTTCCAGCACCTCGCGGGCGGCCACACCTTCGCTGTTCTCGCCATAGGCATAGCCTGACCAGACAAGAAACGCCTCGGCAAAATCACCGCGATCCTGCCACAGCTTTTCATCGATCAGCGCCTGTAATCCGGCGCCATAGGCCCCCGGCCTGGCGCTGAAGATTCGCAGCGTGCTCCGGCGGGCGGCGGCGTCCGGGGCAAGGCCCTCCGATTGATAGCGCGTGGCATCCCGGCGCGCCGCCGCCGCAAGCGGATTCATCTCGTTAGGCTCGTCAAGCGTCGCCACCGCCCGCACGGCGCGGTCGAACAGCGTCATCTGTGCCGGAAAGGCGTCACGGAAGAAGCCCGAGCAACGAAGGCAGACATCGACCCGTGGCCGGTCGAGACTGTCCAGCGGGATGATCTCGAAACCGGTGACACGCCGCGAGGCGGCATCCCAGCTTGGCCGCACTCCCATCAGCGCCAGCGCCTGCGCCAGATCATCTCCGCCGGTGCGCATGTTCGAGGTGCCCCAGGCAGACAGCACCACGGCACGCGGCCAGTTACCGTGATCCATCAGATGTCGGTCGAGCAGCGCCTCGGCAGACGCCCATCCCAGCCGCCAGGCCACCGGTGTCGGCAGGGCACGGCTGTCGATGGAAAAGAAATTGCGCCCGGTCGGCAGAACCTCGGGCCGGCCCCTCGTCGGCGCGCCAGACGCCCCGGACGGCACGAAACGGCCATCGAGGGCACGGATCATGGCGCCGGCTTCATACGGACCACAGGCGGCAAGACGGGCTCTGATATCTCTCAGCACATGATCGATAATGGCGGCGCTGGCCGGGCCCGGCGGCGTCTGTGATCCGGTCACCAATGCCAGTGCCAGCGCATCAAGCCGTTCCACCGTATCACCATGACTTCGCCAACTCTTGTCCGACATCACTTGAAGGCAGGCTGGCCGCGGCCCGTCCCAGACAAGGCCGCGTTCCGTTGTCAGCGGGTCAAAACTCTCGGCGTCACCCAACCCCAGATCGCGCGCCAGCGCCCTGATGAGCGAGCCGTTCGCCCCTTCACCGTCACCGCGCGGCGTGCGCAGGATCTGCGCCAGCAGACCGTCGGCAAGATCGCCCGCCGGCGAGGCGCCATAGACATGCAGCCCGTCGCGAATCTGCAACTCCTTCAGATCGCACAGGTAATTGTCGAGCTTCAGCAACTGTTCGCCAGCATCGTCCGACTGATCAATACCGCAATCCTGGGCGATGCCGGCCCGCATGGCCGTGGCGAGGATATCGCCAAGAAGAGCATCGGATCGCGCCCGGTCCATGCCGGCCGCCTCGAAATATTCATCCATCTGCGCTTCCAGTTCGGCCATCACACCATGGCTGTCGGCCTGCGTCATTGGCGGTGTCAGATGGTCGAGAATGACAGCCGCGGTGCGGCGTTTGGCCTGCGCCCCCTCACCCGGGTCATTGACGATGAAGGGATACAAATGTGGCACCGGCCCGAGAACGGCCTCGGGGAAACAGGCCTCGCTGAGCGCCAGCGCCTTGCCGGGAAGCCATTCAAGATTCCCGTGTTTGCCAAAATGCACAACTGCATGGATGCCGGCGACCTCACGAAGCCAGATATAGAGCGCAAAATAATTATGTGGCGGCACCAGATCGGGCGAATGATAGGTCGATTTCGGATCGATATTGTAGCCGCGCGCCGGCTGAATGCCGACAATCACATAGCCATAACGGCGCAGTGGCAGATGCAGGACCTCGCCATCACACATCGGGTCGGTCGACACCGCGCCCCAGCGCGCGGTGACCGCCCGGCGCACCGCCTCAGGCAAGGCGGTAAAATACCGGTCATAATCATCAAGTGACAGGCTGATATCGGACCGGCGCCCCTGCCATCCGGCATTGGTCGGCCCGGCCTTCAGCTGCGCGACCAGCCCGGCGCTGTCTTCGGGCTGCCCTTCAAGAGCGTAGCCGGCATCGCCAAGCGCCTGCATGGCGGCAAAGACGCTTGCCGGCGTGTCAAGCCCGACTCCATTGGCGATCCGGCCGTCACGGTTCGGATAATTCGCCATGATCAGCGCAATCTTGCGGTCACCGGCCGCCGCCTGGCGAAGCCGCGCCCAGTTCGCCGCCAGCCGGGCCACGAACCATGCGCGTTCGGGAACAGCTTCATAGGCCGTGGTCATCGCATGCGTGACCGGATGGCGTGCCGGCGGCCGCTTGAACCCGACGGCACGGGTCAGGACGCGGCCGTCAAGTTCAGGCAGCGCCACATTCATCGCCAGGTCGCGCGGGGTCAGTCCGGCGCTGGAGCCGCGCCAGTCATCCTCGAGGCTTGCCGACAGAACGAGCTGGAACACCGGCGCGTCGACGGCCCCGAACGGTCCGGCCGACCGCATCTCCGGCATGCCGGCATCGCCATGCGCCGGGTCGGACACGGCAAAGCTTGTCATGTTCAGGATGATATCGGCCTTCGCCTGCGCCAGCAGATCGGCGATGACAGCTGCCGAATCCCCGTCCTTCAGGCTTGCCGAAAACAGCGGCAGCGGGTTCAGACCGACCTCCCGGCAGACCTCGATTATCGCATCCACCGGTGCCAGGTCGGCGGCCTGCATCAGCGCGCGGTAAAAGACGATGGCGGCCACCGGCGCGCCGTCTTGCCAGTCCGCCCGCAAGGTCGCCAGATCGGGTGTTCGATGCCCCGGCCAGTAAATGCCGGCGCGGAGCAAGGGTGCCGGCGGCGGGGCAAGGTCGCTGCCATCGCACAGGTCGCGCAACGCGGTCAGAAACGCAAAGGCGTTGTCAGGCCCGCCGGAATCAAGATAGGCAGCCAGCGCATGGCAATGATCGGCCGACAGGCTGGACAGGTAATCCAGTTCGGGATCGGGCTTGCCGTCGCCGGCGAGGAAGGCGACCCGCAGTGATGTCCGGTCAGCAAGCGCCCGCAATTGCTGCACGCCATAGGACCAGTAACCGGTCCCGCCGAGAAGCCGCACGACGACAAGTTTCGCCCCGGCAACAGTGGCAGCAAGGTAATTGTCGACCGAGAACGGGTGCGTCAGGCTGAGATAATTGGCAATTCTGACAGCCGGAGCATCCTCTTCCTCGGCAAGCCGGGACGCCGCGGCGGACAGCAGGCTGACCTCGGTATCGGCGGATGTCAGGAAAATGATGTCTCCCGGTGGCTGGTCAAGATCGACCGCCTCGCCCGAATCATAGAGCGCGCCGCCATCTTCAACCCTGGGAAGATGCATCTTCGCCAATCAATGTGCCACCAAGCCGCGCCGCGATGGCGGACACATCAAGTCCGGCCATGCCGATGACGACAAGCCTGCCGGTAACAGAGTCACGGTCGCGAACGAAATAGCCGTCGACACGGCGCCCGACAGCCTGCACGACATAGGGCAATGCCTTGCCGGCAACCGCAATCCGCCCCTTTGCCCGCAGGATGCCGAATTCCGATGCCAGCGCGGCGATGGTCTGCTGCAAGGTCTCGACATCGTCGATCTCGCCAAGCGCGATAATGCGCGAGGCAAACTCGTCATGGCCATGGTCATGATGGTGATGATGGTGATGATGGTCATCATCATGATCATGGTGGTCATCATCGTGATGGTGATGGTGGTGGTGATGGTGGGAATGTTGTGAACGGGCATGCGCCTGATCTTCCATCCCGAGGCCGAGAATGGCGTCCATCGGCGCCACCCCGCCAGCCACCGGGATGATGGGTGTGGCCGCTTCTAGCTGGTCCTCGACAACGCTGCGAGCCCGGTCCATGGCTGCCGCGTCCAGAAGGTCCGCCTTCGACAGGACGATCAGGTTGGCGGCACCGATCTGGTCGGCAAACAGCTCATCGATCGGGCTTTCATGGTCAAGCTCCTCGTCGGCGGCGCGTTGCGCCTCCAGCGCGTCGAGGTCATGCGCCACCCCGCCTTCGGCGAGCGCCGGCCCGTCAACCAGCGTCACCACGCCGTCAAGCATCACCTGCGACTTGATATCCGGCCAGTTGAAGGCCTGGACAAGAGGCTGCGGCAGCGCGAGGCCGGATGTTTCGATGATGATGTGGTCGGGTGGCGGCGTCTGTGCCAGCAATTGCTGCATGCTTGGCAGAAAATCATCAGCGACGGTGCAGCAGATACAGCCATTCGCCAGTTCGATGATGTCCTCGGCGCTGCAACTCTCCGCCCCGCAATCCTCGAGCATCGCCCCGTCCATGCCGATATCGCCGAATTCATTGACGATCAGCGCCAGCCGCCGGCCATTTGCCTGGGTGATGATATTGCGGATCAGCGTTGTCTTGCCGGACCCCAGAAACCCGGTGATGACGGTTGCGGGAATACGAGAGGAAGCCATCGGTTGCACCTTTCAGGCCTGACATCTCTGCAAGGCCCATTTCGTGACATATATGGTTCGCCGGCTGTCAAAGGCAGGAGGCAGAGCCATCCGGCCCTGCCCCGTGGAGGCCATCGCCAGCAAGCGGCGGGCCCGTCATTACATCGCCGGGAAATTCACGCCTTCAACGATCTCGACCATGTAGGTGACACCGACACCGGCAACCACCGCACCGGCAAGACGCGGTTGCAGGGCCTCGGCGTCAAACGCCTCCCAGATATTGTGAACCAGTGCCGCCACCCCAAGGGCGATCGCCATCTGGACAAGGCCGAACCCGGCAAGATAGGCAAAGATCGGGGTCGGTTCCGCACCGATGATTGTGGCGCCATAGGCCCAGCCGTGAAACAGGCCGGCACCGGCAGCAAGACCACCTGCCAGCCGCAGATCGGTCACCCGCCCGCGCATCGCAACGGCACCGCCGACAATCACCGATCCGGTAATCACCAGTTCGGCAACCGGCAAGGTCACCGCGGCAAGCGTCAGGACCGCCCCGCCAATCGTTCCGGCCACGAACGCCGCCGGCATCAGCACACGGTTACGATGAAACGCAGCAATCAGACCGACGGCGATGACAAAGGCAAGATGGTCAAAGCCGATGACCGGGTGACCAAGTCCCGACAGAAACCCTTCGGAGAAACTGGTTGGTGTCATGCCGCCAAGCGGATGATGCGCCAGCGCCGGGCCGGTGGTTGTCAGGAGCATGGCTGCCGCCATCGTGAAAAATCTTGTCATTGGTCGTCCCCCTCATGAACCATACCCTCAACACCGGGGCGGTTCGGTTTCGTGGCGGGGATGTGTCGCGGGCAGCATATTCAAGGCTCGCTTCACGGCAGTCCCCGGCCGTTGCAATCTGGCTTGGAAGGCAGGTCTCCTGGCTCGTGGTCATGGCCCGCCAGCCTTCCCGGAGATGTATCCTCCAGTGGCATCATGATGGGCGACCAGCATACAGTCGCGGGGACGGCTATGGCTTTGGGCAGTCATTTTTCACCCGTACCATATTCCCTCTTTAAGGCATGGGGCTTTGCCCCACAGCCACCTTCAAGCTTGAGAGATATTGGTCTGATTCTGCGGCATCCTGTCAACCAATTGCGTCATCCAATTGTCAGACGCCGTCATGTCGGTGGCGCGAATCGGCGATCCGGGCAGACATGTGAAAGAGCCGCAATGACGCCTGACCCTTCACATCCGGCCAATCTGTACCTACTTGCTGAGGCAGGATCACCTCGCAGCGGTGACGAATCTCGGGGGCATGGCCATGTCACATTACTTCATTACCGGGGCCAGTTCCGGCATCGGCGCGGCGTTGGCCGAAAAATGCCTTGCCGCCGGCGACAGCGTCACCGCCGTGGCGCGTCGCGGCGACCGGTTGGCCGAACTCGGTGCGGGACATGACAGGTTCCATGGTGCCGCGTGCGATGTGACCGACGCCGCGGCGCTCGATGCCAGCATCGCCGAATCGATGTCAAAGCTGGGTCCGGTGGATTGTGCCATCCTCAATGCCGGCATGTATGTGCCGCAGGACACGTCAGCCATCGACCCGTCTATCTATGCACGACACATGGATGTCAATTATATGGGTGTTGTCAATGCATTGCCTGGACTTGTTGAATCCATGCTGGAACGTCGAACAGGACAGATTGCGATCGTCTCCTCGGTCGCCGGTTGGCGCGGTCTGCCGCGTGCCGCCGCCTATGGGCCGACCAAGGCGGCATTGATCTCGCTTGCCGAATCGATGACCTTCGATCTCGCGCCTCGCGGTATCGACATCAAGGTCATCTGCCCGGGTTTCGTCGACACCGAATCCACGGCGGTAAACGATTATGAAATGCCGGGCCTGATCAGCGCGGACAGAGCGGCCGATGAAATTCTGGCCGGGCTGAAGACCGACCGGTTCATGATCAAATTCCCGCGCAAATTCGCGCGCAGCATGAACATGCTGCGCTGGCTTCCCGACCGGACCTTTTTCCGTCTTGTCGGCGCGCGAACAGGCTTTCCGCAGAAATAGCCATGACAGCGACAGAAACCATCATCGAACGCTACGCTGCGGCATTCGCCGCTCTTGCGCCGGAAACACTGGATGATCTCATGGTCACCCTGTCGCCGCGGATCCGATTCACCGACCCGTTCAATGACGTGACCGGCCACGAGGCCTTTCGGGCCATTTTCACGCATATGTTCGAGACCTGCGAGTCGCCACGGTTTCACATTCTCGACATCGCCCATGGCGCAGATGACAGCTGCAGGCGCGCCTATCTTCGCTGGCGCATGAGCGGGCGGCTGAAAAGCTGGCCACATGCCAGTCTCGATCTTGAGGGCATGAGCGAGGTGCATGTCGATGAGGACGGGCTGATCGCGGCGCATATCGACCACTGGGACAGTGCCAGCCAGTTGCTGGCGCGCCTGCCGGTGATCGGCGCCCTGTTGCGTCCAGTGCTGCGCCTGTTCCGGGTCAGGACGGGCGAAAGCTGAGCAGCACCTCGCCAAGACGGACCCCGGCCTTCGACACGGTGGCGCGGTTCACCAGAATGTCACCAGCCTGCAGGACCATCACATCATCGAACCGCACCGTCACCTTGCGACCATACATGGCGAGCCGGAAGCTGTAGCGCCAGCTGAGCATATTCGCCGTGCAGACACCGCGCGCGACGCCGACAACATCGGCACATCGTCCCTCATAGCGGCCGTCGCCGAGCGCCGTCACCTCCCAGCGCCGTTCCTCGGTCTCACCATCATCATAGCGGAACGATTCATCGAGGACGAAACCGCGCTCCGTCTGTCGTCCGGTTACGGCGACCTCGAATTGCCTCCTGACCGTGCCGAACCGGTCGACAAACACACCATAGGCATCAAGCCGGCGTGCGAAATAGCGTTCCGGAAGGAATGGTGGGATGGCGATATTCTGTGACATTACAAATGGCTATCGATGCATGTAAAGAAGATGCTTGACGTCGATCATGCCGGCGCGGAAGCCGCCCTCGCAATAGGACAGATACAGCTCCCACATACGCTTGAACCTGGTATCGAAACGACCGGTGGCAAGTTGCGGCCAGGCCTGCTGGAAACGCTGCCGCCATTCGGCAAGCGTTCGCGCATAGTCCTGACCGAAGCCGGCCTCGTCAACAAGCTTCAGGCCGGCGTCGGCGACCGGTTGTTCCAGCTTCGGCATCGATGGCAGCATGCCGCCCGGAAAAATGTAACGCTGGATGAAATCCGGTTCGCGCCGATATTCCTCAAACGCCTCATCCTCGATCGTGATGGCCTGAAGGGCCGCCCGCCCGCCAGATTTCAGAAGTGACGACACAGCGCTGAAATAAGCAGGCCAATAGGCCTCACCGACAGCCTCGAACATCTCGATTGAGACAATCTTGTCAAACTTGCCATCGAGGTCGCGATAATCGATGAGTTGCACATCACCGCGGCCGGCAAGCTCGGCATCGGCAAGCCGCTGTCGGGCGAAATCATGCTGCTCGCGCGAGATGGTGATGCCGGTCACGCGCGCGCCACGCTCCTCGATGGCATATTTGGCAAAGCCGCCCCACCCGCAGCCGATCTCCAGAACATGATCGCCCGGCTGGATATCGGCAAGATCGGCAAGGCGCCGATACTTGTTGGTCTGCGCTGTCGCCAGATCGTCACCGTCATTGTCGAAAACGGCTGAGGAATAGGTCATCGTGCGGTCCAGCCAGGCGGCGTAGAATTCATTCCCGAGATCATAATGATAGGCGATGTTCCTTGCCGCACCGGACTTGCTGTTCCGCCGCATGCCGTGGAACAGCCGCAACCCCATGCGGCGCCATATATTGGCCGCCATCTGTTTTGACAACATGGTGTCATGCATCACCGCAAGCTCGATCAGACTCGACATGCAGGGGCTGTCAATCTCGCCCTCCATGACAGCTTCACAGAACCCCATCTTGCCATCGGCCATGATCCGCGAAACGGCGTCCGGACGGACTATTGTCATCGCGGCATGTGGACCGGCGTCCGGGCCGACGAATTCATGCCGCCTGCCATCGGGAAGTGTGACGTCCAGCCGGCCATATTGAAGCCGCGAAAACAGCGCCAACAGCAGATCAAGCTTTCGACGATCAAAGAACCCTGTCATGAACCCCCCTCATCTGCCACCAACATCCTCGGCCCGCGACCATGGCCCCGGCGGTTCCGGCCGACGGTGAAAGCGGGCGCGTTTCCACCACAGGCGCGCGGCCTCGAAATGAATCGACGCCAGCGGCCGCAGCGGCCATTGGCCGGTTGCCGCAAGCGCCTTCACTATTCCTAAATTAGTAAGCTGTTCGCGCGCGCCGCGCAATGTTGCTGTCAGGCGTGGCAGACCGGAATCGCTGTAGCGCATCAGCACCCGTACCGCCGGCCTGTCTTCCGGTGCCCGGAACCTGAGCCGATAGTCACCACTCACCGGAAAAAAGGGCGAGACATGAAGAATCTTGTCGGCCCGGAGAACCGCCTGACCGCTGTCGACACGGCCGATATAGGCGTGCATGTCGCCAAATGTGTTGCGGACCTCATAGATGTACAGCACGTCGCGGCCTTCGTCGTCCCGGAGCACATAGATCGACACCGGGTTGAACGCCACTCCAAATATGCGCGGAAAGGTCAGCAGATGAACGGTGGCGATCTCAATTTCCGGACATATCTCGCGCGCCTGTGAGCGGGCATAGTCCGCAAGCCTTGTTATCATCCCGGCGCGCCGGAAATTCGGACCGTAATCCGCCTGATGGAAAGACAGCAGATTGAACCGGTCAACCGAAAAGAGAGCTGACTGGCGGTCCGCCTCGTCAAGACTGTCGAGATCGACCCAGATGGACAATCCCTTGCGGGACAGGAAGTGCGATGGCGTGCCGTGCCGCGTGTGATCGATTCTGGACCGCACGAGCTGACAGGCACCCATCACGCAATCTCACGGGTCTCGGGACTGACGGGAGGCGTGTAGCCATCCACATCGGTGCGCCACGGGATCTCGAACCCCATCGTCCGTGTAATGGCGATGGCGGATTTCAACCCATCCTCATGAAATCCATGGCCGGTCCAGGCGCCGGCGAAATACAGATTGTCGGTACCCTGGATCTCGGCCAACCGCTTCTGCGATGTGACAGCGCGCTCGTCAAATACCGGATGCGAATAGTTGTAGCTGCCATGAACAAGAGCCGGGTCGGGTTCGCGATGCGGATTCAACGTCTCGAACAGCGGACAGTCCCGGTCAATGGATTGCAGCCTGTTCATCCAGTAAGTCAGGCACAGCGAGGTATCGAGCCCTTCGCCACCGATATAGTTCCACGCCCCCCAGGCGGCGCGGCGGCGCGGCATCAGGCTCACATCGGAATGCAGCACGGCGCGGTTCGGCTGGAAGCGGAATCCCGAAAGAATGTCATGCTCCGCCGGTGTCGGATCGGAAATCAGGGCAAGGGACTGGTCGGCATGCGCCGCCATTACAACGCGATCAAACCAGACATCACCCTCGCCGGCGATTGACAGGATGACCCCGCCCTGCGCGCGACGCACACCGGTGATATGGGTGTTCAGATGGATCCGCCCACCGGTCGTCCCGCCAATCGCGCTGGCGATGCGGTTCACATATTCGCGTGACCCGCCCTTGACCGTGCGCCATTGCGGACGATCAATGAAATTCAGCAGCTTGTGATTCTCCATGAACTGGAGAAGTGAACGCACCGGGTAATCCATCATCGTCTGCGCCGAACATGACCATATGGCCGCCCCCATCGGCAGGAGATGATCCTCGACAAAGGCGGTGCCATAGCCCTCTCGCGCGATGAAGCCGGCAAGAGATTCATCTGAAGGCCCATCAAAGGCGCGGGCATAGCCCGTCCGGTAGAACCGTGTCAGGTCGCCCAGCATCGACCAGTAGCGGGGCCGCAACAGGTTCGTCGGTTGTGCCACCAATCCGCCAAGCGAGCCTTCATACTCGCACCCGCCATCGCGAAGCGAGACAGCAAAGCTCATGTCACTGTTGATCCATGGCACCGAAAGCCGGTCAAACAGCGCGATCAGATTGGGATAGTTCAGCGGGTTGAAAACGATGAAACCGGTATCGACCGGCACCCGTTTGCCGCCGAAATCCGCCTCAACCGTATGGCTGTGACCGCCAAGGCGATGATCAAACTCAAACAGATGTATGTCGGCTTGGTGGTTGAGTAGATAAGCGCTTCCTAGGCCGGATATACCCGACCCGATAACTGCAATACGCATGGCCCTTCCCAGCAACTTGGCTGCGACCCGCGGGCACCTGCGGGGGACAGTCAATTACAACTCAGATTTCTGCTATATAGTGACTGACACCCGGATACAACATTCTTTACCCGGATACGGGCCTGAAAAGACTTTTGAGAATATATGACGGATATTTTTGGCATTTCCCCGGAAAATCAGCCTGTTTCCCGGATCACCCTGTCCGGACATGGGCTGATGGCGCGCATCCTGACCTGGGGGGCGACGCTCCAGGATCTGCGTCTTGATGGCTATGGGAATCCGCTTGTTGTCGGTTTTGCGGATTTTCAGGACTATCTTGACCATTCGCAATATCACGGCGCCACCGCCGGGCGTGTGATCAATCGCATTGGTGGTGCCAGCGTGGTGATTGACGGCGTGGACTACAAGCTGTCCGGCAACCAGGCTGGCGGTCACATGCTGCATGGCGGCCAGAATGGCTATGGCGAGCGGGACTGGCGGATTATCGACCGGTCCGACTCTCATGTCACGCTGGCCCTCACCGATCCGGACGGCAGTATGGGATTCCCCGGCACGGTTGAGGCGCGGTGCCGCTACAGCGTTGTTGATGGTCCTTCGCTACGGATTGACCTGACGGCGACAACCGACCGGCCAACCATCCTGAATCTCGGGCATCACAGCTATTTCAACCTTGACGGCAGCGCCGACATTCGCGCTCATAAACTGTCCATCGCGGCGGATCACTATCTGCCGACCGACGCGCATTGCCTGCCGACAGGCGCAATCGCGCCGGTCACAGGAAGCAGATTCGACTTTCGGGACCTTCGCGAGATCGCCGGCGAGTTTGATCACAATTTCTGCCTCGCCGGCAGACGCCGGGCGCTTGCCCCGGTGGCGGAGCTGACCTCACCTGTCAGTGGCATAACAATGAGGCTGATGACCACCGAGCCGGGATTGCAGTTTTATACCGGCCACGGGCTTGCCGGCGATGGCTCATGCCTCGGCGATCTTGGCAATGGCGCTCATGCGGCCCTGTGCCTTGAACCCCAGCTGTGGCCAGACGCGCCAAACCATCCGGAATTCCCATCGATTGCGCTGACGCCCGATGACAGCTATCACCAGACCACACAATTTGCGTTTTCCGCAACCGGACATAAACAAGAGCGACACTGAAGAGGACGCCGGCGTGATTTACAACAAGCTTGGAAGAACCGACCTGAACGTCAGCGCCCTGTGCCTGGGCTCGATGACATGGGGCACGCAGAACACGCCCGCCGAAGGCCATGCACAGATCGATATGGCGCTGGACCATGGAATCAATTTCATCGACACCGCCGAAATGTACCCGACCACGCCAATGTCAAAGGAGACCCAGGGTGACAGCGAACGGGTCATTGGCGAATGGGTCGCCGCCTCGGGGCGCCGGTCCGATGTCATCATCGCGACCAAGGTTACCGGCGAAGGCAACATGAATGTCCGCAACGGCGCGCCGATCTCGCCGGCCACCATCGGCGTGGCGCTTGATTCCTCGCTGACCTCCCTGAAGACCGACTATATCGACCTGTACCAGCTTCACTGGCCCAATCGCGGGTCCTACATGTTCCGCAAGAACTGGCGCTATGATCCGACAACGCAGGACCGCAGCGCCATTCTGGACGATATGAACGAGATCCTTGAATGTCTTGAGGGATACCGGCGCGAGGGCAAGATCCGTCATGTCGGGCTGTCGAATGAAACAGCCTGGGGCACGGCGCAGTGGCTTCGTATCTCCGAGGACCGCAACCTGCCACGCATGGCTTCGACGCAGAATGAATACAGCCTTCTGTGCCGTCTGTTCGACACCGATCTTGCGGAACTGTCGCACAATGAGGATGTCGGGCTGCTGTCATATTCCCCGCTTGCCTGTGGCCTGCTGACCGGCAAGTACAGCGCTGGCGGGACAGCGCCGCAAGGGTCACGCAAAAGCCTCAATGAGAACCTTAACGGGCGGGTCACGCCGCGCCTGTGGCCGGCGCTCGACGCCTATCAGGCGATTGCGAATCAGCATGGCATGGATCTGGGACAGATGGCGCTTGCCTGGTGCATGAGGAGGCCCTTCATGGCATCGGTGATCTTTGGCGCGACGAGCCTTGCGCAACTGGCAAACTCGCTGCAGGCCGCCGAACTCGGTCTCACTGACGAGATCATGGCGCAAATCGACGATACGCATAAATCACATCCCATGCCGTTCTAGCCGCTGCAGGCTTGACGTCACGGGGTTGCAACCGGCCAGGGGGTTCATCATGGCAAGGAACAGGTTCAACATCGCGGTCATCCCGGGCGACGGGATCGGCAAGGAAGTCGTGCCGGAAGGTCTTCGTGTGCTGGAGGCGGTCGCGTCGAAATACGACATCAATCTGCATTACGACCATTTCGATTTCTCAAGCTATGACTATTACGCCCAACATGGCGATATGCTGCCGGAGGACTGGAAAGAGCAGATTGGCGGCCATGACGCGATTTTCTTCGGCGCGGTCGGTCTTCCCGACAGGATTCCCGATCATATCTCGCTATGGGGGTCATTGCTGAAATTCCGGCGTGAATTCGACCAGTATGTGAATCTGCGGCCGGTGCGCCTTCTTCCCGGTGTGCCCTCGCCGCTTGCCTACCGGGTGCCCGGCGATATCGATTTCTACATCGTTCGCGAGAACACCGAAGGCGAATATTCCTCGATCGGCGGGCGGATGTTTGCCGATACCGAACGCGAGGTGGTCATCCAGGAAACGGTGATGAGCCGGGTCGGCGTCGACCGGGTGCTGAAATTCGCTTTCGACCTGGCGCAGAGCCGGCCAAAAAAGCACCTGACATCGGCCACCAAATCCAATGGCATATCCATCACCATGCCTTATTGGGATGAGCGCGTCGAGGCGATGGCCGCCCACTATCCGCAGGTCGAGACGGACAAGTATCACATCGACATTCTGACCGCGCATTTCGTCCAGCATCCGGACTGGTTCGACGTTGTCGTGGCCTCCAACCTGTTCGGTGACATTCTGTCCGATCTTGGCCCCGCCTGCACCGGCACCATCGGTGTCGCACCATCGGGCAACATCAACCCGACAGGTGAGTTCCCGTCACTTTTCGAGCCTGTCCATGGATCGGCTCCCGATATCGCCGGCCAGGGCATTGCCAATCCGGTCGGCCAGATCTGGACGGCCGCCATGATGCTGGAACATCTTGGATTTGCCGATGCGGCGACATCCATCACCGACGCCATCGATACGGCTCTTTCCGAGCCTGCCTTGCGAACACGCGATCTCGGCGGGACGGCCACGACAGAAGAATGCGGCAAGGCCATCGCCGACATCATTGGCGGCTGAGCATGGATTTCGCTCTCGACCAACGTCTTATCAACAGCTCACATCTTATTGTAAGAATTGATGATATTCAGATCAGGCTTGTCGATGATTCACGTTATGTCTGGCTTCTGCTGGTACCGGAACATGACGGCGCGGAAGAACTTCACGACCTCGCCGATGTCATGCGTGGCCGACTGTTTGATCTCGCCACGCGGCTTGGCGGCTGGATGAAGGCCAGCTTCGCGGCGGACAAGATCAATTTAGCGGCCATAGGCAATCTGGTGCCGCAGCTGCACCTGCATGTCGTGGCAAGGCGACGCGACGATCCCGCCTGGCCCGCCCCGATCTGGGGACATGGCGATCCGGTGCCCTTGACCGAGACAGACCAACAACGTCTGATCAACACCATCGCAGAATTTCTTCAACAAGGAGACCGGTGATGAGCCTCATCTACAAGATCTGTGACGCCGCAATCTGGAAAGACGCCGTGACCGAGGGCAGGTTCCGCGGGGCCGGCATCGACCTCGAGGATGGCTACATTCATTTCTCGACAGCTTCGCAGGTTGAGGAAACCGCGCAACGGCATTATCGCAACCGGCCCGATCTTGTCATGGTCGCGGTCGAGACGGACGGTCTGGATATTGTGTGGGAGCCGTCGCGCCGCGGTGATCTGTTCCCGCATCTCTATGCAGACCTGCCGGTTGCCAGCGCTGTATCGGTGGTGCCGTTGACCTGCGATGAAGACGGCGTGCCACGACCGGATAGCGGATATCCCACTGCCTGATACGGCATGGCCCAGCGGTCCGCGGGGCCAGACCTCCAAAAGGGATGACATCAAGGGCCAGTCAGGTCATTCAGGCTTCAAGGCCAAGCTGGTCGTGCAACGCACCGACAAGCCTGTCGAGCGCGTCATCGCCGGCATCGGTTTCTGCCCCGAAGCAGTAGAAGTCCGGGCGTATAATAAGTGAACCGACACCAAGCCGCTCCAGCATGCCGGCCACCTCGTCATGCTCATCGGCACTGACGCCAAGCGCCATCTGTGAAGATGGCAAGGAAGTTGCCCGCCGGGCCGCACCACGCCCGATGATGGCAAAGCGTCCTTTCATGGCATCACCAAGCCACTGCCCGTCGGAAAGCTGCGGCTGTGGCATCCGCATGCCGGCAAAACTGTCTTCCTCCGGGCCGATTGCCCTTTCAAGCCCGCGATTGATCGATTGCATCTGCGCCGACCCGTCAGGACGGACGGCGTGAGTCAGGGCATCGGCCGTCTCGGCACTGTTCATCATCTCGCCGACACTGACCGCTGTCTCGATATAGATACGGGCATGGTCACGCCGTTCCATCTCGTAGCTGTCGAGAATGTTCTCGGCCGCTCCCCATTTCAGGATCGCCACCAGTTTCCAGGCAAGATTGGCCGCATCGCGAATTCCCGTGCACATGCCCTGGCCAAGAAATGGCGGCATCAGGTGCGCGGCATCACCGGCAATCAGTCGTCTGCCCTCGCGCCACCGTGTCGCCAGCTTTGATTCAAAACTGTAGACGGCCTTGCGCCGAATGGCGCCCTCCTCCGGCGTGATCGCCGGGCGCATTTTTGGCCAGATAAAGGAATCCTCGGTCACCATTTCGGCGGTTTCATCGGGCTTCAGACTGATTTCCCAGCGCCGCCAGTCACGCGGGCATCGCACATAGGTTGTCGGCCGTGCCCTGTCGCATGTCTGGATTGTGAAATCGCCAAGATCCGGGCGTGGCTTCAACAGTTGAACGTCGATGACGAGCCAGCGTTCCTTGAAGCCGAGATCCTCCCAGCCGCTGTCCATCGACGCCCGCACGACCGAACGCGCACCGTCCGTTCCCACGACATAGCGGGCGGAGGCGGATTTGGCGGTCCCTTCATGGTCATAGCTGACGGTGACATGATCGGAATGGTCGGTGACCCCGATGACATTGGCAGACCGCAGCACCACCACTGTCGAACGGTCCGCAAGACCGCGATTGAGTTCGGCCTCGAGGTCGGGTTGATGGAAGCGGTAGCTTGGATGCCAGCCAAGCGGACCGACCTCCTGCGGACGCGACCAGTCCAGCATCAGCTCCATATTGGCATCGACGAATTTGGTCCCGACATTGACCCGCGCGTCGCGGCCGATGCCCTCGGCAAGTCCGATCGACTGAAAGACCCGCATCGCCTCATCGTCGAAATGCACGGCTCGGGGCAGCGGATAGACAGCTTCCTCACGTTCGAGGACAAGGACATCAAGGCCATATTCGGCAAGAATGTTGGCAAGAGTCGCCCCGGTAGGACCAAGGCCGACAATCACAACATCATGATCCGCCTTTGCGGACAGGGTTTTTTTCGTCATCTCGGATTTAACTACTCAATTGATCATAGAGCCAGGGACAGTCGACAAGCTTTGGCGTGCGTTTGCCCTCCGCCGCCGCCTTCAGCCGCATGTCACGCATCACGGCACGGCGATCGTCGGGAAGATGCACCCGGTCATGCCCCCAGAAGCTGGGACCGACATGTGTTTCATGGGGTTGCCATTGATCAACATCGATCACCCGGCCACCCCAGCCGCTCTCGATGAAGAAACTGGACGGTGTGCGGGCATAGAAGGAAGTCATGTAGTCATTGGTATGGCGGCCAAGCGTGTAGGCGATCCTGTCCTCTTCCTCGAGCGCGAGGTCATAGCCCTGTCCGACATCGTCAAGGTTCTGATATTCAACCATGAAATGGTGCAGACCGCGGCGGCCGGTGCCGATCATCGCAAAGCTGTGATGGCGTCCGTTCACATGGAAGAAATACATCGGATAGGGAGACAGGCCATAGTCACTCACCCGGAATTCCAGCACGTCACGATAAAAAGGCAGCAGCGGCGTCACATCCTCGACATGCAGAACAGCATGCCCCATGCCATAGGGGCCGGTCAGGAACCCGTCAATCGGCCGTCCCGGCGCGAACGGGTCGGTGGCCAGTTTCGGCGAAGCGAAGAGTTCGACACGATTACCGTCCGGATCGTCACAAAAGATCATCCGTGTTACAAAACGCTGGTCACACAATGAGCTGTTCGCCTCGGTAACGCGAATGCCGAACGCCTCGATCCGCGCGGCCAGCACATCGAGATCGCCGGCATGCTCCACCTGCCATCCCATAAAGGCAAATTCGTCGCCTGCCTCATCAAGCAGAACAAGGCGTTGCTGCCAGTCATCCATGCGAAATGACAGAGTGCCGCCACCGCGGTCGACCTGCTGCATGCCAAGTTGTCGCCGGGCATAATCCGACCAGTCGCCAAGCAAAGGTGAACGGAGGCCCATATATCCAAGCGCTGTAATCGACATTGTAGCATCGCCTCCCGCCATCGGATGCTAAAGACAGGATCAGGCCCCGGCAAGTCGTCAATGCGTTTTGGAACATGTCGGGAGGCATAATTTGTCCAACAAACATGCGATCGGCGCCATCAGACAGCGACAGATGGTCCCTTATGGCTTTTGCGATTGACCCGACGCGTCCTGCTGTGGCTTTTTCATAGCCGAATACGAACACAGTCGTCAGGATCTGCATTTTGGCCCGTCATCGCGAAACCATGACCATATGGCCCTATCGGTCATTGTCACCACGCGGCTTCGCGGTGGTCATGATCGCGCTTGGCAGTTTGGCATTCTGCATCGGCCTCGGCTTTTTCCTTATGGGTGCCTGGCCGGTCATCGGGTTTCTGGGACTTGAATTGCTGGTGGTCTGGTTTGCGTTCAGGATGAACTACCGCGCCGCCAGGCGGCGCCAGCATCTGACGGCGACCAGCCGGCAGCTGACCATCGAGACTGTATCACCGGCAGGCGACAGCGAGACGACGGAAGTGCCGACTGCCTGGGCGCAGGTCGAACTGACTCCGCGTGACGAGCCGGAGATGCGCGCGCGCGAGCGCCAGAAGGTGATTGTCCGTTCGCATGGCCGCGCCACCGAGATTGGCAGTTTTCTGCATCCCGCGGAAACGCCGAAGCTTGCCCGCGAGGTCAAACGAATGATCGGGCGGGCGCGCGAGGCTGCCCTGACGGACGAGGAAACGCCGGCTGGTGGCCAGCTCGACGCACCACGCTGACCGGCAATGCCGACTTGATCGGGAACAATGACGTGACCAGGAAAACCGAGTTGATCAGGAACGCCGGGCGGTCGCCGGGCATATATTCAGAAACCTACAGGGCGCCAGATCGCACCACCGCACCGCCAGAATGGATATCCTGAACCCCTTCCAGATTGCCCTCTCGCTGCTCACTTCGGGCCATGCGGAACTGATGGGAATCATCGGCCTGTCACTGACCGTCAGCCTTACGGCAGTCCTTGTATCGCTTGTCATCGGTCTGCCGATGGGCGCGCTGCTGGCCACATACAGGTTTCCCGGGCGCACCGCCCTGATTGTTGTCAGCAACACCTTCCTTGGTATGCCGCCGGTGGTGATCGGGCTGTTGATCTATCTTTTGATTTCACGATCCGGACCACTTGGTTTCATGGGCATTCTCTATACGCCGGCGGCGATGATGCTGGCGCAGACGGTCCTTGTCCTGCCGATTTCGATCGCGCTCTCACGGCAGGCGTTCGAATCGCTGAATGGAGAATATGCGCTTCTTTTCCAGTCGCTTGGCCTTGGTCGGCTCGCGCGCATAAAGGCGCTTGTCTTCGAGGCGCGCGTGGCGCTGCTGACAATCGGTCTTGCCTGTTTTGGACGAGCCATTTCCGAGGTCGGCGCGGTGATGATCGTTGGCGGCAATATCCGGCATTCGACACGCGTGATGACAACATCGATCGCGCTGGCCACCTCGATGGGGGAGCTGGCTTTCGCGATGGCGCTCGGCATTGTGCTGCTGCTTGTCGCCCTGACAATCAACATCGCCAGCCAGCTGCTGCGGCACAGCTTCCGGAATCTCGGCCATGACATCTGATCACTCCTCGGCCGACATCATCATGACGGCGCGCGACCTGATATTGCGGCGCGACGGTGTGACCCTTCTGGAGTCGGTCTCGGCACAGATCCGGCGCGGCAGCATAACCCTGCTGCTGGGTCATAATGGTGCTGGCAAAACGTTGCTAATGAACTGTCTTCACGGGCTGATCACATGTGATGCCGGCACGATCAATGGTCCGTCACTGGCATGCCAGAAGATGGTCTTCCAGAAACCGGTCATCACCCGCCGCACGACCGTCGGTCATCTGCGCTTTCTGTGCCCACAGCTTGACGCCGCCGCACGTCATGACTGGTTGCGTCGTGCCGAGATGGACAGACGCGCCGATGCGCCGGCGCGCATGCTGTCAGGGGGCGAGCAGCAGAAACTGGCGCTGATCGGGGCTCTTGCCGCCGGACCTGACATCCTGTTCCTTGACGAGCCGACAGCGCATCTCGATTTCGCGGCGACAAAATTTGTCGAGACGATGGTGCGCGAGGCGCATGAGCAGGGCATGACCATCGTCATGACGAGCCACAACCGGGCGCAGGCCGAGCGTCTTGGCGAGGATGTTCTTCTTCTCGACGGCGGCCGTCTTGTCGAGACGGCGCCTGCGGACCGGTTCTTCTCTGCGCCATCCCATCCGCTGGCAAAGCAGTATCTCGATCATCTCTAGCCCCGCACAACGCTTGGCACCCGCCGTCAAATCGACTAGATTCGAGATATGGGCGAGCCACAGAAAACAATCATGCTGACCGGCGCTAGCCGTGGTATCGGTCACGCCACCGTCAAACGGTTCTCCGACGCCGGATGGCGGGTCATCACCTGTTCCCGCGGCGCGGTGCCGGGGCAGTGCCCGTGGCATGCCGGCGATGGTGATCAGGACCATATCGAGGTCGACCTCGAATCACCCGAGGAGATTGAGCGCGGCGCGGCCGAGCTGATGCGCCGTCTTGATGGCCGCCCCCTTCATGCGCTTGTCAACAATGCCGGCATTTCGCCAAAAGGTGGCAATGGCGAGCGTCTTGATTCGGTCCTGACGCCGCTCGAAGTCTGGCAGCTTGTTTTCCAGGTCAATGTGTTTGCGCCGGTTATGCTGGCGCGCGCCCTGATCGAGCCGCTGGAGCGCGGCAACGGGACGGTGGTCAATGTCACCTCCATCGCCGGAAGCCGGGTCCATGAATTCGCCGGTTCCGCCTATGCCTCGTCGAAGGCGGCTTTGAGCGCGCTGACACGCGAAATGGCCTCTGATTTCGGCAAGCGCGGCGTTCGCGTCAATGCCATCGCGCCGGGCGAGATCATGACCGAGATCCTGTCGCCGGGAAGCGAGGAAGCCATGCTGCCGGGCATCCCGCTGGGCCGGTTCGGCACCTCCGAGGAAGTCGCGGAGACGATCTTTTTCCTGTGCAATGAAAGCGCCGCCTACATCAATGGTGCCGAATTGCACGTCAATGGCGGACAGCATGTCTGAGGACGGATTCCGCCCTCGCCGCCAGCCCGAATATTCATCCGCGCGAATAGCGGCAGGAGGATAGAGGCATGAG
Organism: Rhodobiaceae bacterium; assembly: GCA_018624035.1. GTDB lineage: Bacteria > Pseudomonadota > Alphaproteobacteria > Puniceispirillales > Puniceispirillaceae > UBA8309. The sequence goes on along the minus strand of JAAZUU010000005.1, from coordinate 315 downwards.
CCCGGACGACACCACGACCACGGACAAATTTCCCGGCAATTCCCCGGCAAGCCGTGATATCGCCTTTCACATGCATCCCTACACCAAGCCGTCGATGCTGGCCGATACCGGCCCGCACATCATGGCGAAGGGAAGCGGTGTTTTCGTGCATGACGAGAATGGCAACCGCTTTTATGAGGGGATGAGCGGGTTATGGTGCACCTCGCTCGGCTTTTCCGAACCGGAACTGGTGCAGGCCGCCATCGACCAGTTCGGCAAGCTTCCCTTCTATCACAGCTTTGCCGGAAAGACGGTCGGGCCGGCAATCGACCTTGC
>JAAZUU010000153.1 GCA_018624035.1 Rhodobiaceae bacterium | reverse complement strand
ATGATGAACAAGGTATCCAGATTTGCCGTTTCCGCGGCCTTCGTGCTTGCCAGCGCGTCGAGCGCCTATGCCGGTTGTGGCATCGGGTCGGGTTCGGCGAAAATTCTTGCGAACGACTTCCCGGCGACCCAGGCAATCGCCTCAGCTGCCACGTCCTGTGACGGCGGCGGCGCCAGCGTGACCGCAAACCTGAACAAGGATCACAAGGATCTGATTGTAGCTGGCTTCACCGCCACACCGCCCGAGTTCACCGCCTCGCACGTCACCAACAGTACGCTCGTCTCGGTGATGAATGATGGTCTCGCGATGCCGCTTGACGATCTGATCGCCAAGCATGGCGGCGATCTTCAGGGCATGCAGAAGATCACCATTGACGGCAAGGTGATGGCGGTGGCCTTCATGGCGAATGCCCAGCATCTGTTCTATCGCAAGGACATTCTTGATGCCGCGGGTGCCGGTGTGCCGGCCACCTATGAAGGTGTTCTGGCCGCTGCCAAGAAAATCCGCGACAAGGGCCTGATGGAATATCCGATCGCCGGCACCTACAAGGCGGGTTGGAACCTTGGCGAGGAATTCGTGAACATGTATCTCGGCCATGGCGGCGAGTTCTTCAAGCCCGGCTCGGCGCAGCCGGCGATCAACAACGCCAAGGGCATCGCCACGCTGAACATGATGAAGGCGCTGACCGAATACATGAACCCGGATTTTCTGACACATGATTCGAACGCCGTGCAGGCTGAGTGGGAGGCCGGCAATGTCGCGCTGACCAACCTGTGGGGATCGCGTGCCGGCGCTGTCACCGACGGTGAGGGATCGACCGCCGCCATCGAGAGCAACACCATGTTCGCCGCCGCCCCGACCGTATCCGGCGGGTCGACCCCGGCAACAACATTGTGGTGGGATGGATTTGCGATCGCCAAGAACGCATCCGCAGCCGATGCCGAGGCATCCTTCATCGCGCTCATGAACGGCATTTCGCCGGCCATGGCTTCGGCCAACGCGGATGCCGCCAACTGGCTGATCGCCGGTGCGCAGCCGCGCCCGTCCGGCAAGGGTGTCGTTGCATCCGCTGCCGGTGGCGCATCGCCCTATCCGATGCTGCCTTACATGGGAACCATGCATGGCGCCATCGGTGCCGAGCTTGCCGACTTCCTGCAGGGCAAGGAAAGCGTTGATCAGGCCCTTGCCGATATCGAGGCGGCCTACATCGCCGCCGCCAAGGAAAAAGGCTTCCTCTAGGCCTTGCAACTTCAAGGCCGGGAGCGCGCCGCGTTCCCGGCCCATTTCTTTCATATCCATAGTCAAACCACCGGACTGGCATCATGCCGCATCGCACATTCATCAGCTTTATCTGGCCATCAGCGCTGGCGATGATGCTGTTTATCGCGTTGCCGATCGTGTCAGTGGCGGTGCAGTCGCTTTTCATCGCGCATGAGCAGGTGATCGAGACGGTCGAGAATTGTGGCCCGTTCGGCTGCAAGACGGTGGAGGCGGTGAATGCCGAGGCGACAGCGCAGCTTCGCGCCGATGAACCGCTTGGCCGGTTCAACGGGGCCGGCACCTACATCAACCGCAATCACCTCGCCTTCGAGGAGATCGGCCTCGCATGGGCCGAGGCCTCGAGCCCCGGTGATTTCGCCGGACGTGTTCTGAACCTGCCTTTTTACAAGGCGCTTGCCTTCACGTTGACCTATACCTTCGTGGTGACGCCTTTGGTGATCATCCTCGGCTTTGTCATCGCGCTGGCGGTGAACCGTATCCCGGGGATGTTCAAGGGGCCGACGATCTTCGTATCGCTGCTGCCGATGATCGTGACGCCGCTGATCGGCTCGCTGGTGCTGTTCTGGATGATCGATTCCAAGGGCATCATCGGTGCCACGCTGCAGATTCTTCTCGAGGATCCGAACCTGTCACTCAAGGCGTCCACGGCGCTGACCTGGCTGACACTGATTGTCTATGGTGTCTGGCATTCGGCGCCCTTTGCCTTTGTCGTTTTCTATGCCGGTCTTCAGACCGTGCCCCAGGACACCCTGGAGAGCGCGATGATCGACGGCGCGAGCCGCTGGCAGCGCGTCCGTCATGTCGTGATCCCGCATCTGATGCCGCTGGCGGTGTTCGTCACGCTGATCCAGCTGATGGACAATTTTCGGGTGTTCGAGCCGATTGTCGGCTTCAACGCCCAGGCCAATGCCACCTCGCTGTCCTGGATCATCTATAATGACCTTCGTGGCAGTGATGGCGCGATGCTGTTCGGGTCCGCCGCCGCGACCTCCATGCTGACGATCATCGGGGTCTGCATTCTGCTGGCCCCCGTTGTCCTGCGCACCTGGCGCGCCAATCGGCACGCGGCATAGAGGGCGGCAATGGCACGAAAATCCCCCACCTGGCTGACGGTTCTGAGCCTTGGATTCCTCATCCTGTGGTTGGCGCTGGCCTCTGTGCCGTTTCTCTGGACCTTGTGGGGAAGCTTCAAGGTCGAGGCGGATTTCTTCTCGCGGCAGGACTGGCGCAACGCGCTGTTCGGCATTCGTACGCTGGCCGAAACCGGTGCCACCTCGACAGGCGCCGGATATGAAGGCGCCTGGGTGAAGGAGGAATTCTGGCGGGCGACCATCAATACCGGCATCATGACGCTGTCGGTTGTCGCGATCTCGCTGACGCTTGGCACGCTGGGTGGATATGCGCTGTCACGTTCGGGGTTCCGTTACGCCTTCTGGATATTGATCGTCGCGCTGGTGTTCCGGGCGATGCCGCATATCACGCTGGTGTCGGGTTATCTTCTTCCCTTCTTCCAGCTGAATCTGTGGGGCCATCTGACCACCACCATCATCGTGATGGTGGCCATCAACCAGCCTTTCACATTATGGATGCTGCATTCCTTCTTCCTGAACATCCCCAAGGATCTCGACGAAAGCGCGATGGTCGATGGTTGCACGCGCTTTCAGGCCTTTCGCTATGTGATCATTCCAGTGATGTGGCCCGGCGTGATCACCACCGGGCTGTTCAGCTTCCTTCTTGCCTATAATGATTTCGCGCTGACCGGTCTGTTGCTGACCGAGGAGAACCGGACGATGGTGCCGAAGATCGCCAGCTTCCTCGGCAATGCCCAGGAACAGGGCAATGTGATGTATGCGGTGGCCGCGGTGGTGTCGGCCACAGCGCCGCTGTTTGTGCTGGTGATGTTCTTCCAGCGCCAGATCGTCAGCGGGCTGACCGCCGGTGCGGTGAAAGGATAGGGGGCGTGATATGGCCGGTATCAGGCTGAAGAACCTGACCAAGAGATGGGGTGACTTTGTCGCTGTCGATACTTTCGACCTCGACATCGCCGATCAGGAATTCCTGGTGCTTCTCGGCCCGTCGGGATGTGGCAAGACAACAACGATGCGGATGATCGCCGGTCTCGAGGAGATCACCAGCGGCGATGTCGAGATCGATGGCCGGGTGGTCAATGATCTAGAGCCGAAGGATCGCGATATCGCGATGGTGTTCCAGTCCTACGGCCTGTATCCGAACATGAATGTCTATGAGAATATCCGTTTTCCGCTGAAGGTCCGCAAGGTCGATCCGGCGACGCATGACGAACGTGTGCGGCGCGCCGCCGCGATGGTCGAGCTTGACGATTTCCTGCACCGCCGGCCGGCCGCGTTGTCAGGTGGCCAGCGGCAGCGGGTGGCGCTGGCGCGTGCCATCGTTCGTGAACCGGACGTCTTTCTGATGGATGAGCCGCTGTCGAATCTCGACGCCAAGCTGCGTGTCTCGACCCGCGCCCAGATCAAGCATCTTCATCATGAGCTGAAGGTCACGACGATCTATGTCACGCATGACCAGATCGAGGCGATGACACTCGCCGACCGCGTCGTGGTGATGAACAAGGGTATTGTCCAGCAGGTTGGCAGCCCGACCGAGATCTATGACCGTCCGGCGAATGTCTTTGTCGCCGGTTTCATCGGCAGCCCGGCGATGAACCTTGTTGACGGCACAGTGTCCGCCGGCGCTTTCACGGCCGACAATATGGCGATCAAGGGGCTGAAAGGCGTGGAGGGACAGGTGACCCTCGGCTTCCGGGCCGAGGATGCCGCCATCGCCAGGTCCGGTGGCAAGCCGCGCCTGACCGCCTCGACCGGGGTGATTTCGGCGCCTGTCTACGCGATGGAGCTTCTTGGCGATGCCACCATGGTGACGGTACGTGCCGGCGACTCAATGGTCGCGGTGAAGGCACATAAGGAATTCCGCGCCAGAATCGGCGAGGAAGTGCACATCACGCTGCCACGCGCCGCCTGCCATCTGTTCGACGCGACCGATGGCCAGCGTCTGGGGGCGGGCTGATCATGGCTGGTGAACGACCTGAACAGGCAGCCCTGACGCGCGATACCGACATGGCCAGAACCGCCGAGACACGGCGTGTGATCGAAGGCATGGTCGATGGGCTTAACGATCACCGGATTGATGATATCGGCGATTTCTTTGCCGAGGGGTTCCGCTGGATGGGCAATGCCGGATGCGGCACCAAGACCGGCCTGAAGGAATTTCAGGACAACTGGCAGCGCCCCTTCCAGGCAGCCTTCTCGGACAAGGTCTGTATCGACGAGGCGCGGCTGTATATGGGGGAATGGGCGGCGGCTTTCGGGCGCCAGGAGGCCGTGCATTCCGGCACTTTCATGGGGATCGCGCCAACCGGCAAGACGGTTGAAATCCGATATATGGATTTCTGGAAGGTCGTTGACGGGAAGATCGTCGACAACTGGGTGATGGTCGATTTCCCGCATGTGATGGCACAGCTTGGTGTCGATGTTTTCAATGGTGAGGGGTGGGAGGCATTCGACCGCGGCGAGCGGCCGGCACCGCGCCCCGATCGCAAAAGGTAGCGGAGCTGAGAATGGCAATTAGATATTTGAAGACAGGCAAACCGCAGCAGGAACGTTCGGAGGATGATGCCAGGGTCCGCGCCGTTGTGGAGTCGGCGCTTACCGAGATAGAGGCTCGTGGCGACGCCGCGGTGCGTGAACTGGCGGAAAAATTCGACAATTTTTCTCCGGCCAGCTACCGCCTGTCGCAGGAGGAAATCGATGAGCTGATCTCGCAGGTCTCGCCGCGCGACATGGACGATATCCGCTTTGCCCAGGACCAGATTCGCGCATTCGCCGAAATTCAGCGTGACTCGATGAAGGATGTCGAGGTCGAGACGATGCCAGGCGTCATTCTCGGCCATCGCAACATTCCGGTTCAATCCGTCGGATGTTATGTTCCCGCCGGCAAATTCCCGATGGTGGCGTCCGCGCATATGTCTGTCCTCACGGCCTCGGTGGCCGGCGTGCCGCGCATTGTCGCCACCACCCCGCCATTCGAGGGCAAGCCGAACCCGGCGGTCATCGCGGCGATGCATCTTGGCGGCGCGCATGAAATCTATGCCCTTGGCGGCATTCAGGCTGTCGGGGCGATGGCTATCGGCACCGAGACCATCGAACCGGTTCATATGCTTGTCGGGCCCGGCAACGCCTTTG
>JAAZUU010000067.1 GCA_018624035.1 Rhodobiaceae bacterium | reverse complement strand
GCGGTGCCGTTTGAAATGGAGCTTCCCGAATATCCCAAGACAGCCTCGTTCTTTGGCCAGCAGGAAGGCCAGAAGATTGACGGGCCGGGCTGAGGCGCGGGGAGTCAGAGACAATCATGACCAAAGACGGCGCCTTCGCCTTCCTGAAGATCAGGGCGGTGCCCCATCTGTTCTGGAGCGCCCCGCGCCCGCTGACAATCCGGCCGCCGGTCATCTCGGTGGCGCTGCTGGCGGTCGGGCTTGTCATCTTCGGCATCGGCGAGGCGCTGCTGATCGCCTCCGGCGTCGGGGTCAGCCCGTGGACGGTGCTGGCCCAGGGCATCACCAACATCACCGGCTGGAGCGTCGGCCTCGCCACCTTCGTGGTCAGTGTCGCGGTTTTGCTTGCCTGGGTGCCGTTGCGACAGACGCCGGGAATCGGCACGATCCTGAACATCATCATCATTTCGGTTGTGCTCGACCTGGCGCTTCCCTGGCTGCCACAGTTCGAATCGCTGGCGCTGCGCATCGCCGAGGCCGTCGCCGGTGTCATTGTCACCGGCATCGGGGGCGGCATCTATCTGATCGCCAATCTGGGGCCGGGGCCGCGTGACGGGCTGATGACCGGACTGCAGCGGCTGACCGGCTTTCCCATCGCCTGGGTTCGCAGTGCCATCGAGATTGGCGCCGTGGTGCTGGGATGGTCGCTTGGCGGTGTGGTCGGCATTGGCACGCTGCTGTTCGCCTTCGGCATCGGGCCCTGTGTGGCGGCCAGCATGTATGGGCTGCAGCAGGCGTTTGGGAACAGACAGACCCGGCGTGGCTGAAACGGTGGGCAGCCTCGACAGGGGCATCACCGGCGCAGCCAGAATTCGTCTTTCGGCACCGGTTGTGCTGTAATGGTGCCATGAACCTCGTTGCCCTGAAGTCCCCACCTTTTCGAAGCTACATCTTCAGTCTCCACATCGCCCTGAACGGTTTATGGGCGCAGCGCGTCATCATCGGATGGCTGGCCTGGGTGCTGACCGGCTCGCCAAGCTTTGTCGGGCTTGTGGCCTTTCTGAATTTCGTGCCGACGCTGTTTGTCAGCCCGCTGTTCGGCGTGGTTGCCGACCGCATCGATGTGCGTGTTGGCAGCATCATCAGCTATTCCTGCGCCGGCATCGCCTCGGCCATCTTCGCCTGGATCTGTCTTGCCGACGCGCTGACACCGCCGCTTCTGGCCGGGTTTTCCCTGCTGACCGGGGTCATCTCCTCGGCCAACCATCCGATGCGCATGTCGCTGACGCCGCGCCTTGCACCGCCGGAGCATCTGTCATCGGTGGTCGCGCTGACGGCGCTGAATTTCAATCTGTCACGGCTCATCGGCCCGGCTGGCGGCGGTGCCCTCATCCATGCCATCGGTGCCCCGCAATCGCTTGTCCTGACCGCTGCCAGCTATGGCGTGCCGGTGCTGGCGCTGTGCTTCATGCGGCCGCGTGACCGGTCGCGCGATACCGCGCCCGAGCCCGCCAGCTATGTCAGCGAGCTTCTGGGGGGATGGCGCTATGCGCTGCAACGCCGCCTTGTCAGGACGGCTGTGATCTTTGCCGGTATCGGCGCGCTTGCCGGCCGCAGCGTTCTGGAAACCCTGCCGGTGCTGGCCAATGGCGTGTTCGAGCGCGGGCCGGCCGGGCTTGGCCTGATGACGGCGGCGGCCGGTGCCGGGGCTGCCGGCGCCGCGGTTTTCAAGGCGATGTCGCGGGCCCAGAGACCGGGTGTGTTCCAGAAACATGTGCTTGTGATGTTGTTGCTGGTGCCGCTGCTGGTGGCCGGGCTCAGCCTTGTCGACAGCTTTCCCGTCGCGATGGCCGTTGTGCTGATGCTTGGCGGCTGCGTCACATTGGTTGCGATATCGCTTCAGGCGCTTGTCCAGATGGCCATCGATGACCATTTCCGCGGCCGCGTGATGGGGCTGTGGACAACGGTGTCGATCGGCAGCGGCGCCCTCGGCGCGGTGATCATGGGCATGCTGGTCGACCGGATCGGCACCGCCCCGGCACAGGCGACAATCGGCCTGATGCTGGCCGGCCTCGGCGCGGTGATGATCCGGCGGTTCATGTCAGGCGGCTGACAGCTGCCAGACCTGATCAGCCCTCATCCCGCATCATTCCCAGATAGACCGTCTGCACGCAGTCCTCGCCGAGAAGCGGGTTGAAGAACCGCACCTCCTCGGCGCTGGCGGCGGTGAAATGTGACTCCAGCCGCGACAGAAATGTGCTGTCCGGCGGGTCATTCGACCACAGGGCGAAAATCCCGCTTCCGGTCAGGTGACGCTTCAGACGGGTCAGGCCGTCCTCACCATAGAGCGCGGCATGCGACGGGTTCAGGTGAAAATCCGGACTGTGATCAATATCAAGGAAGATGCCGTCGAACCGGCGCCCCGGCCGGTCAGGGTCAAACCCGGCATTGCCAAGCGCGAGGGCGAAAAAATCACCCTCGACAAACCGGCATCGGGGATCACCGGCCAGCCTCGTGCCAAGCGGCAGCATGCCGGCCCGGTGCCATTCGATGATCGGTGCCAGATATTCGACCACCGTCAGCGAGCGCACCCGGTCATGACCCAGCACCGCATCGGCCGTATAGCCGAGCCCCAGACCACCGACCAATATGTCAGGGGCTGTCGCCGTCATGCGGTCCAGCGGGATATCCGCCAGCGCGATCTCGGACGCGGTGAACATGTCCGACATCAGATGCTCGTCATTCAGGATGACCTCGACAACATCACGGTCCAGCGACAGCACCCGCCGCCGACGCAGGATCAGCTCACCAAGCTGCGTCTGCCTGTAGTCAAGCTCCTCAAACAATTTCGACATGATGTCCCTGTCCGCGGTCTGATGGCATTTCCGGTCTGATGATGTCCCCTGCCTGGCGGAGCGCCAGACAGAACTAGATCGAGCCCGCCTCGACCATATAGTTGTTCGAGCTGCACATGGCGGCGTCGTCCGAAGCCAGGAACAGGGCCATGCGAGCGACATAGACCGGGTCGATCAGGTCGGGAAGACATTGCCTGTTGCGATGATTTTCCAGCGCCTCCGGCGTCGCCCACAATTCCTTCTGGCGTTCGGTCATGATCCATCCCGGCACCAGCGTATTGACGCGGATCCGGTGCCGGCCAAGGTCGCGTGCCATCGTGCGGGTCAGCCCATGAACCGCGGATTTCGCGGTTGTATAGGCAGGGAATCCCCCCTGATTTTCCCACCAGGAATTTGACCCGATATTGATGATCGACCCGCCACCGGCACCGATCATGTCCGGCGCGACATCCTGAATGGCAAAGAACATGTGGCGAAGATTGGTCGCCATCCGTTCATCCCAGAATTCGACACTGACATCCTTCCAGTCATGCCGGTCGTCGCGCGCCGCGTTGTTGACCAGCGTGGTGAACGGGCCGAGCCGGCCGCGCAGCGCCGCAAGACCGGCCTTCATCGCCGCGATATCGCGAAGATCGCAGACCTCGTACTCGACGATGCCCTCGATGTCGGCCTTCAGCGCGGCGCTGGCATCGGCGTCGAGGTCGAGGAACCCCACACGCGCGCCCTGGCCGGCAAACCCGCGAACGATATCGGCACCAATACCGGAAGCGCCGCCAGTGATGATCACGGCCTTGTCGGCAAGGCTTGGATATTTGGCAAATTGTGTCACTTCTTTACATTCCATTCCTGTTTGTCGTCCTGAGTCGGCCCATCTGGCCGGTCATCCGGCTGGCATCGGCAGCGTCTCTTCCCTGTCATGCCATCACAAACGCCATACCACAAGGCAGCGCCGCAGATATTGGCATTGCCCTTCACCGAAAGAACATTGACACTGATATGCGCGGATCGAGACAGCAGCGAAAGGTGGACCATTATGTTCGGCGTTATCGAGGGGACCGGGTTCCAGATCATCAGACCGGAATTTGTCGACCGCATACTCCCCCACGCGCATGTCGAACGGTTGTGGACCGGCGGGCGCTGGTGCGAGGGGCCGGCCTGGTTCGCCGCCGGCCGCTATCTTGTCTGGTCCGACATCCCGAACGACCGGATGATGCGATATGACGACACCGATGGGTCGGTATCGGTGTTCCGCCAGCCTTCGCAGAACTCGAATGGCAACAGCATCGACGGTCAGGGGCGGCTTGTCACCTGCGAGCATCTGACCCGCCGCCTGACCAGAACCGGGCATGATGGGGGCGTGACGGTGCTTGCCGACAGGTTCGGGGACAAGAGGTTCAATTCACCGAATGATGTTGTTGTCCGGTCCGACGGGTCGATATGGTTCACCGACCCGCCCTATGGGATCCTGATGGATTATGAAGGCCGGCGGGCGGACAGCGAGATTGGTGGCTGTCATGTCTATCGCCTCGACCCGGACACGGATGAGGTGACGGCGGTGGCGACCGACTATGTGAAGCCGAACGGTCTGGCCTTCTCGCCGGATGAAACATATCTCTATATCGCCGATACCGGCCGCTCACACGATCCCGACGGGCCGGCGCATATCCGCCGCCATACTGTGTCCGACGACGACAGGACGCTTGCCGGTGGCGAGGTGTTCGCGACATGCGACAGCGGGATGTTCGACGGCTTCAGGGTGGATTGCGACGGCTATCTGTGGAGTTCGGCCGGTGATGGCGTGCATTGTCTGAGCCCCGACGGCGATCTGGTCGGCAAGATCCATATTCCCGAGACGGTGGCCAATGTCTGTTTCGGCGGGCCGAAACTGAACCGGCTCTTCATCACCGCGACGACGTCGCTCTATGCCGTGTTCCTCAATACCAACAGCCTGTCCCCGGCCCGCTGAAGATCTGACGCGAATTACATGCCGGAGCGCAGGCGCGCCGGTGCCAGCATGGCGGCTGACAGTCCCTGCGCCGCGATATCGGACGGTATCACCGCGCCCTGCGCCAGACTGGCCGCCACCCGCGCCAGCGCCGGGCTTGTCTGGATGCCATAGCCCCCCTGCCCGGCAAGCCAGAAAAAGCCCGCGGCCAGATCCGAGAACCCCGCCACCGGACTCTTGTCGGCGACGAAGCTTCGAAGTCCGGCCCATTTCGACAGTGGCCGACTGACCGGTATGTCGAAGGCGCGCCCGATCCGGTCGAGACAGATGGCGATATCCATCTCCTCGGGCTGCACATCGCACGGTGGCATCGGGTCCTCATTCGCCGGCGAGACAAGGAACTGGCCGCTTTCCGGCTTCAGATAGAAGGTTTCATCCATGTCAATGGTCATCGGCAGGCTGTCTGAATCAATCGCCGGTGGCGCGGCGATCATCAGCACCGTCCGGCGCTTCGGCACCAGGCCGATCTCCTCGGCACCGGCCATGCGCCCGATCTCCTCGGCCCAGGCCCCGGCCGCGTTGATCACCACCGGCGCGGCAAACACCGCATCACCGGCGCTGACATGCCAGACACCGGCCTCGCGGCGCAGCGCCGTGACGTTGCGGCTGGTTGCCACCTCGCCGCCGCGCGCCGTCAACAGGCGCAGAAAGCCACGATGCAGGGCGTTGACATCGATATCGCTTCCCGACCGGTCGATCACGCCATGCGTGGCATAGCCAGGGCGAAGCGCCGGCTGCAACTCGGCAAGTCTGTCTCCCCCGACCATCTCAAGCGATATGTCCTGACCGGCATCGGCGATGAAATCGGCTGTCGAGTCCCGCTGATCCTCACGCGCGATCATCAGGATATCGCGCCGGCGCAGCAGCGGTGTCTCGGCAAAGCCGTCCGGCGGGTCGTGGAAAAACGGCCCGGCGGCGCGGGTCAGCGCGCGGATGGCGGGCGGCCCATAGGCCGGAACATACATCGCCGCCGACCTGCCGGTTGAATGGTAGCCAGGCTGGCTTTCGGCCTCGAGAAGCAGAACCCTCGCCGACAGGGACAGTTCCGCCGCCGCCGATGCCCCGGCGATGCCGGCCCCGATCACGATGAAGTCGATATCCGCCCCGTCACCCGGCATCCCAGTCACCCGGCATCCCAATCACCCGGCATCCCAATCATCCGGCATCCCAGTCATCCAACATCTAGGCGTCGGGTTTCGTGCGCTTGCGTGGCCGGCCACCGATGCCAAGCGCCAGAATGACCACGATCTCGTCGGCATGAGGCGCATCGCCGATACAGATTTCGGCGGCATCCATATGATCGAAATCCCAGATGCTGCGCTTGCTTGTCATCGGCACGGCAAGGCTGGCACCTGGCCCGGCCAGCTTCTTGGTCGAGGGGATGATCTCGCTCGCCTCGCCAAGCGCGCCGCGAACCGGCGCGCCGAAACGCGGATGGATAAGGGCGGCGGCATGCTCGATCTCACCGTCGGTGCCGATGATCGCGCCCTTGCCATAGGAATCAACATCATCCGGCGCCGCGCCAAGCGCTTCAAGCCCGCGCACCACCAGCGCCGCCGAAACCGCCGCGCCAAGATCCTTCAGAATCTCGAGATCGCCGTCGGGCTGGCCCGCCAGCGGGTTGGGGATCACCGCCGCGACAATACATTTCCTGCTTGGCCCCGAGGCTGGCGCGCCGGCCTCCTTGTAGATGTCCTCGACCGTCGCCACCATCTTGCGGATATCAAGCGTTGTGTTCATGTCATTCTGTCTCCCTGCCGTCGCGTTATCACCCTGCCACATCACGGCCCTTCGGCAAAAGCGCCTTCAGCCACCTGTCACCATCTTACCGTGGCAAATCATCCCGTTCGGGCAAAATTTTATCATTTGGTAAAAAATTATGGACAAAGCCGAATTATCCGGCAATCTTTTTATGTGGCTCCGGTTTGTGGCGACTGACCAATAGACGCGCCATGCGCCGCGGCCTGACATGAGGTTTGCTGCGAGTGGAGACGAGAATGGTCGATCGCTATCTCGAGGATGGGATCCTCGATGGCCGGCTGGATGCCGGCGATTATGACGGAAATTTCGGCGACGCCCACCCGCCGCTTGACGCGCATGAGGCGATGGTCGCGGCGGACCGGTGTTATTTCTGCTATGACGCGCCCTGCGTGACAGCCTGCCCGACCGGCATCGACATCCCGAAATTCATCCGCCAGATTTCGACCGGCAATCTGGACGGGTCGGCGCGCACGATCTTTGACCAGAACATTCTTGGCGGCATGTGCGCCCGCGTCTGTCCGACCGAGACATTATGCGAGCAGGCCTGCGTGCGCGAGACCGCCGAGGGCAAGCCGGTGCAGATCGGCCTTTTGCAGCGTCACGCCACCGACCATGCGATGAGCCATGGACGCCAGTTCTACAGCCGTGCCGCCGACACCGGCAAGAGCGTCGCCATCATCGGTGCCGGGCCGGCAGGTCTTGCCTGCGCGCACCGCCTGGCGATGAAGGGGCACGCGGTCGTCGTCTATGATGCGCGTGAGAAAGCCGGCGGGCTGAACGAGTTCGGCATCGCCACCTACAAGACGGTTGATGATTTCGCGCAGCATGAGGTTGATTATGTGACCGCCATCGGCGGTATCGAGATTGTCACCGGCAAGCGCCTTGGCGACGGGTTGACGATTGACGAGCTGGCAAAGACACATGACGCGGTGTTTGTCGGAATCGGCCTGTCCGGGGTCAACGCGCTTGGCGTCGATGGCGAGGATGACGACGCTGTCGCCAACGCGGTCGATTTCATCGCCGAGCTTCGCCAGGCATCGGACATGGCCACCATTCCGGTCGGACGCCGGGTGATGGTCATCGGTGGCGGCATGACCGCGATCGATGTGGCCACACAGGCGCATCTTCTTGGCGCGCAGGAGGTGACGATCGCCTATCGCCGCGGCCGTGAGCAGATGAACGCATCCGAGGTCGAGCAGAACCAGTCGACCTCCAAGGGTGTCAATATCCGGCACTGGATGAAGCCTGTCGAGGTGACGAGATCGGACAGCGGCAGTCTGTTTGTGAAGATGGAATATACCGGCCTGTCCGGCGGCAGGCTTGCCGGCACCGGCAAGTTCCAGACCTTTGAGGTCGACCAGCTTTTCAAGGCCATCGGCCAGACACTCGAGGCCGGCGACGCACTTGCCGGGATCACGCTGGAAAAGGGACGAATCAAGGTCGATGAGTCCTTCCGTACATCGAACCCGTCCGTCTGGGCCGGTGGTGACTGTACCGCCGGTGGAGACGATCTGACTGTGACCGCGGTGGCGCAGGGGCGCGACGCGGCCGAATCCATCCACGCGGCGCTGTCCGCCTGACCCTGTCATGAAGGAGGCATCCATGGCTGACCTGAGAAATGACTTCGCTGGTATCAAATCCCCCAACCCGTTCTGGCTTGCCTCGGCACCGCCGACCGACAAGGAATATAATGTCGTCCGCGCCTTCCGGGCCGGCTGGGGCGGCGTCGTCTGGAAGACGCTGGGGCTTGATCCGCATATCGTCAATGTCGGGGGGCCGCGCTATGGCGCGATCTGGGGCGCCGACCGGCGACTTCTTGGGCTGAACAATATCGAGCTGATCACCGACCGGCCGCTTGAGGTCAACCTTCAGGAGATCAAGTCGGTGAAGCGCGACTGGCCGGACCGTGCCGTCGTGACAAGCCTGATGGTCCCGTGCGAGGAGCCGTGCTGGGAAGAGATCCTGCGCAAGGTCGAGGATACGGGATGCGACGGTGTCGAGCTGAATTTCGGCTGTCCGCATGGCATGTCGGAACGCGGCATGGGCGCGGCGGTCGGCCAGGTGCCGGAATATATCGAGATGGTCACACGCTGGGCGAAGGCGAACACCCGCATGCCGGTGATCGTCAAGCTGACGCCGAACATCACCGATGTGCGCTATCCGGCGCGCGCCGCGCATGCCGGCGGCGCCGACGCCGTCTCGCTGATCAACACCATCAGCTCGATTGTGTCGGTCGATCTCGACAGCTTTGCACCGCAGCCAACCATTGACGGCAAGGGTACGCATGGCGGCTATTGCGGCCCGGCGGTCAAGCCGATCGCGCTGAACATGGTAGCCGCCATCGCCCGCGATCCGGAAACAGCCTCGCTGCCGATCTCGGGAATCGGCGGGATCACGACCTGGCGCGATGCCGCCGAGTTCATCACGCTGGGGGCCGGCAACGTGCAGGTCTGCACCGCCGCCATGACCTATGGCTTCAAGATCATTGACGATCTTGTCGAAGGGCTGGAACAGTGGATGGACAATGCCGGCCATGCAGATCTCGACGCGATTCATGGCCGCGCCATCCCGAACGTTACCGAGTGGCAGTATCTGAACCTGAACTACACGACCAAGGCACGGATCGATCAGGACAGCTGCATCCAATGCGGGCGCTGTCATATCGCCTGCGAGGACACCTCGCACCAGGCCATCACCAACATGATTGATGGCGAGCGGCGGTTCGAGGTGATCGACGAGGAATGTGTCGGCTGTAACCTGTGCGTGAATGTCTGCCCGGTGGAAAACTGCATCACCATGGAGCAGATCCCGTCGGGCGACATGGACAAGCGGACCGGCAAGCCGGTTGCCGACGAATATGGCAACTGGACGATGCACCCCAACAATCCGATGCGGGACGCCGCCGAATAGGCGTCGGGCGGCCGGTCAGCCGGTTACGGTCAGCCGGTTACTGTCAGTCGGTTGCGGTCAGTCGGACCCGGGCCGACTGATCAGCTGTCCGAGGAACAGCGTGTCGAGCATCCGCGCGGCCTCGTCATAATAGCTCTTGTCGCCGGCACCAAGTCCGAGGACATGACGCACCTGGACGCTGAAATCGGCATAATGCTGCGTCGTCGACCAGATGGCGAACAGCAGATGACGCGGATCGCAGGGCGCCATCCGTCCCTCGTCAATCCAGCGTTGCAGGATCGCCGCCTTTTCCTCGACAAGCTGTTTCAGTTCGGTTTGCAGGAAATCGCCGATATGCGGCGCGCCGGCGAGGATCTCATTCGCGAACAGGCGCGATTCGCGCGGGAAGCTCCGCGAGGAATCAAGCTTGCGCCGGATATAGGACCCGATTTCATCAACAGGATTGCCATCGGGGCGGATCGCCCGCAGCGGCGCCAGCCAGACGTCCAGCAGATCGGTCAGCAGCGCGACGTGGATTTCCTCCTTGCTCTTGAAATAATAGAGCAGGTTCGGTTTCGACATGCTGGCCTCGCTGGCGATGCGGTCCAGCGTCGCGCCGTGAAATCCGCTTTCGGAAAAAACATCAAGGGCGGCCCGCAATATCCGCGTCTCGTTTTCCTTCTGGATTCGGGTCTTGCCTGCCACCGTCCTCACGGCGGCGGGCGACTTTGCGTTACCTGACATATGCCCCCAATTCGCGACCGGTTATTTTTTCGCGTCCGGCCATCCTAAGATATTTGACCAAACGGTAAAAATGATATTTCATAATTTTTGTGAGACCGTTTCCACCGCGGTCGTGGAAGGTCAACCCGGCCAGACAGCCGAGACGGTCGACCGGCGGGCTTGCCCGCATTTCAAGAGCGCCGCGATGCCGAGGGAGTGTGCCACAATGCCTGACAGTGCCAATCTGCAACCGGCAAAGCTGCAGGCAGATGAGATGCGCGCCTGCCGGATGTCGTTCGCGGCGAACCGCCAACTCAAACGCCAGCGTGAATGCCAGCGTGAATGCCTGTTCGGGGCCAACCCGCGCATGATGGTCGGCGCACAGGTCAGGCATCGCATGACGGCGGACTGGAGACACGGACACCCCGACGGATGACAACAGGAAGGAAACGGTAAATGGCTTCCGACATGAACAGCGGCTCGATGGATCAACGCGGGAAGAATTTCCGGATCAATGGCGACCGGCTGTGGGATTCTTTGATGGAGATGGCGAAGATCGGCCCCGGGGTCGCTGGCGGCAACAACCGCCAGACCCTGACCGACGAGGATGCCGAGGGACGCCGGCTCTATCAGGCATGGTGCGAGGCCGAGGGTCTGGAGATGGGGCTCGACAAGATGGGCACCATGTTCGCCCGCCGCGAGGGCATCGACCCGTCGCTGCCGCCGGTGATGGTCGGCAGCCATCTTGATACACAGCCAACCGGCGGAAAATATGACGGCGTTCTTGGTGTCCTTGCCGGTCTTGAGATCATCCGCACGCTGAACGAGACCGGCATCAGGACGCGCCATCCCATCGAGGTCGTCAACTGGACGAATGAGGAGGGCACCCGCTTCTCGCCGCCGATGATGGCCTCGGGCGTCTTCGCCGGTGTCCACACACTTGACTGGGCCTATGGCCGCACCGACGCCGGCGGCAAGACGGTCGGCGATGAGCTGGCCCGCATCGGCTGGATTGGCGATGAGGAGGTCGGCGCGCGCAAACTGGCGGCCTTCTTCGAGCTGCATATCGAACAGGGGCCGATCCTCGAGGATGAAGCGATCGATATCGGCGTCGTCACGCACGGACAGGGGCTGAACTGGCTGCAGGTCACCCTGACCGGCAAGGAGGCGCATACCGGATCGACACCGATGCCGAAACGTGTCAATGCCGGGCTTGGCATGGCGCGGATCACGCAGCTTGTCGATGATATCGCCTGGTCACACGCGCCGCTTGCCGTTGGCGCGGTCGGCCATTGCGATGTGTATCCGAATTCGCGCAACATCATCCCCGGCAAGGTTGTCTTCACGATCGATTTCCGGCACCCGAAGCAGGAGGTGATCGACGATATGGAAGCCAGGCTTCGCGCCGGCGCGAAAGAGATCTGCGATGAAATCGGGCTGCAGATGGAGATCGAGCAGGCCGGCAAATTCGACCCGGTCGAATTCGATGATGGCTGCGTGGGCGCCATCCGCCGCGCCGCCGAGCGGCTGGGATATTCGCATCGCGACATCGTGTCCGGCGCCGGCCATGACGCCTGCTGGATCAACCGTGTCGCGCCGACAGCCATGATAATGTGTCCATGCGTCGACGGGCTGTCGCATAATGAAGCCGAGGATATAACCAGGGACTGGGCGACCGCCGGCGCAGACGTGCTGTTCCATGCCGTCGTTGAAACCGCCGGCATCGTCGATGATTGATCAGGGAGAAGCAACATGAGCACCGTCATCAAGGATGGAACCATTGTCACCGCCGACCGCACCTACAAGGCAGATGTCCTTGTCGAGAACGGCAAGATCACGAAAATCGGCGAAGGACTGTCAGGCAATGAAACGCTGGACGCCACGGGATGCTATGTCATGCCCGGCGGTATCGATCCGCACACGCATCTCGAAATGCCGTTCATGGGAACCTATTCGACCGATGATTTCGAGTCCGGCACCCGCGCCGCGCTGTCCGGCGGCACCACAATGGTGGTCGATTTCTGCCTGCCGGCGCCTGACCAGTCGCTGCTGACAGCGATCCAGGCCTGGGACAACAAATCGTCACGCGCCACGACCGACTATTCGTTCCATATGGCGATCACCTGGTGGGGCGAGCAGGTGTTCAATGAAATGCCCGAAGTGGTGAAGAAGGGGATCAACACCTTCAAGCATTTCATGGCCTATAAGGGCGCGCTGATGGTCGATGATGACGAGATGTATGCCAGCTTCCAGCGTTGCGCCGAACTTGGCGCGATGCCGTTGGTACATGCCGAGAATGGCGATGTCGTCGCGCAGTTGCAGGCAAAGCTGATGGAGGACGGCAATAACGGGCCGGAGGCGCACGCCTATTCACGCCCCCCCGAGGTCGAGGGCGAGGCCACCAACCGCGCCATCATGATCGCTGACATGGCCGGCGTGCCGCTCTATGTCGTGCATGTGTCGTGCGAGCAGGCGCATGAGGCCATCCGCCGCGCGCGCCAGAAGGGCATGCGCGTCTATGGCGAGCCACTGATCCAGCATCTGCTGCTTGACGAGAGCGAATACGCCAACCCGAACTGGGACCATGCCGCCCAGCGCGTGATGTCGCCGCCCTTCCGCAACAAGCTTCATCAGGACAGCCTGTGGGCCGGGCTCCAGGCCGGCAGCCTGCAGGTGGTGGCGACCGATCATTGCGCTTTCACAACCGAGCAGAAGCGCTTCGGCCTTGGGGACTTCACCAAGATCCCGAACGGCACCGGCGGTCTTGAGGACCGGATGCCACTGCTCTGGACTTATGGTGTGGGAACAGGTCGCCTGACAATGAATGAATTCGTTGCCGCGACCTCGACCAACATCGCCAAGGCGTTGAACCTGTATCCGCGAAAGGGTGCCATTCTGGAAGGCGCCGATGCCGACATCGTCGTTCTCGACCCGGCGCGCGAGAAGACAATCTCGCATGGCGCGCAGCAATCGGCCATCGACTACAATGTGTTCGAGGGCTTCACCGTAAAGGGCCTGCCGCGTTTCACCATGACCCGCGGCTATGTGGCAATCCAGGAGGATGAGGTGAAGACCCGCGAGGGCCATGGCAAATTCGTGCCACGCGAGCCCTTCTCGGCGACCAACAAGGCGCTGTCGAAGTGGAAGGCATTGACGGCACCGCGCGCGGTCATTCGGGACCCGGCCAATATGCCGGCCGGAGTCTGATGTCGACACCATCACTGCACATATCCGTCACGCCGCGGCGGGACATGGTGGAACCTGCGCCAACCGGCGTGACGGAGGGCTGATGTCAGAGGATAGCAACCGCACGCCGGCCATCGAGGCGGACCGGCTCTGCCTGACCTTCGATTCGAATGACGGGCCTGTTCACGCTCTGAAAGATGTCGACCTGACCATCGAGAAAGGTGACTTCGTGTCCTTCATCGGCCCGTCGGGATGTGGCAAGACCACCCTGCTGCGGGTCATCGCCGATCTGGAACAACCGACCGGCGGGGCCATCTCGGTGAATGGCAAGACGCCCGAGGAGGCGCGCCTTGCCGGTGCCTATGGCTATGTCTTTCAGGCACCGGCGCTGCTGGCCTGGCGAACGATCGAGCGCAATATCGGCCTGCCGCTGGAAATCATGGGAATCAGCCGCGCCGAGCAGGCCGAACGCGTAAAGCACACGCTTGATCTTGTCGGGCTTGACGGCTTCGGCCGTAAATTCCCCTGGCAGCTGTCGGGCGGCATGCAGCAGCGTGCATCCATCGCGCGGGCGCTTGCCTTTGATGCCGAGCTTCTGCTGATGGACGAGCCCTTCGGCGCGCTCGACGAGATTGTCCGCGACCATCTGAACGAACAACTCCTGCAGCTCTGGAAAAAGACCGGCAAGACGATATGCTTCGTGACCCACTCCATTCCCGAGGCGGTCTATCTGTCGACCCGCATCGTCGTCATGTCGCCGCGCCCCGGCCGGGTGACCGACATCATCGAATCCGACCTGCCGGCCGAGCGCCCGCTCGACATCCGGGAATCAAAACGCTTCCTTGAAATCGCGCAACGGGTCCGCAACGGCCTTCGCGAGGGGCATTCCTATGACTAGGCGGCGGACATGTTGTTGTCATGCCCGCCGGCATGGTGGCGGAGGAACAATGCGGTGACAGGCATGGTCAACAGGATAACGCCGGTCGCCGTGGTGGTCGCCGCGATCATGATCATCTGGTACGGTTTCACCGTCCATCTGAACGCACCCTGGCAGATCGACCGCTATGAAAAGGCCGGCACCGAATGGCAGATGCGCGATCTTGTGCGCGATACGATGGCGCAGGAACGACCGGTCCTGCCGGCACCACACCAGATTGTCGCCGAAATCTGGAAGACCACGGTGAAGAAGAAGGTCACCTCGAAACGCTCGCTGATCTATCATGGCAGCGTCACCCTGTCCTCGACCCTGCTCGGCTTCGTCATGGGAACCATCCTCGGCATCGGGCTTGCCGTGTCGATTGTCGAGAACCGGGCCATGGACAAGTCGCTGATGCCCTGGATCATCACCAGTCAGACCATCCCGATCCTGGCCATCGCCCCGATGATCATCGTGGTACTGAACGCCGTCGGTCTTTCAGGGCTGGTGCCAAAGGCGATGATTTCCACCTATCTCAGTTTCTTCCCTGTCGTCGTCGGCATGGTCAAGGGGCTGCGCAGCCCCGACCCGATGCTTATGGATCTGATGCGCACCTACCGCTCATCTCGGCTGCAGACCTTCTGGAAACTGCGGCTTCCCGCCTCGGTGCCATTTCTGTTCGCCTCTATGAAGGTCGCCATCGCGATCAGCCTTGTCGGCGCGATCGTCGGTGAATTGCCAACCGGCGCGGTGGCGGGGCTCGGCGCGCGGCTTCTCGCCGGGTCCTATTACGGCCAGACAATACAGATCTGGTCGGCGCTGATCTCGGCGGCCTGCATGGCGGCGATTCTTGTCGGTGTTGTCGGCGTGATCAGCCATCTGACGCTGCGGCGAATGGGGCTGCGGGCATGACCGGGTTCCAGCGCAGCATCGCCACCCTTGGCGGCCTTGCCGCGGCGGTGGCCTTGCTGACCGCCATCTTCGGCACCGGCGAGGCCGGCATCGCGCTGCCGGCAGCCAGCCTTCTGCTTGTCGGTGTCGGGATACGGCATCATCTGGATCTGTGGCCGCAGGCGCGGGTTGATCTTGTCGCCAGCCTTGGAGGCATAGCGCTGCTCATGTCGCGTCTCGATGGTGACATGCCGGCGGCAAGCTGGCCGCTGCTGATCGCCTGCTGGCTGTTTGGCTGGCTGGCGGTCGAAAAGGCGATGGCGGCAAGGCAGCTGCCAAAGGCGCTGTCATCCGTCGTCTCGCTGGCGGTGCCGGTCTTCTTCGGGGCCTGGATCATCTTTGCCTGGGAAGTGCTGACGGTCGGCCTGCAGATCCCGACGGTCCTGCTGCCGCCGCCTTCGATGATCGCGGTGCGTTTCGCCGAATCCACCTCCATTCTGTGGGCCGATTTCCAGCAGACCGTCATCAAGGCGGCGCTCAGCGGCTATATCCTTGGCTGTGGCAGCGCCTTCATCGTCGCCATCCTGATCGACCGCGTGCCGTTCCTGCAGCGCGGCCTGCTGCCGGTCGGAAATTTTGTCTCGGCGTTGCCAGTTATCGGAATCGCGCCGATCATGGTGATGTGGTTCGGTTTTGACTGGCAATCGAAGGCCGCCGTGGTTGTGGTGATGACCTTCTTCCCGATGCTGGTGAACACGGTGGCCGGGCTGCAGGCGACGCAGGCAATGGAGCGCGACCTGCTTCGCACCT
>JAAZUU010000066.1 GCA_018624035.1 Rhodobiaceae bacterium | reverse complement strand
TGGTGCCCAGGAGAAGACTCGAACTTCCACGGCCTAATGGCCACTGGCACCTGAAGCCAGCGCGTCTACCAATTCCGCCACCTGGGCATAGGGGCGAGGCGGGCCAGACGACCCGTCGCGGGAGGCGCGCAGAATAGCCGGCCGGCCCGGCTTGTCAACTGAATCCGTGCGGCCTTTCTGTGGCGATACCGTGATTGCCTTTGGCGGAGGTCAATCTGCACTGGACGCCGGCCCGTGCTTGCCGCTATCACTCTTGCACGGGAAACGACATCGGCATGTGGGATTTGTCATGGACAGAACGGTTGCAGTCATCGGCGGGTCGGGATTTGTCGGGCGCGCCATCGTCGAAATGCTGGCCCGCGAGGGCGCGCGCGTCATCGTGCTGTGCCGCAACGCCGAACGGGCCAAATTTCTAAAGACGATGGGCGTTGTCGGACAGGTGACGCCGGTCGCCGGCAACGCGCTGTCCGACGAGGATCTGGAGCGGGTGATGGGCACCGCCGACTCGGTGGTCAATCTTGTCGGCATTCTGGCCGAGGGCGGCTCGCAGCGTTTTGCCTCGCTCCAGGGTGAATTGCCCGGTCGCATCGGCACTCTGGCGGCACGGATGGGTATGACGTCTGTTGTCCATGTGTCGGCCATTGGTGCCAGTGCCGATTCCAACAGCAGCTATGCGCGCAGCAAGGCCGCTGGCGAGGCGGCGCTTCATGCGGCCTTTCCCGAGGCGGTGATCCTGCGCCCCTCGATCATCTTCGGGCCGCGTGACAGTTTTTTCAACCGGTTCGCCGGCATGGCGATGCTGGCGCCGGGCCTGCCGCTTCCCGGTGGCGGGCGCATGCGGATGCAACCTGTCTATGTCGGCGATGTGGTTGATGCGGTGGCCGTCG
Source organism: Rhodobiaceae bacterium (assembly GCA_018624035.1). Lineage (GTDB taxonomy): Bacteria > Pseudomonadota > Alphaproteobacteria > Puniceispirillales > Puniceispirillaceae > UBA8309. The sequence continues at coordinate 15,184 of JAAZUU010000066.1, read as the reverse complement.
GGCTGGGTTTCCGCAAAGCACCCAAAGGTGGCCGAACGGCAGGTCGCCGGGCGACAGGTGGCAGGACCGGAGCTGTCGAGGGCGGGATTTTCGAGCTTGGCGGGCCTGATATATTCACTTTCCGTGAATTGATGGAAATCACCCTCGACGCGATCGGGCGCCGACGGCTGCTGGTGCCGGTGCCGCTGGGGGTGATGTCGCTTGGTGCGATGATCACCGGGCTGCTGCCGAATCCGCCCCTGACGATGGACCAGGTAAGGCTGCTTGCTGTCGACAATGTGGTGTCCGAAGACACGCCCGGGCTGGCCGATCTTGGCATCGCGCCGACATCGGTGGACGCCATCATCCCGGGCTATCTGTCCTGTTTCCGGCCAGGCGGCCAATTCTCGCGACGCGGCTGAGCGGCTTACACGACACCGCCAGCGGCAATCGCCAGCAACAGGACGGCGCCAAGTGCCATCCGGTACCAGACGAAGATCCGGAAATCGGCCCGCGCCAGCCACCGCATCATCCAGCCAATCGCGGCAAGAGCGAAACCGAAGGACAACAGCGCCACTAGCATCGCATCCATGCCAAGAGCCACATCTCCCTCGGAAATGATGTCCATGCCCTTCAGCAATCCGGCACCGGCAATGGTCGGGATCGACAACAGCAGCGAGAAACGCGCCGCCGACACCCTGTCAAAGCCGAGATAGCGCGCCGCGGTCATCGTCACGCCGGAACGTGACGCCCCCGGGATCAGCGCCAGGCACTGCATCAGGCCTATGGCGATGGCGCTGCCGAACCGCATCTCGGATATCTGCCGGCCAAGCGATCCCACACGGTCGGCATGCCAGAGCAGCGCGGCAAAGACCAGATTGGCGATGGCCAATGTCCGCAGGTCAAGCAGCCATGGCGGGTCGTATCGATTGACAATGAAGCCGGCGATGATCACCGGCAGGGTGGCCATGGCGAGAAGGATGATCAGCCGGCGCTGTCCGGTATCGCCGCGCGGGCGCAACGCCATCAGAATGGCGAGTAGATCGGCCCGAAGATAGAGCATCACCGCGCCGAGTGTGCCGACATGCGCCGCCACATCGATGGCCCGTCCCTGATAGGGCCGGTCGGTGAGGAGGGGGATCAGGGCCAGATGCCCGGAGGATGACACAGGCAGGAATTCGGTGAGGCCCTGAACGGCGGCAACCAGGATGATCAAAAGAACAGGCATCAGGTCTTCTCCCCCGTCAGACAGCGCCGCCCCGCGCATGCCACCGCCCCGTGCGTGCAAACATAATGAGTGCCAGCAACCTACGCGCAAAGCCCCCGCAGGTCAAAATTACGGATTGCCCCTTACGGATTGCCCCTGCATTTTGCGGGGCTTGTCCCTTGGGCAGGGTTCGTTTGGCTATATTTAGTCTCAAAATGGAACTAAAGTGAGACAAGTTTTGATTCTCACGCAATTTTGATATGGTTGCCCTTGCAAGATCGCCTGAAAAAGGGTAACTAATGTTGACTTTTTTGACGCGGTGCCACTGCGAGGATTGCCCCGAACGGGTGATGCAGGCGGGGACGCGTCATTCTTTTCTGCGCAGAGCAGTTTTCTGGGCGGGATAACGGGACAGGACAGCGGGGCACAGCCATGTCGAGCAAGATGCTGAAATTCGTGACCACCGACAAGAAAATGCCGGACAAGCGCGGTGCCGAGGCGCGTGTTCAGGATTTCGACGAGATCTATGACGAGTTCGATGTCACCGCCGCCGAGGACCAGGCTGGCCGCTGCTCGCAATGTGGCGTGCCGTTCTGCCAGATCAACTGTCCGCTTCACAACAACATCCCGGACTGGCTGATGCTGACCGCCGAGGGGCGGATGGAGGAGGCATACCGATTGTCCGCGCAGACCAACAACATGCCGGAAATCTGCGGCCGCATCTGCCCGCAGGACCGGCTGTGCGAGGGAAGCTGTGTCATCGAGAAGGGGTTTGAATCGGTCACCATCGGCGCGGTCGAGAAACATATCACCGAGACGGCGTTCGAGAATGGCTGGGTGCAGCCGCCGCAACCGGTCGCGGAACGGCCCGAATCGGTCGGCATCATCGGTGCCGGGCCGGCCGGACTTGCCGCCGCCGACATGCTGCGCCAGCGCGGCTATCAGGTGACAGTCTATGACCGTTATGACCGGGTCGGCGGGCTGCTGATCTATGGTATTCCGGGCTTCAAGCTGGAGAAACATGTTGTCCAGCGCCGCCATGATCTGCTGGCGGATGGCGGTGTGACCTTCCGGATGAATGTCGATATCGGTGTCGATATCAGTTTTGCAGAGATACGGGAGGCGCATGATGCCGTACTGGTCGCCACCGGTGTCTACAAGGCGCGCGATATCAATGCGCCGGGTGTCGGCATGGAAGGCATCGTGCCGGCGCTGGATTATCTGACCGCCTCGAACCGGAAAAGCCTTGGTGATGCGGTGCCCGATTTTGACAGCGGCACACTGGATGCCAGGGGCCGCGATGTCGTTGTCATCGGTGGCGGTGACACGGCGATGGATTGTGTGCGCACCGCGATCCGGCAAGAGGCCAAATCGGTGACATGCCTGTATCGCCGCGACCGTGCCAACATGCCGGGCTCGCAGCGCGAGGTCGCGAATGCCGAGGAAGAAGGGGTCGTTTTCAAATGGCTGTCGGCACCTCAGGCGTTCCTTGGCGACAACCATGTGCGGGCCGTGCAGGCCCAGAAAATCCATCTTGGCCAGCCTGACGCCACCGGCCGCCAGGTGCCGCAGATCATCGAGGATTCATCGCATGACATCCCGGCCGATCTGGTGATCAAGGCGCTCGGCTTCGATCCCGAGGATCTGCCGACCATGTTCGGTGCGCCGGAACTCTCGGTCTCGAAATGGGGCACCCTCGATATCGACTGGCGCACCATGATGACCAGCCTTCCGGGCGTGTTCGCCGCCGGAGATATCGTGCGTGGTGCCTCGCTGGTTGTCTGGGGTGTGCGTGATGGCCGCGATGCCGCCGCCTCGATTGATTCCTACATCATGGCGCAGAGCGATGCGCCGCAGGCCGCCGCCGGCGTCTGAGACGAAAGACGGGACAGAATGATGAGCAAGACCAACAGATTTGATGCGCAGAGTTATCTTGCACGGCGCGCCCGCAACGAGGCCCGCCTGACCGATGCCGGCGTCTATGGGCCGCAGATGGAGCATGACGCCTGCGGAGTCGGGTTCGTGGCGGCGCAGGACGGCAAGCCGACCCGCGCTGTCGTGGATGCCGCCATCGAGGCGCTGCAGGCCATCTGGCATCGTGGCGCCGTCGATGCCGACGGCATGACCGGTGATGGCGCGGGAATCCATATCGAGATCCCGCGCGACTTCTTCATCGAGCATATCGCGCGCACCGGCCATGATGATGATGGCGGGCGTCTGGCTGTCGGCATGGTATTTCTGCCGCGCACCGATCTGGCGGCGCAGGAACGCTGCCGCTGTATCGTCGAGCAGGAAATTCTGGCTGTCGGCCATTTCATCTATGGCTGGCGACAGGTGCCGGTCGATACCAAGGCGCTTGGCGACAAGGCCAGCGCGACACGGCCGGAGATCGAGCAGATCATGTTCTCGATGCCGGCCGATATCGACGAGACCGAGGCCGAGCGCCAACTCTATATCGTGCGTCGCCGCATCGAAAAGGCGGTGACAGCCGAGCTGATCTCGGATTTCTACATCTGTTCGATGTCAAGCCGCTCGATCATCTATAAGGGCATGTTCCTTGCCGAACAGGTGACAGCCTTTTTCCCGGATCTGAACGACAGGCGGTTCATCTCTTCCTTCGCCGTCTATCACCAGCGCTATTCGACCAACACCATGCCAACCTGGAAGCTGGCGCAGCCTTTCCGCGTTCTGGCGCATAATGGCGAGATCAACACCATCCGCGGCAACCAGAACTGGATGACCTGTCATGAGGATCGCATGGCGTCCGACATTTTCGGTGACTCGATCGACGATCTGAAGCCGGTGGTGTCGAAGGGAAGTTCGGATTCGGCGGCGCTTGATGCGGTGTTCGAGCTGATGGGTCATGGCGGGCGCACTCTGCCCATGGTGAAAACCATGATGATCCCGGCAGCCGTCGATGTCGACAGCGACCATGAGCTGGCGGAGCTCTATGCCTATTGCAACTCGGTGATGGAACCGTGGGACGGGCCGGCGGCGATTGCCGCCTATGCTGACAACTGGGTGATCGCCGGCATGGACCGCAATGGACTTCGCCCGATGCGCTATGTCGTCACCGACAGCGGCCTTGTGATCGCCGGATCGGAAACCGGCATGGTGGTGGTTCCCGAGGACCATATTGTGGAACGTGGGCGGATCGGCCCCGGCCAGATGATGGGAATCGACCTGAAACGCGGCAGGATGTTCCTTGATTCCGACCTGACCGCCGAGCTGGCCGGCAAGCGTGACTGGTCGAAATGGATCGGTCGGGCGCAGCAGATGGAATCCGTACTGGCAAAGCATGCCGGCAAGGGAAGCGGGCGGATGCCCGCCATCGAGGCCCGCCGCCGCCAGATGATGGCAGGCTGGACAATGGAGGATCTTGAACTGATCCTGCAGCCGATGGCCGAGACCGGCAAGGAAGCCATCGGATCGATGGGGGACGACACGCCGCTGGCCGTGCTGTCCAGCCGTTATCGCGGGCTGCATCATTTCTTCCGGCAGAATTTCTCGCAGGTAACCAACCCGCCCATCGACAGCCTTCGTGAGCGTCACGTGATGACGTTGCGCACACGGCTTGGCAATCTCGGCAACATTCTCGACGAGGCGCCAGAGCAATGCGACCATCTGGTGCTGAACTCGCCGGTGATGACGGTGCCGGAATGGGGTGCGCTTGTCGCCTTTCTTGGCGGCAAGGCGGCGATGATCGACTGCACCTTCGATATTGACGGGCCGGATGATTTCGTCGTGGCGATGGACCGGATCGCAGCCGAGGCCGAGGAGGCCGTCAGATCGGGATGCGAGCATGTGATGCTGTCCGACCGGGCTGTCTCGGAACGCCGCGCGCCGCTGCCGATGATCCTGGCGACGGGCGCCGTGCATTCGCATCTGGTGCGCCAGCAATTGCGTACCTTCGCCTCGGTCAATGTGGCCACCGGCGAATGTCTGGATGTGCATCATTTCGCGGTGCTGATCGGTGTCGGGGCGACGACGATCAACGCCTATGTCGCCGAGGAAGCGATTGCCGAACGGCATGATCGCGGCCTGCTGCCCGGGCTGACGCTTCCCGAGGCGGCGGCGAATTATCGCAAGGCCGTCGAGGACGGGTTGCTGAAGATCATGTCGAAGATGGGCATTTCGGTCATCGCCTCCTATCGCGGCGGCTACAATTTCGAGGCGCTTGGCCTGTCGCGCGCGCTGGTGGCGAAATTCTTCCCGCCAATGTCCTCGCGGATTTCCGGCCTCGGCCTGACCGGCATCGCCGCTCGCGTCAGCGACATGCACCGCAAGGCCTATGGCTCGGCGGATGCCTTTCTGCCGGTCGGCGGGTTTTTCCGTTATCGCCGGTCGGGCGAACGGCATGCCTTCGACGGCCAGCTGATCCACGCCATGCAGCATGCCTGTGACAATGGTTCCTATGAAAGCTGGAAGAAATATTCCGCGCTGGTGAATGGCCAGGGTCCGGTCAATCTTCGCGACCTGATGGATTTCAAGACCGGCCGCGAGGCGGTGAAGCTTGAGGATGTGGAATCGATCACCCGCATCCGCAAGCGGCTTGTCTCGCCGGGAATCTCGCTTGGCGCGTTGAGCCCCGAGGCGCATGAAACGCTGTCGATCGCGATGAACAGGATCGGCGCGAAATCCGATTCCGGCGAGGGTGGCGAGGATCCGGCCCGATTCAAGCTGCGCGAGAATGGCGACAACCCGTCAAGCGCGATCAAGCAGATCGCCTCCGGCCGGTTCGGTGTCACCGCGGAATATCTGAACAGCTGCAAGGAGATCGAGATCAAGGTGGCGCAGGGCGCCAAGCCCGGCGAGGGTGGCCAGCTTCCCGGCATCAAGGTCGACAGCCTGATCGCGCGGCTTCGCCATTCGACCCCGGGGGTGACGCTGATCTCGCCGCCGCCGCATCACGACATCTATTCGATCGAGGATCTGGCGCAGTTGATCTATGATCTGAAACAGATCAATCCCGACGCCAAGGTGTGCGTCAAGCTGGTGGCCTCGACCGGAATCGGCACCATCGCCGCCGGTGTGGCCAAGGCAAAGGCCGACGCGATCCTTGTTTCGGGGCATGGCGGCGGCACCGGCGCCAGCCCGCAATCCTCGATCAAGCATGCCGGCCTGCCCTGGGAAATGGGGCTGTCGGAGGTGCATCAGGTGCTGTGCATGAATGACCTGCGTGACAAGGTTGTACTGCGCACCGACGGTGGCCTGAAGACCGGCCGTGACATCGTCATGGCGGCGATGCTTGGTGCCGATGAATACGGCATCGGCACTTCGGCGCTGATCGCGATGGGATGCATCATGGTGCGGCAGTGCCATTCCAACACCTGTCCGGTCGGCGTCTGCACGCAGCGCGACGATCTGCGGGCCAAGTTCGAGGGCACGCCGGAGAAGGTGGTGCAGCTCTTCACCCATCTTGCCGAGGAGGTTCGGGAAATCCTGGCCTCGCTTGGCTTCAGCTCGCTGGAGGAAGTGATTGGCCGGACCGACCTTTTAACCCAGGTCAGCCGCGGTGATGCCGCCCTTGATGATCTCGACCTGAACCCGATTCTGGTGCAGGCCGAAAGAGCCAGCCATGACGGAAGCCCGCGTGACCGGGACCGCACGCCCGTCCCTTACACGCTTGACGCGCTGATGGTCCGCGACGCCAGCACGGCGTTGCAGTTCGGCTCGAAAATGCAGCTGTCCTACAATGTCGAGAACACGCAGCGCGCCATCGGCACGCGCCTGTCCTCGCATATCGTTCGCAAGTTCGGCATGACAGGCCTTCGCGAGGACCATATCTCGGTGCGGCTTCGCGGCACAGCCGGCCAGTCGCTTGGCGCCTTCGCCACGCAGGGTCTGCGGCTCGAGGTGATCGGCGATGCGAACGACTATGTCGGCAAGGGGCTGTCCGGCGGCACCATCATCGTCCGCCCCTCGGCGGCGGCAAGTTTCGTGGCGCATGAAAACACCATCATCGGCAACACAGTGCTGTATGGCGCGACTTCGGGACGCCTGTTCGCCGCCGGCCAGGCGGGTGAGAGGCTGTGTGTCAGGAATTCCGGCGCCACGGCCGTTGTCGAGGGCGCCGGAACCAACGCGTGTGAATATATGACAGGGGGCCGGGTGGTCATCCTTGGCGATGTGGGCGACAATTTCGGTGCCGGCATGACCGGCGGCATGGCGTTTGTCCATGACCCGGACGACAGTTTCCTGTCACGGGTCAATCCGGCCAGCCTGCAGGTGGTGCGGATCGGCACGGCGCATTGGGAAGCCGAGTTGAAGAGCCTTGTCGAGACGCATGCCAGGGCGACGGATTCGGCACTGGCCGCGCGGCTTCTCAATGAATGGGATGTCGAGATCGGCAAATTCTGGCAGGTGGTGCCGACCGAGATCGTCGCGAGGCTGGAGATGCCGCTGGATGACGCCGCCGCGCAAGCCGGTGGGGCGACACCGGCCTGACCCGGCTGTTCCTTCGCCCTCAGGCTGTATCATGCCGGGCAACAACGACGGATGGTTGCCGGATTCGGTGAATTCCGGTAATCGGATGCCATGTCTGACATTTCGCTCCAAACAGATCAGGATCTTGCCGCGATCGAGTCGCTGATGGCCGAGGCTTTCGGCTCGGCGCGTCATGAACGCTCGGTCTGGGCGCTGCGGCCCGGGCCGCCGGTGGCTTCGCTGTGTCTTGTCATCCGCGAGGGCGGGATGACGGTGGGCTCGCTCCGGTTCTGGGAGGTCATGCTTGGCGCGCAGGTGATTCTGCTGCTGGGCCCGCTGGCGGTCCGTCCCGAATTGCGTGGGCGCGGCTTCGGGCGGGCGCTGATCGGCGAGGCGTTGCGGCGCGCCGGCGACGGTGACTGGCCTTTGGTTCTGGTGTCCGGCGAGGTCGATTACTATCCAAGGTTCGGGTTCGTGCCGGCCACTCCCTATGGCCTTGACTGGCCGGGCTTTGTCGAACCGGAACGACTTCAGCTATATGAACTCAAGGCCGGGGCGCTGGCGGCACTGCCGGCCGGCCCTCTTGCCGTACGGCCACTTCCCGGCTAGTCTTCTCGTGTTTTCAGCCTATTAACAGTGAACCGGCATGCGCGTTCTGCATCATCATCCTCTCTATGGCGCCTCGCGCACCGTCAGGCTCCTCCTCGCCGAGAGACGTCTTGTTCATCTTCCCAAACTCGAATCCCCGTGGGACCGTCATGAGGATTTCCTGACACTGAATCCGTCCGGAGATGTGCCGGTTCTTGTGACCGAGGATGGTGACGTGCTGTGCGGCACGATGGTGATCGCCGAATATCTGGAGGAAACCGAGCCTGATGACAGCGGGCGACTGATCTGGGGAACGGCCGCCGAACGCGCCGAGATCCGGCGCCTGACCGACTGGTTCGAGCGCAAGTTCGTGGTCGAGGTCGGTGCGCCGCTGCTGAATGAACGCTATCTGAAGCGCGTCACCGCGCGCGGCCACCCCTCATCGGAAGTGATGCGCGCCGCGATGACCAACCTTCATATACATCTGGATTATATCGACTGGCTTGCCGAGCAGGGCAACTGGCTTGCCGGCAAGGCGATGTCGCTTGCCGATCTCAGCGCGGCGGCGCATCTGTCGGTGACCGATTATTTCGGTGATATTGACTGGGACCGGCATCCGGAAGCCAAACTCTGGTATGCGAAGATCAAATCACGCCCGTCCTTTCGCGATCTTCTCGAGGATGTCGTCGCCGGGCTGGCACCATCGCCGCATTACGCCAATCTCGATTTCTAGGCGCCTGGCAGCCGGTCCGCCATGCGATCCAGCGCGCCGCGAAGCAGTGCCAGCTGATCAGGTTCGGAAAAACGGTGACCTGCCGTCTTGACTAGAGTAACCTCGGCGTCGCTGCCGCTGATCGCCGCGGCAATGCGGGTTGCGGTCTGCCATGGCACTTCCTCATCCTGCATGCCATGCAGCAGATGCACCGGCACGGTGATGTCCAGATCGCCGCGAAGCCGCAGATTCTCGCGGCCATCGGTGATCAGATGCCAGGGATATTTTACCGGCTCGTCGGAATAGGGGTTCGGCAGGGCGATCACGCCATCCGCCTCTATGTTCCGGCGCTGTTGATCATCGAATTCCGCCCACAGCAGATCCTCGGTGAAGTCCGGCGCGGCGGCAATCCCGATGAGGCCGGTGACCCGGTCCGGGCGCGCCAGCGCGACATTCAGCATCAGCCATCCGCCAAGCGACGAGCCGACAAGGATCTGCGGGCCCTCGGTCAATTCATCCAGCGCGGCGAGGCAGTCAGCTGTCCAGCTTGAGATGTTGCCATCCAGAAAGTCGCCGCTCGACAGTCCATGCCCGCGATAGTCGAAGCGCAGACAGGCAAGCCCGCGCTGCCGTGCCCAGGCCTCGACCTCAACAGCCTTTGTCCCCTCCATGTCCGAGCCATGTCCGCACAGGAACGTCACGCCCGGCGCCGCGCCCGCGATGCGGCGATAGGCGAGCCGGCCCGCGGAATCATCTGGCAGCTCAAGTCGCAGATAGTCGGGTGGTGAAATGTCAGGCATCCTCAACTCCTGAAAAGTCCTCTCGAATTTCCGGCGGCGCAATGCTATGACCGCAGCACGGAGACGCCAATGACCACTAATGCGCGGAACACCCGCTTCGTCAAGAAACACAGCCGCGACGGCAACGGTCCCGTCGTCGTCCAGGTGCTGCCGGCGCTTGTCCGTGGCGGGGTGGAACGCGGCACGATCGAGATGGCGAAAGCCATCATCGATGCCGGTGGACGCGCCGTGGTCATCTCCGAAGGCGGGCCGCTGGTCCGTCATCTGGACCGGATGGGCGCGACCCACCACATGCTTTCCGTGGCGCGCAAGAATCCGCTCTCATGGGGCGCGACACGGCGCAGGCTGCGGCGCGTGCTAGAGGCGGAAGGCGCGGACATCGTCCATGTGCGCTCCCGCGTGCCGGCCTGGATCGCGTTGCCGGCCGCCAGGTCGCTTGGCCTGACGACAGTGAGCACGGTGCATGGCCGCTTCCAGAACAGCAATATCCTGAAGCGGATGGTCAATGCCAAGATGTTGGCCACCGACCATGTCATCGCCATTTCGAAATATGTCCGGCAGCAGATTGAACGGCAGTTCGGTGATCAGGGAGAAAAGATTTCGGTCGTGCCGCGCGGGGTCGATATCGACATGTTTGATCCGGCCTCGGTATCGCAGTCGCGGATCATCCGCTTTGTCGACTCGGTGGCGCTTCCCGAGGATGAGCCGGTGATCATGCTGCCGGCACGGCCAACCGGCTGGAAGGGGCATGAGGTGCTGTTAAAGGCGCTGGCCCGTATTTCCGACCGGAAATTCCATTGCATTCTTGTTGGCGCTGCCGATGGCAAGCGCGGCTTTGTCGACAGGTTGACCGAACTCGGCATGAAGCTCGGTCTTGCGGGACGCTTTCGCCTGACGAAAGGCATCGATGACATGCCGGCAGCGTTGATGGCGGCGGATATCGTCGTGATGCCATCGGTGACGCCGGAGCCTTTTGGCCGCGTGGCTCTGGAGGCGCAGGCGATGGGGCGGCTGGTTGTGGCCTTTGACCATGGCGGGGCTGCTGAATCGATCATTCATGGCCGAACAGGGTGGCTGGCCACACCGGTTGATCTCGACAGTCTTGCCGAATGCCTTGCCAAGGCGCTCGATGTCAGCGCCAGTCAGCGTCAGACCATGGCCGTCGAAACCCGCCGGCATATCGAGGGCCGGTTTTCTACTGACAAGATGTGCGGCAGCACCATCGCCATTTATGGCCGCCTTCTGAAGAGCCGTTACGCGAACGCCCTTCAGATCAAGGGAGGTGGCGATCACCAGCACGCTTGAGTTTCGGCCGGCCAGAAGCTAGGTTGCGCGTCGGACGCCCTTACCGGCGTCATGCTTGTTTTGACAGTCGCGACATACAGGATTACAGCCAGCCATGCCAACCGTAACGCTCCCCGACGGATCATCCCGAAGTTATGACGCGCCTGTAACACCGGCGGTGATCGCGGCGGATATTGGCCCCGGCCTTGCCAAGGCGGCAATGCTGGCCGTCGTTGACGGTCAGGAATGGGATCTCACGCGCGAGATTGAGAGCGATGCCTCGCTGGCACTTCTGACCGCAAGAGACGATGCCATTCTGGCGACGATCCGGCACGACGCGGCGCATGTGATGGCCGAGGCGGTGCTTGAACTCTACCCCGAAACGCAGGTCACCATCGGCCCGTCGATCGAGAACGGCTTCTATTACGATTTTCACCGCGAAGCGGCTTTTACCGAGGATGATCTGGCGGCGATCGAGGCGCGGATGCATGAGATTGTCGACCGCGACGAGGCTATCATCCGCAATGTCTGGACGCGCGACGAGGCGGTGGCCTTCTATCGGAAGAATGACGAGCCGTTCAAGGTCGAGCTTGTCGAGACAATCCCGCCGGGCGAGACGGTCACCTTCTACCAGCAGGGCGATTTCATCGATTTGTGTCGCGGGCCGCATCTGGCATCGACCGGCAAGCTTGGCCATGCCTTCAAGCTGATGAGTGTTGCCGGTGCCTATTGGCGCGGCGATTCCAACCGCCCGATGCTGCAGCGAATCTATGGCACCGCCTGGCGCACCGAAAAGGAACTCGGCGCCTATCTGCATATGCTCGAGGAGGCCGAGAAGCGCGACCACCGCAAGCTTGGCAAACAGCTGAATTTCTTCCATCTGCAGGAAGAGGCGGTGGGATCGGTGTTCTGGCACCCGAATGGATGGACCATTTATCGCGAGATCGAGACCTATATGCGACGCCGGCTTGATGCCGGCGGCTATGAGGAGGTGAAGACACCGCAGCTTGTCGACCGCGCGCTGTGGGAGGCGTCGGGCCACTGGGACAAGTTCCGCGAGAACATGTTCACCGCCGAGGCCGAGGATGACCGCACTCTGGCGCTGAAGCCGATGAACTGCCCCTGCCATGTGCAGATCTTCCGGCAGGGAATCAAATCCTATCGCGACCTGCCGCTTCGCATGGCCGAATTCGGGTCATGCCATCGCAACGAGCCGTCCGGCGCGCTGCACGGGATCATGCGGGTGCGCGCCTTTACCCAGGATGATGCGCATATCTTCTGCACCGAAGACCAGATCACCGCCGAGTCGGTTCGTTTCTGCGAATTGCTGCAATCGATCTATGCCGATTTCGGGTTCGAGGATGTGCGGGTGAAATTTTCCGACCGGCCCGAGGTGCGCGCCGGCGAGGATGATGTATGGGACCGCGCCGAATCTGCGCTGACCGATGCCTGCGAGGCGGCGGAGCTGGAGACGACGCTGAACCCGGGCGAGGGCGCCTTCTACGGCCCGAAGCTGGAATTCGTGCTTCGCGACGCCATCGGCCGTGACTGGCAGTGCGGCACCTTGCAGGTGGATTTCGTGCTGCCGGACCGGCTGGATGCCGAATATGTGGCCGAGGACGGCGCCCGCCACCGGCCAGTGATGCTGCACCGCGCCATCCTTGGCTCGCTGGAGCGCTGGATCGGCATCATCATCGAGCAATATTCGGGCCGTATGCCGCCCTGGCTGGCACCGGTGCAGCTGGTGGTGGCCTCGATCACCGACAGCGCGAATGACTACGCGCAGCAGGTTGTCGACGCGGCGCGCGAGATGGGACTGCGGGCCGAGAGCGATCTTCGCAACGAGAAGATCAGCTATAAGGTGCGCGAGCACAGCGTGATGAAGGTTCCCTATATTCTGGCGGTCGGTGGACGCGAGGCCGAGGCCGGCACCGTGGCGCTGCGGCGGCTTGGCTCGAACGAACAGCAGGTGATCGACCGTGACGAGGCGCTGGCGATGCTGCGTGGGGAAAGCCTGCCGCCCGATCTGGCGCGACGCGCCGGTGGCGGTAAGGCGTGACGTCCCAAGAATGATGAACCGCCCGAAAATCCCATGGTAACAGCTTAGTGACTAGGCAAAACAGCCGGTTTTTGATATCTAGTCGGGGCGATGCGGCGTTTGACGCGCTGGTCGCGACGAGTTTTGGTGCCTCGACAGAGGCGTTGTGCATGACAGGAGAAGGTCAATAGCCCGTCCCTATTCCAATGTGCCGCCCGTGCAGGACGGCCCCCGTATCAACGGTGCGATCAGAGTGCCGCAGGTGCGCTGCATCGACCCGGATGGCAACCAGCTGGGTATTCTCGATACAAGGGAAGCTTTGACCAAGGCTGAGGATTTCGGTCTCGACCTTGTCGAGGTGCAACCGAACGCGGACCCCCCTGTCTGCAAGATTCTTGATTACGGCAAATTCAAATACGAGGCGCAGAAACGCGCCAACGAAGCCCGCAAGAAGCAGAAGACCATCGACGTCAAGGAAATCAAGTTCCGTCCGAATATCGACGAGCATGATTACCAGGTGAAGATGCGCAATATGACGAAGTTCCTGAATGGCGGCGACAAGGTGAAGGTCACCCTGCGTTTCCGGGGCCGTGAAATGGCCCACCAGGAGCTTGGCGCGAATGTTCTGGCGCGGGTTCGCGAGGAGACCGAGGAGCTTGCCAAGGTCGAGGCGATGCCGAAGATGGAAGGCCGCCAGATGGTGATGGTGCTGGCCCCGCGCTAGACGCCTTTTTCGGTGGCTTTCAGGAACATCAAATCTCCTTGCCAATCCATGCGCCGCGCCCTATAACCACGGCTTCGCGCAAAGAACCGTCGCGTCCGGGCCTGAAAGGCTTACAGTCTGAAAGACTTGCAGTCTGAAAGTCAGAACAGGGCATGCCCGGCCGACATTTTGCCACCAGCCGCCAGATGGCGACATCCGCGCGCGAGCGGTCCGGTGGCCACCTTATTGAGTAAAAGAGGTCGAAATGCCCAAGATGAAGACAAAGAGCGGGGCGAAGAAACGCTTCCGCCTGACAGCCAGTGGCAAGGTCCGCGGGTCTGCGGCTTTCCTGAGCCACAATCTGCGTCGCCGTTCCCAGAAGATGAAGCGCAAGGCGCGCGGGACGATGATCCTGTGCGACGCCGATGCGCGCATCGTCAAGAAATTCCTTCCATACGCATAGGGGAGACGGGACATGGCACGAGTGAAAAGAGGCACCACAACACACGCCCGCCACGCCAAGGTGATGAAGGCGGCGAAGGGCTATTACGGGCGCCGCAAGAATACATTCCGCACCGCGACCCAGGCTGTCGACAAGGCACGTCAATATGCCTATCGCGACCGCCGCACCCGCAAGCGCGAGTTTCGCGCCCTGTGGATCCAGCGGATCAACGCCGCGGCCCGCATGCATGGCGTGACCTATTCGCAGATGATGGGTGGCCTGATCAAGGCCGGCATCGAGGTCGACCGCAAGATGCTTGCCGACCTGGCGGTCAACGAGCCGGCAGCCTTTGCCGCGCTAGTTGAAAAATCGCGCGCGGCGGCATAGTCCGGAACATCATCTGACACCAGACCGGGGCTGTCGCCTTGACCACTGATCGGAACATGATGCGATCCGGTGGTCCGGAGCGATGGCCCCTTTCTTATCGGCCTTTCATCGGGCCGATGGCAGGATGGGTAGCATGCAGAATCTCGACGATCTGACTTCGGAAATTCTGGCTGGCGTCGACGCCGCCACCTCGCTTGACGCCCTCGAGGCGGTGCGGATCGGCGCGCTCGGCAAGAAGGGCCGCGTGTCGCTGATGATGCGCGAGCTTGGTGGCATGGATGCCGAGGAACGCAAGGCCGCCGGTCAGGCGCTGAACACGGTCAAGGACCGCATCGCCGCCGCCATCGAAGCTCGCCAGAAGGCGCTGTCGCGCGCGGCGCTTGATGAACGTCTCGCCGCCGAGGCGATCGATGTCAGCCTGCCGGCGCGGCCCGAGACCGAGGCGCGCCTGCATCCGCTCTCGCGCACCATTGAAGAGGTTGTCGCGATCTTTGCCGAGATGGGGTTCACCGTCGCCGACGGGCCGGACATCGAATCCGACCATTACAATTTCACCGCGCTCAACATCCCCGAGGAGCATCCGGCGCGCCAGGAACATGACACCTTCTACCTGCCGCC
>JAAZUU010000152.1 GCA_018624035.1 Rhodobiaceae bacterium | reverse complement strand
ATTCAACGCAAACGCCATTCAGGCAGGCTCGCTTGATGCCGGTCTGGCCGGTGCCCAGACCGTTGTGCAGAGCTACAATGGTGAAGGCAAGTTCGTTGACAACAAGAAGGACAAGATCCGTGTCATCGCGAACCTGTATCCGGAGAGCATGCACCTCGTTCTGAAAAAGGGCACCAAGCTGAACAGCCTGAAGGACCTGAACGGCATGAAGGTCGGTGTGGCTGCGGCTGGTTCGGGAACGCAGGTTTCCGTTCGCATGATCCTGAAGCATTACGACATCAAGGCTGATGAGTACGAGCTGAATGTCGGTCAGAGCGCGCAGCGTCTCGCCGACGGGCAGATCGACGCCTTCTTCTATGCTGCCGGCACACCGCTGTCGGCGCTGATTCAGCTTGGTTCGACAAAGGGCTTTGATCTCTACAGCTTCTCTGCCGACGAGCAGAAGGCGATCAACGAGATCATCCCCTATTATGTCGAGGATGTGATCACATCGGGTGTCTATGAAAACATCGGGTATGATGTGAACACCGTGGCGGTGAATGGCCAGCTCATCACCTCCATCGACCAGCCGGAAGATCTGATCTACGACATCACCAAGGCGTTGTGGAACAAGAACACCCGCAAGCTGCTGGACAAGGGTCACCCGAAGGGTAAGGCCATCCAGCCTTCGACCGCTCTGAAGGGCGTTCTCATCCCGCTTCATCCGGGCGCGGAGCGCTTCTACAAGGAAGCAGGCTTGATGTAATCATCATGAGTGGGGGCGCCTCTCGGGCGCCCCCACTTTTTTTTGCTTGGGGGTTTTTATGGAAAAGTTCAGTCTTGAACGGGCGCTCTCGCTGGAGAGTAAATATGACGATTCATTACAAACACGCCCTATCGGCGACTGGCTTGCCAAATTCGTTCTTTGGTTCAGTGTTCTTTTTGCCCTTTATCACTATGTGACCGCCGGTATCGGCGTGCCGGTGGATTACTGGCACATGGGCGCCCATATGTCGGGCGTCATCATCCTGATCTTCATTTCCTTTCCGGCTTTCAAGCGTCTGAAACGAAACGACGAGGCCCCGAGCGTCACCGGGATGCTGTCGGGCGTGCCCTTCTATGACTGGCTGTTCATCATTGTCGGTGTGGCGTCGTCACTCTATGTCGGTGTGACATGGTATGGCGTTGACCTGAGTTTCCTCGGTTTCAGCTATTCCATTCCTGAGCAGGTTCTGCGGATGGGCGTACCGTTGCCGGTCGATGTTGTGTTCGGCACTCTGTTGATCCTTGTGCTGCTGGAGGCGGTGCGGCGAACGATCGGAATCGTTGTGCCGATCATTATCCTGTTCTTCATCGGCTATGCCGTTCTCGGACCCTACATCCCGCTCCAGATATTGAAACATCCGGGCCTGAGCTGGTCGCTCTTCGTCAACAATATGTATTTCCCGGATCTGGGGATCTATGGCGTCACGCTGTGGATTGTCTCGACGGTGGTGTTCCATTTCGTATTGTTCGGCGTGTTGGCGCAGCGTATTGGCCTTGGCCAGTTCTTTGTCGATCTGGCCACGGTCGCCGCCGGCCGCTACACCGGCGGGCTTGCCAAGGTGTCGGTGGTCTCTTCGGCGCTGTTCGGAACCATCTCCGGCTCCTCGATCGCCAATACCGTCTCGACCGGGTCGCTGACCATCCCGAACATGAAGAAAAGCGGCTATCCGGGACATTTTGCCGGCGGTGTTGAATCGGCCGCCAGCGCCGGTGGGCAGATCACTCCTCCGATCATGGGCGCGGCGGCATTCGTGCTGGCCGAATTTCTGGAAATTCCCTACAGCACCGTTGTGATCGCCGCCGCCGTGCCGGCCGCGATGCACTATATCGGGGTGATGTCCATCGTCCATTTCAAGGCCAAGAAACTTGGTCTGCAGGGTCTCTCGGCAGAGCAGATCCCGCAATTCATCGAAGTCATCAGGCGCGGCTGGATGACGGCGATTCCGCTGGTGGTGCTGATCTATGTGCTGTTCTCGGGCTATTCACCGCATATGGCGGCTTTCTGGGGAATCACCGCGGTTCTGATTGTCGGCTTCATCAATCCACGCCATCGGATCGGTCTTGGCGACCTGATCGCCGGCGCGTCGCAAGGTGTGAAATACGCCCTCTCGGTCGGCGCGGTCTGTGCGGCGATCGGCATCGTCGTGGGCGTGGTCAACGCGACCGGTCTCGGCTTCCGGCTTGGCTTCATGGTCACCAACAGCGCGCTTGGCATGGGCGAATCCATCCTGCCGCTGTTTTCCCTGATCCCGTTTGCCGATTTCACGCTGAACGACATTACCCTGTTCATATCGCTTGTCCTGATCGCGGTGACATGCATCCTGATGGGGGCCGGACTGCCGACGACGGCGCTCTATGTGATGCTGGCGACGGTTGCCCAGCCGGCGCTGGCGAATCTCGGCATTCCGCCGCTCGCATCGCACCTGTTCGTTCTCTATTACGGGGTGATATCCGAGATCACGCCGCCGGTCTGCGCCTCTGCCTATGCCGCCGCCGGCATCGCCGGATCGAACCCGTTCAGGACCGGCCTGTCCGCCTTTTCGCTGGGCATTGGCAAGCTTCTTGTGCCGATGGTGTTTGTCTATTCACCGGCCATGCTGATCGTTCTCGATGACTATTTCACCTGGCAGGAATTTCTGCACACCGTGATCACCTGTGGCCTTGGCGTGTTCCTGTTGTCGGCCTCGGTGGCCGGGTATTTCCTGGCGAACATGAACGGGCCAAGCCGCGCCCTGTTCGGCATTGCCGGCATTTTCCTGGTCGCGCCATCATTCAGTTCAACCTTGTATGCGGCGTTTTTCGCGGCACCGGTGCTGGTGATGCAGGTTCTTGCCTATCGTCGCCGGCCGGTGCCGGAACCTGCCGAATGAAGCCGCACGGGTGAATGTCCCTGATGGCTGAATGGCCGGCGCGAAGGTGGGCGCATTCACAGAGGGGCACTGACGGGAGCAGGAAAAGGCGATGACAGGGCAGGGCAAGCGGAACAGGGACGATGTCGTCGTCATCGGTGCCGGTATTGTCGGTGTCTGCTGCGCCCTGCAGCTTGCTGAACGTGGGCTTTCCGTCACCGTCATCGATCGGAAGCCGCCATGTGAGGAAACAAGTTTTGGCAATGCGGGTGTGATCTCGCCCTGGAGCTGTGTGCCACAATCGGTGCCGGGTCTGTGGCGCAAGCTCCCGAAATGGCTTCTCGACCCGCAAGGCCCGGTTTTCATTCGCAAGCGCCATGCGCCGGTGTTCCTGCCCTGGGCGCTGAAATTCCTTGCCGCCGGCAGGCCGGACAGGGTGGACGGTGTTGGCGATGCGATGATGGCGTTGAGCCGGAATTCGCCGGCCAACTATCGCGCGCTGCTTCAGGACACGCCGGCGCCGGAGCTGGTTCAGGATTCTGTCTATGTTTTTGTCTACAGACAGGCGGCGCAGGCGAATCTGGATCAGCTTGGCTGGCGGATGCGCAAGATGCGCGACGTGCCGCTGAGCCTGATCGGGGCCACCGAGCTGCGTGAGCGCGAGCCTGATATCTCGCCCGCATACGAGGCCGCCATCCTTATTCATGAACAGGGGCGCGCCCTCAACCCGGCGGCGATTGGCAAGGCGATCGCCGACAAGGCAAAGTCACTCGGGGTTCGCTTCATTCTGTCCGAAACAAAGGCCATCTCGCGTCATGGGGATGGCTGGGCGGCGATCTGCGGTGACAGGCAATATGACGGCCGACACATGGTGCTGGCGGCCGGCGTCTGGTCGGCCTCGCTGCTGAAGCCACTGGGATTCAACCTGCCGCTGGAGGCGGAGCGCGGGTACCATCTTCTGTGCCGCAATCCGGGAATCCGGATCAACAATTCCATCATGGATGTCGAGCATATGTGTGTCGCCAGCCAGATGGCGGCCGGCGTCCGGATTGCCGGCACGGCGGAATTTGCCGGCATTCAGGCGGCGCCGGATCACCGTCGCGCCTTTGTCTTCAGGAACGCGCTGGAAAGACTGTTCCCCGGCATCAACACGGATCAGGCGGAACCCTGGATGGGGCGACGGCCGACCTTTCCCGACAGCCTGCCCTGTATCGGTCCGGTGGCGGGGCAGGATGGCCTGTTCGCGGCGTTTGGCCACTCCCATTACGGGTTGGGTCAGGCGCCAACCACGGGCAGGATCATCGCCGACTGTGTGACCGGTCACGCATCCGACATAAATCTGCAGCCCTACAGAATTGGCAGGTTCACATAAAACAGAACTATGAAACCATTATTGTCGGTGGCGGCCTTGTCGGGTTCAGTATCGCCTACGGGCTGGCAAGGCGTGGTCTCGACTGTGTCCTGCTTGACGCGTCCGACACCGATTTCAGGGCGGCACGGGGAAATTTCGGGCTGGTGTGGGTTCAGGGCAAGGGATCCGGCTTTTCGGCCTATGCCGACTGGACCATGCGATCCGCCGAATTATGGCCGTCACTCTGTTCGGAACTGCAGGAACTGACCGGTCGCGACCTCGGGCTTGAGCAGGAGGGCGGTATTCATATCTGCCTGAGCCAGGCCGAATATGATGACCGCAAGGCCAAGCTCGATGCGCTGAGATCGCACCAGAATGGCCGGTTTCACTATGAAATGCTGGACAGGCAGGCGCTTCTCGATCTGCAGCCCGATCTGGGTCCGGATGTTGTCGGCGGGTCCTGGTGCCCGGCCGATGGCCATGTCAATCCGCTCTATCTGTTGCGAAGCCTTCATGACGGGTTCCTGCGCCATGGCGGGACAGTTCATTCCGATGCCGAAGTCAGCGATATCGCCTCCGAGACGGGCATTTTCACCGTGACCAGCAAACCGGGTGTCCTGCGGGCGCCGCGCCTTGTTCTTGCCGCCGGCCTTGGCAACCGGAGGCTGGCCCCACTGGTGGGTCTCACACAGCCCGTTCGTCCGCAGAAGGGTCAGATTCTGGTCACACAGAAAACCGACAGGATGATCAGGCTGCCGATGACATTGCTTCGCCAGACCGCCGAAGGCAGTATCATGATCGGTGACAGCAAGGAGGAGGTCGGGTTTGATATCTCGTCCACGGCCGATGTGATGGCGCAGATCGCGAATCGGGCCGAACGGACGATCCCGGCCCTGAGACACCAGCAGATCATCCGCAGCTGGGCCGCCTTGCGGGTGATGTCACTGGATGGCTATCCGGTTTATGATCAGTCGCTCACACACCCGGGGGCGTTCGCCATCACCTGCCATAGCGGGGTGACGCTGGCGGCGGCGCATGCCCTTGATCTTGCCGGTGATATCGCCTCTGGCGGGCTGGCGCATCATGTGAGTGAATTCACGGAAAGACGGTTCCATGTTTCGCCAGGTTAGAACGCAGTCCAAGGACATCACCATCTATATTGACGACCGGCCCTGCGCGGCGAAGGCCGGTGACCTGCTTGCCAACATTCTGCTGCATGAGGGCATCAGCGCCGTACACGCCGCGCCGAACGGTGCGCCGCGAGGCCCCTATTGCATGATGGGTGTCTGTTTCGATTGCATGATCACGCTCGAGGATGGACGGGTTGAGCAGGCCTGCCAGACATATGCCGAGGACGGCAT
>JAAZUU010000151.1 GCA_018624035.1 Rhodobiaceae bacterium | reverse complement strand
TGCCATGGCATTCAAATATTCGCTTGGGCAGCCTTTCAATTATCCGCGCAACAACCTGTCCTACGCCGAAAACTTCCTCCATATGTGCTTTGCCGTCCCGGCAGAGGATTATGTGGTCAATCCAATCCTGGCGAGCGCGATGGACAAGATCTTCATCCTGCATGCCGACCATGAACAGAACGCCTCGACATCAACCGTGCGGTTGGCCGGATCGTCCGGGGCGAACCCGTTCGCCTGTATCGCCGCCGGCATTGCCTCGCTCTGGGGTCCGGCGCATGGCGGTGCCAACGAGGCCGTCCTGACCATGCTGAACGAGATTGGTCATAAGGACAATATCCCGGAATTTGTCGCACGCGCACGCGACCGCGATGACCCGTTCCGCCTGTTCGGCTTTGGCCATCGCGTTTACAAGAATTTCGATCCGCGGGCCAAGGTTCTTCGTGAGACATGCCATCAGGTGCTTGACGACCTCGGCGTTCAGGATCCGCTTCTTGAACTTGCGATGGAACTTGAAGATATGGCGCTCAAGGATCAGTATTTTATAGATAAAAAACTGTATCCGAATGTCGATTTCTATTCGGGTATCATTCTCAAGGCGATGGGCTTCCCGACCTCGATGTTCACCGTGCTGTTCGCGGTCGCCCGCACCGTCGGATGGGTCGCGCAATGGAACGAGATGATTACCGACCCGATGCAACGGATCGGCCGGCCACGACAACTCTATACCGGACCGGCACAGCGTTCCTTCGTGAGTGTCGACAAGCGCTGATCATTTAAATGCGAGGTATGTTCAGGCGTATGGCGAACCAAGCCAGCCTGTAAGGGCGCGCGCCACATTGTCCTCGAAACTGGCTGATTCGCCGCGCAGTGCCTGTCGCAGTTCGGCCGCATCAGCCATGGCATGACGGTCGGCATCTTCATCGCCAAGGACTCGCAGCATCGAAGCTGTCAGTTCGCGTGGTGTCGCGCCTTCCTGAAACAGGAACGGATAGACCTGCCGGCCAAGAATGGCGTTCGGAAGAATGACCCGGTCCATCCTGACAAGACGGCGGCCGATGCTGGCGGACAGTCCGGACATGATGTAACAGGCAACCCCAGGCACGCCATGCAGCGCCGTTTGAAGGGTCACCGTTCCCGAGGCGGCAAGTACAGCGCGCGCACGACCAAGGGCGCTGAACAGCGCCCCCTCCGCCGAGTCAACAGACACGCCTGTTTCGGCACCGGGCATGCGCTGAAAAACAGCCTCGATCTCGCCCCGCATGGCTGGCAGGGTCGGGATTGTCGCGGTGATCCCGGGATAGGTGAAACGCAGATTGTTCAGTGTCAGCAGCATTGGCGCCAGCATGTTCCGGATTTCCGAACGCCGGCTTCCCGGCAGGATCACGATATGCAACGCATCACCGGCTGATGACGGCCGGACCGGCCGGTCATAGACCGAATTGAACGCCTCCGGGTGGCCAATGAAATGCGCATCCACGCCAAGCGGTGTGAAATAGCCCGGCTCAAACGGAAACAGACACAGCAGGCCGTCCACCGATCTGGCGACACGGTGGCGGCGCCATGCCCCCCAGGCCCAGACGGTTGGCGCGACCGCATGCACTATCGGCGCGGACCAGCCCGCCGAGGCCATGCGCCGCTTCAACCGCGCGGCGAGCCGAAATGAAAAACCCTTAACGTCAACCGTGATGACAAGTCGCGGCCGTGCGGCCATGATCTCGTCGACGAGCCTGTTGGCAAATGCTGACAGCCGTGGATAGGCGGTCAGCGCCGCCCCGAAACCCATAACGGTCAATTGTTCCATCTGATGCTGTGTTTGCAGCCCTGCGGCCATCATGGCCGGCCCGCCGACACCGATCCAACGCTGCGATCCGTGGGCGGTTTCGATGGCCCGCATCAGATTCGCCGCCAGCCTGTCCCCCGACGGTTCACCGGCAAGGATGAAGACCGGCGCCGTCAAATCCCCACCACCGTCAGATTGAGGTCGGCGGCAAGCCTGCCAAGCGTCTCCGGCGGCACGGCCAGCATCACTCCATCCGCCTCCAATACAAGGACCGAGACACCCGCCGCCGCCGCGCGGCGCAGCGTTTCCTCACCGACGACCGGAACATCAAGCCTGTCATCCTGCCCGCTTTTCCTGCATTTCACGAAAATGGCAGCAGGCCCTGTCCTGTCCAGCAGATCTTGCGAGCGTGCCAGCATCGCGTCAGTTCCCTCGGCGGCCTCGACAGCGACGACGCGCCTGTCCTGGATGATGATCGACTGCCCCACATCATGCTCGCCCAGTGCCTTGAGCACAGAGACACCAAGATCTATATCCACCTGCAATTCCGGATCAAGATTGCCGACAAGCTGACCTTTTGGCATGGCAGAGTGCGGCATGAAACTATCAGGGGCGACGGTTTCGATCCCCACCTCGGCAAAATAGCCGGCAATGGCGCGAAGCAGCGCATCATCCCCTCGCCCGACCGCCTTTGCGAGCAGCCCGACCGCCGCCGCGTCGGGCTTCAGTTGCGCCAGTGATGGCCGCCTGATCTTACCGGCCATCACCACCCGGTTGCACCCGGCTTCAACAAGAAGGTCCCGCGTCCGGCCAATGGCGCCAAGGGGAATATCGATGGAGTCAAAACCGGAAAACGCCGCGTCAGCCTGGCCTGAAACGGCGAAAATGATGACTTCGTGGCCCTGTTGGCGGGCATTGTTGGCCAAAGCCTCGGGAAGGCCTCCCTGTCCGGCAATGACCGCAAGCCTGTCCACCGGTTGCCCCATCAGCCAACCTGACGCGATGCAGCCTGGCAGATGCCATTGCGGCCGGCATTTTCAAGAAAAGCAAAGATCTGTGCTGCCTCGGCGCTGTTGTCATATGACAGACGCGCGGCCTGAAGACGATCCTTGAAGATACCACCCGCCCGAAACAGATCCCTGTACAGACCCCGAAGACGCAAAATGCTGTCCTCGCTGAAACCACGCCGCCCCATACCGATGACATTGATTCCGGTCAGGCAGGCACGGTTTCCCACGGCAATGCCAAACGGGATTACATCGCTGTCGACAGCCGTCTGCGAGGCAACCATGGCGTGATCACCGACACGGCACCATTGCTGTACCGTGGCAAAGCCACCCATCATCACGTGATCACCGATCCTTGCATGACCACCAAGCGAGGCATTGTTGGCGAAAATGGCATGGTCTCCAACCACACAATCATGCGCCACATGTGAAGCCACCAGAAACATGCCATGATTGCCAACACGCGTTCGCATTGAATCGATGGCCGTCCCCGGGTGCATGGTGACATGCTCCCTGATGACACAGTGATGCCCGATCTCGAGAGTCGACTCCTCGCCGGCAAAGCGTGTGTGTTGTGGCGGCGCTCCGAGAACGGCAAAGGGATAGACCTCGCTGTCTGCCCCCAGGGTGGTGTGCCCTTCCATAACAATATGCGAATGCAGGATGACGCGATCGCCAAGCACCACATTCGGCCCGACAACACAATAGGGGCCGATGCTGACCTCCTCGCCAAGGCTGGCGTCGGCGTCAACAATCGCGGTCGGATGAATGGAAACGGGCATCAGACGGGCTTTCAACAGGAGTGGAAATCAACGCTCAGGGTCGACGATCATGGCGGCGAATTCCGCCTCGGACGTCTTCACACCGTCCACGGTGGCATAGCCGGTGAATTTCCAGAGCGGGCCGCGCGCGCTGACCTTCTCGACATGAAGCCTCAACAGCGCCCCCGGCCTGACCGGCTTGCGGAATTTGACCTTGTCGATGGTGGCGAAGAACACCAGCTTGTCATCGGTTTCACCACCCAGCGTAACGCTTGCCAGACAAGCGGCGGTCTGTGCCATGGCTTCGACAATCAACACCCCGGGCATGATCGGGTAGTCGGGGAAATGCCCGGCGAAGAACGGCTCGCCAATGCTGACCATCTTGATGCCGACAGCGCTGGTATCGGGAACGATCTCCTCGACACGTTCAATGAGCAACATCGGCGGCCGGTGCGGTATCCGCCTCTGAATCTGGTCGATATCAAGCTCGGTAATCTGCTCGCTCATGGATTATTCTTTCCTTTGACTTGATTTGGCGATCAGGCGCCGCAGCGCGGCACGCTCACGCCAGGCCTCGCGGGCCTCGGTGGCGGGAAAGCCGACCACGGTCATGTCGTCGGACACATCCTTGGTAACCCCGGACTGCCCCATCACAACCGCGCCCCTGCCAACTGTCACCTGTGGGCTGACCCCGGCCTGACCGGCCAGCATGGCACCCTCGCCAATCACCGCACCGCCGGCAAGACCAACCTGCGCCGCCAGAACAGCTCGGTCGCCAACCAGGCAGTTATGCGCGATATGGACAAGGTTGTCGATCATCACCTGTCGGCCAATGGCCGTCTGCCCAAGCGTGCCACGGTCAATGGCGCAACCCGCCCCAACACAGCTTGAGTCGCCAATCGCCACGGTTCCCACATGAGGAATCCTGACCGGCCCGTCAGGTGTGATCTCGAAGCCGAATCCGGCCCCGCCGATCACGCTGCCCGCACCGATGACCACGTCATCACCAAGATCGCAATGCGACAGCACCACATTTGCATCAATGCGACAATTCCGGCCGATCCTGACACCGTGATGGATCACCGCACCGGCACCGATCACCGAGCCCTTGCCAATTTCCACATCATCCCCGACAACAACTGCCGGGCCGACCTCCACCTCTGACCAGTCATCGCGTGGCTGTTGCCGCCATCCACCTTGCCGTTCGGCAACAAACGATGAAAGCGCAGTGGCAAAATCACGCCGCGGCGCATCACTCACCAGACACACCATCCCGTCAGGCAGCGCCGAACAAAGGTCCGCGGTTGTCACGACGACAGCATCGGCAGACAATGCCATGTCACCAATGCTTTTCGCTCCGGCAAGAAACGTCAGGTCACCCTCACAGGCCATCGATACCGGCGCGGCATCCGTGACCGGCCTGTCGCCATCACCACGAAGTTCACATCCGGCCAGATGCGCCAGACTGGCAGCGGTGGACGGGGTTACGGAAAAGAAACGGGGATCAATGGCCATGGCGAACCCTCATTCATCCGTTCCAACAGGGCTGACAGTCACTTCGATGCGCGCATCCCTTGTGCGCTCATCCAGCCGGCGAAGAACTTCATCGGACAGGTTCAGGCTCGGCAGGAAAATCAATGCTGAATCGCGAACCAGCACAAGATCCAATCTCTTTTCCTGGGCCAGTTCGGTCACGATCTGCAGCGCAAGATCACGAAGCCTGGACTGCGCGTCCTGAAAGGCAACATCTATGGCTTCGCGGCGATACTGGATTTCCTTCTGGATCTGTGTGACCGATGCCTCGAACTCGGCCAACCGGCGGGCAAATTCCGCCTCGTCAAGCTCTTCCCGCACGGCCACAAGCTTCCGTTCGGTTTCCTGCAATCCCGCCTCACGAGCGGCAAACTCGCGTTGGAACTCCCGCCTCTGCTCGTCGAGGAGGCCGCGCACCCGCACCGCGCCTTCCGAGGCCCGCAACACCCCGTCAAGATCGATCAGCCCGATACGTTGGACAACCATATCGGCGGCGCGTTCATCAGGCAGGACAGACGG
>JAAZUU010000065.1 GCA_018624035.1 Rhodobiaceae bacterium | reverse complement strand
GTTGCGGGGTTTCGCGCATGCCACGGCCGGCGCGGCGCGGCGGCTGCGTATAGACAGCCAGCACATCATGGTCGTCGGCAAGCCGGTCAAGCGTCGGGATGGCGAAAGCCGGACTTCCCATGAAGACGATGCGCCGGCGGTTCATGACCGCCTCCTAGTCGCCATCATTGATCTGGCGAAGCTCCTTCAGGGCGCGCCGCACGATCATGTCGCGCTTCAGCCGCGAGATATGGTCGATGAACAGCACCCCGTCCAGATGATCGATTTCATGCTGGACACAGGCGGCAAGAAGCCCCTCGCACCGCATCATCTGTTCATCGCCGTCGATGTCGATATAGCGGACATCGACATGGGCCGGCCTGGTGACTTCGGCGGTCTGTTTCGGGATCGACAGGCAGCCTTCTTCCAGAATGGCCGTCTCGTCCGAGCGGGCGACAATCTGGGGATTGATCATCCGGTGCAGTTCCGGTGTGTCGTCAGGTCCGCAATCCATCACGATCAGACGTTCCGAGACATTGACCTGCGGCGCGGCAAGGCCGATTCCCGGCGCGTCATACATCGTCTCGGCCATGTCGTCGAGAAGCTGGCGAACGCCGTCCGTCACCTCGCGCACCGGTGCGGCCACCCGCCGGAGCACCGGGTCGGGAATGCAGATGATGGGGATCAGCGCCATTGCCCTGCCTTTCATGGCCGTCACGTTTCAGGCCCTTGGAGTAGGGGATGCCGGCGAAGCAGTCAAGTTGCAGTCGGCCGGTCGTCATGCCAGACTGGCATCATCTGTCGAGGCGGCGATTGCATGCTGTCGGCAGGCCTGTCCCAACCAGCCCTTCAGACGGATTTTCCGCCCATGCCGATCGACATGATGATCATTCTTCTGGCACTTGTCGTTATTGCCGTTCTTGTCGTCATGCTGATGCGCCAGCGCACCGCCGGGCTCAATGACGGGCGAGACGGTGACAGCCTGGCCGAACTGAAGGGGCAGCTTGCCCAGCTTTCCGCGCAATCCGGCGAGCTTCACAGGACCGTCGCCGTGCAGATGCAGGAAACCGAGGGCCGTCTCGGCACGCGCCTTGAGAACTCGCTTCGCGACCAGAATGAGCGCACCAACCGTTCGCTCACCGGCATGGCCGAGAAGCTTGCCGTCATCGAGCAGGCAAACGCGCATATCTCGGCGCTGTCGGGCCAGGTAGGCGAGCTCCAGAACATCCTGTCGAACAAGCAGGCGCGAGGCAGTTTTGGCGAGGTGCAGCTGGAAAATCTGGTCCGTGACGCGCTTCCCGAAAGCGCCTACAGTTTCCAGCACACGCTGTCCAATGGCCGCCGTGTCGACTGCTTTCTAGACATGCCGGCACCGCCGGGCGCGATCTGCGTCGATTCCAAATTTCCACTGGAATCCTATCGTGCGCTGACCGCCGCCGGTAGCGAGGCTGACCGGACATCGGCGCGCCGGGCGATGGAGACAGATGTGAAGAAACATATCGCCGACATCGCCGAGCGCTACATCATCCCCGGCGAGACCGCGGACAGCGCGATCATGTTTCTGCCATCGGAATCCGTCTATGCCGAGATCAATTTGCAGCTTCCCAAGCTTGTCGACGAAAGCCGGCGTCGGCGCGTCTACATGGCCGGGCCCGACAATCTGATGCTGATCCTGCACACGGTGCGGGCAATCCTGCGCGATGCGCGCATGCATGAGGCCGCCGGCGTGATCAAGGCCGAAGTGGAAACGATGTTGCAGGATGTCGCGCGGCTGGATGAGCGGATCAAGAAGCTGGCAACGCATTTCGGTCAGGTGGAGAAGGATATCGATGACATCCAGATCTCCAGCCGCAAGATTTCGTCTCGTGGTGCGAGGATCACGCAGATTGATGTCAGCGACGACAGCACGCCGCCCGAACTGCCGACCGACCCGTCCGGCCAGAGCGGTCACTGAGAGCCGATTCGCCCCCGCGCCTTCAGCGCTTGTGCCAAAGTGCCGTCATCAAGGAAGTCCAGCTCGCCGCCAACCGGAACGCCATGCGCCAGCCTTGTCACCTCGATCGACAGTGGCGACAGCTTTTCATGAAGATAATGCGCTGTCGTCTGCCCCTCGACGGTCGCCGGCAATGCCAGAATCACCTCGCCGACCTGCTCGCGGGCGCGGGTCAGCAGCCGGTCGATATTGAGTTCCGACGGCCCGCGCCCGTCAATGGCGCTGAGCGTGCCGCCAAGAACATGATACAGGCCGCGATACACGGCGGCGCGTTCCATCGCCCACAGATCGCCGACATCCTCGACAACGCAGATGGTCTGCCGGTCGCGCTGCGCATCGCGGCACAGCGCGCAGATATCGCCAGTGTCCAGATTGCCGCAATTGGCACAGCTGCGGATGTTGCGCGCCACCTGTCCCAGATCCTCGGCAAGCGGCAGCATCAGCCGGTCGCGGTTCTGCAGCAGATGCAGCACCGCGCGCCGCGCCGAGCGTGGGCCGAGCCCCGGAAGGCGGGCCAGCCGGCGGATCAGATTGTCGAGCTGCGAATCCATTGGGGCCCTCGCGGATCAGAAGGGCAATGACATGCCCGGCGGCAGAGGCAGGCCGCCGGTGATGTCCTTCATCCTTGCCGCCATGGCTGCATCCGCCTCACCCTTCGCGTTGTTTGTCGCAAGGATGATCATATCCTCGACAATCGAGACATCATCGCCATCAATGGCAGCAGGATCGATCTTCACACCGCGCATTTCGCCCTTGCCGGTGACGGTCACCGTGACCGCGCCGCCGCCAACGCTGGCGGTGAATTCGGTTTCGGCCATTTCCTGCTGCAGCGCTTCCATGCGCGCCTGCATCTCCTGAACCTTTTTCATCATGCCGGCCATATTGCGCATCATGTCGGGATATCCTCATCTGGCTGGTCTTCGGGGGAGTGCTCCGCCGATGTGACGGACTCGATTTCGGCGCCGGGGAACATCTCGGTAATGGCCCTGACCAGCGGTGCGTTGGCGATCGCCTCGATCTCGCGCTGATGCGCCGCCCGCCTTTCCTCGGTGATCGTCATGCCGCCGGGACCATCAGACAGGCTGACCATCCAGCGCTCACCGGTCCAGTCGCTGAGCCGGCGGGCCATGTCGCCCGGCAGGCTGTCGGGCGCGCCGTCGGTGAGGCAGATGTCAAGAAGGCCGGGCTGCAGACGGACAAGCCGCACATGACCGCGGATATGCGCCGCCAGAAGCGGGTCGTCATGCGCCTCGGCAAGTTCGGAGATATCGAGAAGCGATTGCGGTTGCGGCGGTGGCACATTGTCGGGTTCGGCGACGGGCGTCGGCGCCGGTGTCGGCAGGGGCGAAGGCCGGAGCGCCGTGACCTCGCCGCCGGTGGCCTGCATCGTGGCAGGCGGCGGATCGTCAGCCGGTGGGCCCGCCATCATGTCCGGCTGCGGCGCAGAGATGGTTGGCGCGGGCGCGGCTTCGGACGGACTTTCTGGCGGGTTCGGGGGCCCTGATGCCGGTTCGGTGCCTGCCAGACGTTGAACGATGTCGCCCGGGGTCGGCATATTGGCAAGGTGCGCCAGCCGGATGACCAGCATTTCCGCTGCGGCTGGCGGTTGTGGCGCTGATGTGACTTCGCCATGGCCCTTGAGCAGCATCTGCCAGGCCCGGCCGAGGCGCGCGATCCCAAGCTGCGCCAGCGCGTCAATGGCATCCCGTTCGGATTCGAGAAGCGTGTCGAGCGTGCCGCCGGCAGCCTTCTGGCTGGCGCGGTGAACAATATCCATCAGATCGGCGATGATCATCTCCGGCTCGGCGCCGCCGGCCATGGTCGCCGCCAGCGCGGCCAGCGCACCGGCCGTATCGCCCTGCATCGCCCTGTCAAGTATGGCGATGGAGTCGGTCCGCCCGGGGCGGCCAAGCATCTCGGCAATATTGTCGATCGTCATCCTGTCGGCGGTCATCGCCGCCGCCTGGTCGAGAAGCGACAGCGCGTCGCGGACCGATCCCTCGGCGGCACGGGCGATCGCGGCGATCGCCTCGGCATCGGCGGTGATCGATTCATGCTCGCAAATCGTCACAAGATGCGCCGCCAGCATATCGGTTGGCACACGGCGCAGATCAAATCGCTGGCATCGTGACAGGATCGTCACCGGCACCTTGCGGATCTCGGTGGTGGCGAAGATGAATTTCACATTGTCGGGCGGTTCCTCAAGCGTCTTCAGCAGCGCGTTGAACGCGCTTTTCGACATCATGTGCACCTCGTCGATGATGTAGATCTTGAAACGTCCGGAAACCGGCCGGTAGCCGACACCCTCGATGATCTCACGCGCGTCATCGACGCCGGTATGGCTTGCTGCGTCGATTTCCAGGACATCGACATGGCGTCCGGCAGCGATGGCCTGACAGGGCTCGCAGCCGCCGCATGGTTCCAGCGTTGCGTCGCCCTCACCATCCGGTCCGATGCAGTTCAACCCGCGGGCCAGAAGCCGTGCCGTTGACGTCTTGCCGACACCGCGAACGCCGGTCAGCACGAAGGCATGTGCCAGCCGCCCAAGTGACAGCGCGTTTTCCAGCGTGCGCACAAGCGCTTCCTGGCCTATCAGCTCGGAAAAACGTTCGGGGCGGTACTTGCGCGCAAGTACCCGGTAACCTGTCAGGACGCTGTCGCTCATGATGTCTGGAATCTAGCGCAGCAGGGGTGGCATTGCCACCGGTAACTGGCGCGCCCGGACCATTGCCGTGCCCGGTATCGCGGCCCCGTCACGATCCATGATGGGTCTGCGTATGGAAATGATCGGATGGCGGAAAGCGGAAGACTGAACGACCCGCGCGAAAACGACCCTGGCTGCTTCCTCTCGGACCTGACCGGTTAGACCGACAGCACGTCCGCCCAGCCTTCCTGACCTCTATATGGATGAAAGCGGCATGGGGGACAAGCCATTAATGCCGGATCCGCCATGTGATCCGCCACGTGATCCGCCATGTGGTCGGCTCCGACACTGTCTTTTGTGGCGGCGTGTCAGCTGCCGGCGCGCACCGGGCTTGCCGGATAGGTGCCGAGGATCGTCACCTCGCCATCCTGGCAGTAGAAGCGCAGCTCTTCCATGGCGAGTCGCATGTCCGGGGCGTCGATATGGCCTTCGACATCGACATAGAACTGCGCATGTTCGGCCGATCCCGGCCGCAGATAGCTCTCCAGCTTGGTCAGGTTGACACCGTTCGTCGCGAACCCGCCAAGCGCCTTGTAAAGCGCCGCCGGAACGCTGCGAAGCTTGAACACCATGGTTGTCATCATCCGTTCGCCATTCAGTGGCGGCGTGACGTCGGTCCGCGACATGACGAGGAATCGGGTGGTGTTGTGTTCGGCATCCTCGGCCGAGGCCAGCAGCACATCGAGGCCGTAGATCCGGCCAGCCAGTTCCGAAGCAATGGCGCCGACTGTCCTGTCGCCGCGCGCCGCGATGTCCTTTGCCGCGCCGGCGGTATCGGGATGCATCACCGGTGTCAGGCCGAGCGAGCGAAGCCGCTCCCGGCATTGCGCAAGTCCCTGCGCGTGGCTGTGCACCTCGACAAGCGAGTCCAGAGTGGCGCCCGCCGGTGCCAGCAGATGATGATTGACGCGCTGGAAATGCTCGCCATTGATGAACAGGCCGGAATCGGGAAGAAGGTGGTGAATGTCGGCGACCCGGCCGGCGATCGAGTTTTCGACCGGCACCATGGCCAGCGCGGCGCGCCCCTCCTGGACGGCGACGATCATGTCCTCGAACGAGGCGCAGGCAAGCACCTCCATCTCCGGCTTCACCGCCTGGCAGGCCATGTGTGAATAGGCGCCGGGCACGCCCTGGAACGCGATGATATTGCTGCTGTCGCTCATAAACCGGGTATCCGTTGCTGTCCTCCGGCGATATCCCGCCGGCGCGCGAGTATCATGTCATGGCCGGGGGCTGTCAATCTCGGCGGTCATGCGGTTGGACAGGTCGGCCCAGCGGCCGGTCTGTCATCGCCCGGCAAGCCGCTGCCGGGTCGCGGCAAGGTCGTCTTCGGTATCAACGCCGGCCGGCGCCGCGGCGATCTCGGCGACGGCCACCGTCATGCCTGCCTCCAGGGCACGAAGCTGCTCCAGCCTCTCGGCCATTTCCAGCGGCGACGGGGGTAGTTCGACGAACCTCGCCAGCGCGGCGCGTTGCCATCCATAGACACCGATGTGATGGTATTTCGGCGCATCCCCGGTCGGCACCGGGGCACGGCTGAAATAGAGCGCCGTGCCGATATGCGGGGTGTCATTGCGCTGGGTGCCGGGGTGCGGGATATCCGGATCGTCCCGCCAGCTGACGACGGCCTTGACCACCTGCGGGCGCGCCGCCTCGTCCTCGTCGGCAAGGGTGACAAGGGTCGACAGCTCGGCCCGGCTGTGCCGCGCCGTGTCAAGAAGTATCACCGGGATCACCGGGTCGAGCTCGGGAAGGTCCCCCTGAAGATTGAGGATCATATCAAAATGGCGGTCCGGATCGATCCGCTCGACCGCCTCGAAGGTGCGGTCGGATCCCGACGGGTGGTCGGCCCGCGTCTTCACGGCATTACCACCGGCTGCCTGCACGACCGCGACGATGGCGTCATCGTCCGTCGCCACCCAGACGGGCGCGATATCGGCGGCCATGGCGCGTTCCCAGACATGCTGGATCATCGGCTTGCCGGCGATGTCGGCAAGCGGCTTTCCGGGCAACCGGCTGGCCGCCATGCGGGCGGGAATGATGATAACGGGCGACAGGGTCAAAGTCATGATGCGGCAATTCATCACATAATCTTCGATTTGCCTAGGCAAAAGGCGCAAATAGGCTGTTCGGGGGCTTGAGGGCAACCGGCAATTTCGGTAAGAGATGGGCGTTGGGCAGGCCTTGTGGTGGCCAGCCGCCAGACAGTTTAGGGGGAGCTTCCGCATCCGCGGGAGAAGTGAGCATGGACGAACTTGGTCTGAACAAGCTTTTTGCCGGCATTCTTGTCGCCGGCCTTCTGCTGATGACAGGGGTGAAGCTTGCCGAAGTCCTCGTGCCGCACAGCGAGCTCGAGCAGAATGCCTATGTGATAGAGGTGCCCGAGGGTGACGCCGCCGGCGTTGCCGCGGCGCCCGCCGACAAGGGACCCGAGCCGATCATGGCGCTGCTGGCCAGCGCGGATGCCGTTGCCGGCGAGAAGCTGGCCAAGAAATGCACCGCCTGCCATGTATTCGACAAGGGTGGCGCCAACAAGGTTGGCCCGGGGCTCTGGAATGTCGTCAATGCCGACAAGGGCGTGGTTGATGGATTTGGATATTCGAACGCGCTGATCGAATTTGGCGGACAGTGGGATTATGTGGCGCTGAACGCCTTTCTGGCCAAGCCAAAAGCCTATATCTCCGGTACCAAGATGAATTTTGCCGGCCTGAAGAAGCCGCAGGATCGCGCCAACATGATTGCCTATCTGCGCCAGCAGGCAGATTCGCCTGCCGCCCTGCCGACGGCCGAGCAGATTGCCGCCGAAAGTGGCAGCTGAGGCGTCGTGTCGGACACAAGCCGAATCCACAGCCAGCTCAGCAATGCCGAGCTGGCTGATTTTCTTGGGGGACTTCCGGCGGTCAGCCGGCCGGTCATCTCGAGCTGGTTTCGCAGCGGCGGCACCATCGAATGGAAAGCCGATGATTCGCCGGTGACGCTTGCCGACAAATCGGCCGAACTCGCGCTTCGTGACGCTCTTATCGCGCAATTCCCCGATGACGACATCCTTGGCGAGGAGCATGCGCCGCATCATGGCAGCAGCGGCTATGTCTGGATTATCGACCCGATCGACGGCACCCGCGCCTTCATCTGCGGCAGGCCGGTGTTCGGCACGCTTGTCGGGCTGGTCAGGAATGATATGCCGATTGCCGGTCTGATCGATATGCCGATGCTGGATGAAACCTATGTGGCGGTGGGCGATGTCGCGACACTGAACGGCGTGGCCATCGGCACCAGCGACGTCACGACGCTCCGCCGGGCGCGGCTTGCCACAACCGCGCCGGAAGCGCTTCTTGCTGACAGCCTTGATGCCTTCAACAGACTCAGCGCCGGCGCGGCGACCAACAGCTATGGCGGCGATTGCCACAATTACGCTCTGCTGGCCGCCGGTCATCTTGATCTTGTTCTCGAAGACGGGCTGGCAACACATGACATCATGGGGGTGGTGCAGGTGATTCGTGCTGCTGGCGGTGTTGTCACCGACAAGACCGGGGCACCGGTATCGATGCGCGAGACGACAAGCCTGCTTGCCGCGGCGACACCGGAGCTTCACGCCGAGGCGCTTGCCATCGTGAGGGGCGAGAGCTGACAGGGAGGTTGCGATGATCCGGATCGGCTTTTACGGGAATGCCAGCGCCATTGCCGAGTGGGAATCCTCACTTGCCACAAGGCTGCCGGCATTCGAGATCAATGAATTGCTGAGCGAGGCAGGTGCGGCGAGCGATGTTGCGCTTGTCTGGGCACCGCCGCCAGACGCCTTTGCGAACTGTAACAATCTTCGCGGCATCATCATGCAGGGCCAGGGTGTCGACCATATGATGCGCGACAGCACCGTGCCGCGCGACATTCCGCTGGTGCGTCTGATCGACCCCGACATGGCCAACGCGCTCAGCCACTGGGCGATCCTGAATGCGCTGGATTTCTGGCGTGACGGGGCCGCGTATCGTGCCCAGGAGGCGGCGCGGGACTGGCGATCACTGCCGCAACGGCCGGCCACCGGCGCACGTGTCGGCATCCTCGGTGTCGGGGCCATCGGCACGGTCATCGCGCGGCGGTTCGCGGCGCTGGGGTTCAACGTCCGCGGCTTTGCCAGATCGCCGAAACAGATCGACGGCGTGGACATCTTTGTCGGTATGGACCAGCTTGCCGATTTCGCCGACAATCTCGACATTGTTGTGTCGGTACTGCCGCTGACCCCGCAGACAACCGGCATCATGAATGCGGATTTTTTCGGCCGGCTGGCGCCGGGAGCCTTCATCATCAATGGCGGGCGCGGTCCGCAGGTGAATGATGACGATCTTCTGGCCGCCCTCGATTCGGGACGGCTTGGCGGGGCGGCTCTGGATGTGTTTGCTGTTGAACCGCTGCCGGACGAGCACCCGTTCTGGACGCATTCGAAGGTGCGCGTCTGGCCGCATGTGGCGGCGCAGACAAATGCCACCTCGGCGGCCGACCAGGTGGCGCAGGCAATTCAGCGGATGATGGACGGCGAGGAGCCGGCGAACCGGGTCGACTGGGCGCGCGGCTACTGACAGCGCGGCGGTTTCAGCCGGCAAGGCCCTCGATATAGGTGAACAGCGCGCGAAGCCCCATCGCCTCGCCGCCCCTGGGCCTGCCCGGACGGGCGGCCAGGTTCCATGCCATCACATCGATATGCGCCCAATTCGTGTGTTTGCCGGCGAAGCGGCGGAGGAACAGTGCCGCGGTGATTGCCCCGCCATAGCCCGACGGGCCGGTGCTGGACAGCGCCACATGGCCGGCATCGAGATGCCGTTCATAGGGCTCGAACAGCGGCAACCGCCAGAGCGGGTCGGCCGCCGTTTCTGCCGCCGTCATGATGCCGTGGGCGGTATCATCGCGATTGGCGAACAGCGCCGGCAGTTCGGTGCCGAGCGCCACCCGCGCGGCGCCGGTCAGCGTGGCGAAATCAATCATGAAGTCGGGCTCGTCCTCGCAGGCCAGCGTGATCGCATCGGCAAGGACAAGCCGCCCCTCGGCGTCGGTGTTGCCGACCTCGACCGGCAGACCGGCGCGGGTGTCGATGACATCAAGCGGCCGCATCGATTTCGATGACACCGCGTTTTCCGCAGCCGGCACGAGAACCCGCAGCCGCACCGGCAGTTCGGCCATCATCACAGCGTTGGCAAGGCCAAGCACTGTCGCCGCTCCGCCCATATCCTTTTTCATAAGCTCCATCGCCTTTGACGGCTTCAGGTCCAGCCCGCCCGAGTCAAAGGTGATCCCTTTGCCGATGAGGGTGATTTTCGGGCCGTTGTCACCCCAGCGCAGGTCGATCAACCGCGGCGCGATCTCGGCGGCGCGCCCCACTGTGTCGATGGCGGGATAGCCGCTGGCAAGCGCCTCGCCGGCGGTGACCTCTATGGCGGCACCAAACCGTTCGGCGAGATGCCGTGCCGCCGCCTCGAGCCCGGCCGGCGTCATATGGTTGGGTGGCGCGTTGATCAGGTCGCGGCAAAAAGCGGTGCCGGTGGCAAGCCCGGTCACATGCCGGCGCGCCGCATCGCCCGATATCGCGGCAAGGCTGAATTCGCGGAGCGCCCGGTCCGGCGTCTCGCGATAGGTGGTGAATCTGTATTGCGCCAGCGCCCATCCAAGGCCGACCGCGGCAAGGTCGAGTGCCGGATCGCATGGCCCGGCCACAGACCATCGCCCGGCCGGCAGCGCGGCGGCGATCGCGGCAGCATCCCAGATGGCATTTGCCGGATCGATGATCCCGACAGCACCATCACGATCAGAATCCCGTCCTGTTGCCGGCAGAAGACAGGCCTTGCCGGCCTTGGCGACAAAGCCGCTGGCGGCGATCCAGTCACGTGTGGCCGGGTCGGCATCATCATGCCAGGAGTCATATTCCTGCGATGTCAGCAGGCGCAGGGGGCGGGCGTCCAGGTCATCCGTGACAAGGCCGAGTTCATCTGGTTCGCGAAGCGGAAATCTGGTCATGAGTCATCCATCGGGTGCGGGGCGGCGAGTGCGCGGACACGCCCCATACGCATCTGCAAGGTAATACCGCGCAACCCGAGATATATCGTAAAGGCGGCAAAAAGGCCATTCAGTCCAAGCCCGCCAAGCAGCAACACGGCGACAGCGAACAGCGCGGCCGAGACGAGCATCGCGTTGCGCATCTCGCGGCTTTTTGTGGCACCGATGAACACACCGTCCATCTGGAAGGCGAGGAAGGAGATCGGCGGCAGCAGCGCCGCCCAGTGCCAGTGCGCCAGCGTCAGGGCGGCAAGATCCTCTTGCGAGGTCAGGAGGCCGACAATCCAGGGCGCGGCGAACCAGACAATGGCGCTGATCACAAGCGCCGTGCAGCCCGCCATGACATTGGTCCGGCGCACCACCCGCTCGAGCATCGGCAGATGGCGGCGTCCGACCGCCTCTCCGACAAGCGCCTCGGCGGCGTGGGCAAACCCGTCCAGCGTGAAGCAGATCAGTCCGAACATGACGAGGATGAGCTGCATCGCGGCGAGTGACAGATCCCCGATATCCGCCGCCATATTCAGCAGCACCGCCTCGCTGAGAAGGATCAGCACCGTCCGGATGGTGATGTCGCCGCCAATCTCGAAAAACCGCAGAAAGGCCGCCGGATCGAACCAGGCCGGTCGGCGCGTGAAAATGCGCTGCCCAGCCCCGCCAAGAAGGTCGTGCCAGTGCCGGGATACCAGTCCAAGCGTGAACGCAAGCCCGGTCCATTGCGCCAGGACCGACGCCAGCGCCACGCCCTCGATCGTCATCCCGAGGCCAAGCACGAAGAACAGGTTCAGCGACAGATTGACAAGGTTGATGAAAATGATCTGGGCCATCGCCAGACGCATATGCTGGCGCCCGAAAATGCACCCAAGGAGAACCATGTTCGCCAGTGCCGCCGGCACGGCCAGAATGCGGATGCCAACATAGTGCCGCATCAGCGACTCGACACCCTCGCTGGCGGTCAGCAGCGCGCCGGTAATCATATTCACGACCGGCGTGGCGACGACAAAGATAACGCCAAGGCACAAGGCTAGGATCAGCCCGCGGACAAGGTGGTTCTCGATCTCCCGCAGATCGCCCCGTCCCTGTGCCTGGGCGACAAGCCCGGTTGTGCACATGCGCAGGAACCCAAGCCCGAAATAGATGAAATTGAAGACCAGACTGCCAAGCGCGACGCCGCCGACAAAGCTGGGATCGTCAAGCCGCCCCATCATCGCGGCGTCGGCCGCGCCGACCAGCGGGAAGGTCACATTGGCGATGATGATCGGCCATGAAATGGACCAGAGGCGGCGCCAGCCCGTTTGCTGCCGCCAGGAGCGTCTGTCAGCATTTCCTGAGGAGGTGTCGGTCATGATCCCATTGCCGGATGGTGACGCGATGCCACCCTACATCCGGCGATCCACGCAGGCAATTGATATGGCAAACAGGCCGAAAAAATGCTTTAACCGTCAGGCGGTCACCTGACGCATAGGCGACCGGCCATCCGGGGGATCGTCCGTGACCGTGCCATTCAAAAAATCGGCTTTGCTGCTGGTGCTGGCATGTCTTGCCGCCGCTGTTCTGATCGGCCATCAGACCGTGCCGCCGATGGATCGCGACGAGTCACGCTTTGCCCAGGCCAGCAAACAGATGGCGCAGACCGGCGATCTTGTCACCATTCGCTTTCAGGATGAGCTGCGGGCGAAGAAACCGGCCGGCATTTACTGGCTTCAGGCTGCTTCGGCATCCCTGTTCGGCGAGGATGACATCGCGTCCTACAGGCTGCCGAGCCTGCTGGCCATGCTGCTGGCGGTCTATGGCACCTATCGCATCGCACGGACGCTCTACAAACCGCCGCGCGCGGTGCTGGCCGCGGCCGCCTGTGGCGGCGCGCTGGTCGTCTTCGCCGAGGCGCATCTGGCGAAGACGGATTCGGTGCTGATGTTGCTGTGCCTGATGCAGCAATACGGGCTGATGCAGATTTACCGGGCCTGGCAGCATGGGCGCCGGCTTTCCTATCATTCCTATCTGTGGGTATGGCTGCCGATGGCGGCGGCGGTTCTGGTCAAGGGGCCGGTGGCGCCGCTGCTGGCGCTGACGACCGTCGCCGCGCTGTCGGCCTGGCATCGGAATCTGACATGGCTTCGCATGTTGCGGGCCGGCCGCGGTCTGCTGATCCTGTGTCTGGTCACGCTTCCCTGGGCGGTGCTGGTGACGCTGGCGACCGACGGGGCGTTTCTTGACATTGCCTTTCGCGGTGACTTTCTGGCCAAGGTGCAGAGCGGCCAGGAATCGCATGGCGCGCCGGTCGGCAGCTATCTTGTTCTGGCAGCGATCCTGCTCTGGCCGGCCAGCCTACTGCTGCCGCGCGCCCTCAGCCAGATGCCACTTCTGCTGTCGCATGTCGAAAGCCGGTTTCTGCTGGCCTGGATTCTTCCCTTCTGGGTGGTGATTGAATTCGTGCCAACCAAATTGCCGCATTATCCGCTGCCGGTGGTGCCAGCGATCATGGTGCTTCTTGTCTGTGCCGTCGACGCGCCGCTTGCCGGCGTGGCGAAAGGTGGCATGCGGGCGGTCGCACGACGCTGGCTGGCGCTTGCTGGCGAGGCTGTGATGCTGGCCACCGGGCCGGTTCTCGTCGCTTGCTTTGCCTGGGCTGCCCTTACCTATGGCGGGGTGACGGGCGGGCGAGCCTTTGTCTTTGCCCTGCTGTGCGCGCTGATGGCCGGGCTGGCGCTGTGGCAGGGCATTGTCTGGCACCGTCGGGGTGGCATCCGGCCTGTTGCGATGGTGATTGCCGCCGGCGCGGTGATGAATCTGATCGCCATCGGCGGGTTGATCCCGTCATTGTCGCGTATTCATCTGGCGCGGGCCATCGACAATGTCGTCGCCAAGGCCGGTGCGTCGCCGCCGGCCATCGCCGCCGCCGGGTTCCACGAACCCTCGCTTGTCTTTCATCTCGGCCGCGACCTTCTGCTTGTCGATGGTGGCGAGGCGGCGCTGTTCCTCGCCGAGGCACCGGGCGGGCTGGCCATTGTCGAGCGTGACCAGCAGCCCGGTTTTCTTGATATGGCAGGCAGTCTGGGGCTGAAAGTCGAGGCCTTCCACCAGATTGAGGGTTTCAACATGTCAAAGGGCAGGGATGTGTTAATTTTCCTTTATCGCGCCGATGCGTTTGACCCGCGCGGCGGGAGTGGGTAAAGAAACGCAAGTGTCCACGCCGTTATTCCCGCCGCTGCCGAGTGTGCCTTCATGACCCGAGCCAAGGCCGACGCCAATACGCCATCCGCGATCGAGATCTCGGTGCTTGTGCCGGTCATGAACGAGGCCGGCAATATCCGTCCGCTTGTCGAGGAAATCGCTGCCGCGCTGGCCGGACGGCGGTTCGAGATCATCTATGTTGATGATGCCAGCACCGATGACAGCCCGGCCGAGCTTGCCGGGTGCGCCGCCGACATTCCCGAATTGCGAGTGCTGCGGCACCGGAACCGCGCCGGACAGAGCGCGGCCATACGCTCGGCTTTGTTGACCGCGCGCGGAACTCTGATCGGCGTGCTTGATGGAGATGGCCAGAATGTACCTGCCGACCTGCCGGCGCTTGAAGCCGCGCTGATCGAACATACCGGCGAGACCGGCGTCATCGGCATGGCCGCCGGCATTCGCGCCCGGCGTCAGGACAGTGCGATGCGGCTGTTCGCCTCGCGCGCCGCACGCTGGATCCGGCGCAGCCTGCTTGCCGACACCCATCCCGACAGCGGTTGCGGTATCAAGGTGCTGCACCGCGCGCTGTTTCTGCAGCTTCCCTTCTTCAACCATATGCACCGCTTCATGCCGAGCCTGGTGCGTCGGCATGGCGGTGTTGTGATCGGTGTCGAGGTGGCACATCGTCCACGGCTTCGTGGCACGTCCAAATACCGGATTCTTGACCGTCTGGTGGTCGGGATCAGTGATATCTTCGGCGTGATCTGGCTGCTTCGCCGCGCCCCGCGTCAGGGCGAGGTGACCGAGGTCACGGCCAACAGCAAGGACACCGGCGGATGATTGCCCTTCTCTCAGCGCAGATCGAGGCCGGCGCGCGCGCCTTTGCCAGCCTGCTTGTCACGATCCTGCCCTTTCTTCCTGACAGCCTGGTCACCAATCCGGAACGGATCATGATCGTTGTCGGCTTTGCCGGCCAGGGCCTGTTCGCGATGCGCTTCATCATCCAGTGGCTGTCATCGGAAAAGCAGGCGAAATCGGTGATCCCGATCGCCTTCTGGTATTTCTCGATCGGCGGCGGGGCGGTGTTGCTTCTCTACGCCATCTGGCGGCAGGACCCGGTCATCATCTGCGGTCAGGGCCTCGGGCTGTTCATTTATCTGCGGAACCTCTATTTCATCCGCCGCGACACCTCTTCCAGCGACGACTGACCGGTTCAGGGCGGTCAGAGGGCGGTGTCGCCCATCTCCATGAGAATGGCCCACTGGTCGGCGGTCACCGGTGTTACCGACAGTCGCGACTGGCGGACAAGCGCCATCTCGGCAAGGCGTTCATCGGCCTTGATCTCGGCCAGCGTGACTGGCCGTGACATGCTTCTGACAGCTTTCACCGTGACCATGCCGAAACGCCCGCTGGCGTCGGTCGGATCGGGGTGATACAGCTCGATGACCTCGACAATGCCGACAATCTGCTTCTCGTTCACCGAATGATAGAAGAAGGCAAGGTCGCCGATGTCCATGGCCTTCATATTGTTCGACGCCTGATAATTGCGCACCCCGTCCCATCCTTCACCCTCGTCTCCCTTCGCCTGCTGGTCATCCCATGGCCAGGTCGAGGGTTCCGATTTCATCAGCCAGTAATTCATCCTGTCCTGCCTTTCCGCCATGCCGCCTTGCACGGTTATCTCTGGAACCGAGGTCTGTCAGCCACTATTCAACGCCGGCCCGCCGCGCCAGAAGACCGGCCACCACGGCACCCAGCTCGGCGCCCTGATTGACGACGCTGTCGACCCCGGCGGTGATGGGGAGCTCGACACCAAGCTCGCGGCCACGCGCCGCCAGCACCGCCACGCTGTGACGCCCCTCGGCCAGTCCTGCCAAGGGTGTCTCGCCGCGACCGAGGGCCAGCCCATAGGCCATGTTGCGGGAATGTGGGCCGGCACAGCTCAGCGCCAGATCGCCGGCTCCGGACAGGCCGTAGATTGTGTCGGGCCTCGCGCCGGCAGCGCCGGCAAGGCGCGCCATCTCGGCAAGCCCGCGGGTGATCAGCGCCGCCCGCGCATTGTCGCCGAGGCCAAGACCGGCGGCGCAGCCGGCGGCGATGGCGATAACATTCTTCATGGCGCCGCCAATGGCAACGCCGGTCGGGTCGTGATTGGCGTAGACACGAAGAT
>JAAZUU010000064.1 GCA_018624035.1 Rhodobiaceae bacterium | reverse complement strand
GTCCTCGCCGCCGGAAGTTATCTTCGCACCACCCTTGTCAACCAGATCGGCGAACGCGTTCTTGCCGATATCAGGCAGGCGCTCTTCGGCCATCTGCTGAGTTTGTCGCCGGCCTGGTATGAGACGGCCCGTACCGGCGATGTGCTGGCGCGCATCACCACCGACACCGCGATTGTGCAGATGGTCATGACCTCCACCATCTCGATGGCGGCGCGCAACGTCATGCTGCTGTGTGGCGGGTTGGTGATGTTGGTTCTGTCCAGTCCGAAAATGTCGCTTGTCGTGCTGGTTGTGGTGCCGATGGTCGTGGTCCCGCTGATTTTCCTCGGGCGGCGGCTTCGGCGGGCCTCG
The DNA here is from genome assembly GCA_018624035.1 of Rhodobiaceae bacterium. Lineage (GTDB taxonomy): Bacteria > Pseudomonadota > Alphaproteobacteria > Puniceispirillales > Puniceispirillaceae > UBA8309. The sequence goes on along the minus strand of JAAZUU010000064.1, from coordinate 15,846 downwards.
CGGCTGGCTCAGGATCGGCTTGCCGATGTCGCTGTCCAGGCCGAGGAAACCGTCTCGGCCATCCGCACCGTGCAGGCTTTTGGACGCCAGGGTCTGATGCGTGAGCGGTTCGACGAGGCGGTGGATTCCAGTCTTGACGCCGCGCTGGCACGGGTCAGGCTGCGGGGCTGGATGAGCGGCATCATCATCTTTCTCGTTTTCAGCGGCATCGCGGCCATTCTCTGGATTGGCGGGCAGGATCTGTTGGCCGGGCGGATCAGCGCCGGCGATCTGTCATCCTTTGTGTTCTATGCCTTCCTTGTGGCTGCCTCGACCGGCTTTCTGTCGGAACTGGCAGGTGAACTGCAGCGTGCCGCCGGCGCCGCCGAGCGGATCGCGCAGGCGCTGCAGGCATCGGCAAGCCTGCCACTGCCTGAGCAACCGGTTTCGCTGCCACGTGATCACGAGATTGCCTGTGAATTCGAAACTGTCGATTTCGCCTATCCCGCCGGCACGTCCCGCCCGGCGGTGAGCGGTGTCGACCTTGCCGTCAGGCGCGGTGAGCGGGTGGCGCTTGTCGGCCCGAGCGGGGCCGGAAAGTCCACGCTGTTCCACCTGTTGCTCCGCTTCTATGATCCGGGCGCTGGTCGGGTGCGGCTTGGCGGTCAGGATCTTCGTGATCTCGACCTTGTCGCCATCCGCGACTTCATCGGGCTGGTGCCGCAGGACCCGGCGCTGTTCTCGACAAGCATTCGTGATAACATCGCCTTTGGTCGCCCGGACGCAGACGAGGCAGAGATCGTCACCGCCGCGCGCAAGGCCGAGGCGCATGACTTCATCACGGCACTTGATCAGGGTTATGACACGCCTGTTGGCGAGAAAGGCGTTCGCCTGTCAGGTGGCCAACGCCAGCGCATCGCCATCGCGCGTGCGATCCTGCGCGATCCGGGACTGCTGCTTCTCGACGAGGCGACAAGCGCGCTGGATGCACGCTCGGAAGCGGCGGTTCAGACGGCGTTGGAAGCGTTGATGAAGGACCGCACCTCGATCGTCATCGCACATCGTCTTGCAACGGTGATCCGGGCGGACCGTATCTTTCTTCTTGATGGTGGGCAGATTGTCGCCTCGGGAACGCACGAACAGCTGATTAATGAATCGCCGCTCTATCGACATCTGGCCGATCTTCAGTTCTCGACGCCGCGGACAGGCATGCATCCGGCGCCGCTGAACTGACCGGCGAAAGCGCCCTTGTCGAGCGAATCCCCGGTTGGAATTCCGATAAAGACACCTTCCATCACCTGTCGCGCGTCGCGCCATACCAGAAGGCGGGTCGCCAGATCCATCCTGTCCTGATCGATCGCAAGCCGTAGCATCGCCAACTCGGCGGTGAGGACATTTCCGTTCGATTCATGGAGTGTGAAATCCATCTCGCCATGGGCGGTCTGCCCGCCGCTGCCACGCAGATCGATATCGCTGATCCTGCCCTTGCCAGAAGACCTGACCTGAATCTCCAACCTGGCGGTGCCGTCAAAACGCAGAAAGTCACCGTCCGGTCCACAGACGCCGCATGTAATCCGCATGGCCACCGGCTGCGACAGTGATTTCAGGGGCCAGGCATCGCCGGCTGGCAGCACCACAAGATGTGTCATCACAAGGATGCCGCGGTCACCCTCGGCCGGCATCAGATCAAGTTCCGACAATGTTTTTCGGGCCGGCAGGACATTCCGCGCCGGATCGGCAACCGGCAATAATTCAAAGAACATGTCCGCCTCCCCGCCATCGGAAAGTGCCCCGGCGACGAGGGTCTGCGTAACCGCCAGTCTCTGCATCGGTTCGGTCACCGGCCGAACCGGCGATGCAGGCGCAGGCTCGTCCGGCAGCGCCTCTAGTATGATGGTGACGCGCCGCGCGGATGGCAGCGTTGGCGGGGCCAGCGGACCCCGGTGGGGCTCGCCGAGGCTTGTGGTGATCAAAGGCAGGAAAAACCCGTCAATGGCCGATGCCGCGCAAGGGCTGTCGGGGCTGCATGAAACAGCCGGCAGGACCCTCGTCATGGCGCATATCAACCCAACCGCCATGACAGTCAATCTGCCTGACCGGATGCATGACTTACCTGAAAAGATCATCCTTTCAGGTAAGTCATGCCACGGTTAAGGAAAGCCGGGCGTCACCTCACATTGAGGTGAAGGTTGAGGTCAATTGCCGGAAATACGCTGTGTCAGCTTCATTTCGATTCGCCTGTTGCGCCGCCGCGCCTCATCGGTTCCGGCGCTGTCAAGCGGCTGAAACTCTCCATAGCCGGCGGCGGCGAGCCGGTTTGGCGGCAGGCCCTGCGTCGCAAGGAAACGAACCACCGACAGCGCCCGCTCGGTCGACAGGTCCCAGTTGTCGGCGAAACGCCCGGCCCGCACCGGGATATCGTCAGTATGGCCCTCAACCTGCAGAACCCAGTCGATATCCTCGGGAATCTCGGCGGCAATCTGGTTCAGCGCAATGGCGAGCTGGGCAAGCTGCTGCTCACCCTCGGCGGCGATGTTGGCCTGCCCCTGTGCGAACAGGACCTCGGACTGGAAGACAAACCTGTCACCGACGATCCGGACATCGTCGCGACCGCGAAGGATGTCGCGCAACCGGCCAAAGAATTCCGAGCGGAAGCGTTGCAGCTCCTGAACGCGCGAGGCCAGCGCATTGTTCAACGATTTGCCAAGGCTGGCGATGGCGATCTTGTCGCGCGCGGCCTGAGCCTCCTTTTCGGCCAGCAGGTTGGTCAGCTCCTCGATCCGCCGCCGCAGCGCGGTAAGGGCGTTGGTCATCCGGACGATTTCAGCCTGCGAGGCGGCATTCCTTTCCTCAAGCTCGCCGATCCTCGCCAGTGACAGCGTGTTCCTGTCAGCCGCCTCGGCAAGGTCGCTTTCGGCCTTCTGACGCTGTATCTCGCTTGCCTCGAGAGCGGCGACCCGTTCCTCGAGTGTCAGTTCAAGTGTCGCGATCCGTTCCTGCGACTCCGCCAGCGCCGCCCTGGCGCTTTCCAGCGCGGCAAGACGATCGGCGAGCGTGGCCTCGGTCGCCGCCAGCGCCGTCCGGCTGTCCTCCTGCAGGGCGGTCAGGCGCGCAACCTCGGCTTCGCGCTGCTCAAGGGTGGTGCTGGTATCGGCGAGCTGCGCCTCCAGCGCGTCACGCTCGCGCGTGGCCTCGGCAAGATTCCGCGAAATGCGCGCCAGTTCCGCCGCCAGATCGTCATTCGCCTTGCGCTCGAGGTTCAGCAATTCGCCAAGACTGGCGATCTGCGCGCGCATGTCATTCATCGTCGCGTCCTGGCCGGCCACCCGATAGGCAAGGTTGACCTGAATCAGCACGAACACGAGAAGCACGAACATGATGACCATCAGCAAGGTCGCCAGCGCGTCGACAAAGCCGGGCCAGGTATAGCTGTCAGGGCGGCGGGCGCCGCCGAGCCGCGCCAGCGCCATCGTCAGGACCCTTTCGTCTGGCGGGTGCCGCGAGAGGTCGTACCGGCCATCTTGTTGATGGCGTTCGACAGTGACCTCAGCTCGGCACTGACGGCGTCGGCCGAGCGTGTCCGGTCATCGCGCAGATCGGCCGCCAGATGGGCGATGCCGGCGTTCAGCTGCGCCAGCTGCTCGCGAAGCCGCCGGTCGTCCGTCATCGCCTCGTTCAGCGCGGCCAGCGTCATGTTGATGCTGGACAGCTGTTCAAGGACACGCTGCCTGTTATCCTCGCCAGCGGCAATGGAATTGCCTAGATGGATCAGTGAGCGGGCGGCTTCCTCGCTCATCCCGCCGGCCAGAGGCGTGACGCTTTCATTGCCGGCCGGCCCGCCATCATTGAAGCGGGCAAAGGCGGACAGCCAGTCTTCCAGCTCATTGAAGAAACGCCCCATCGCCTGGCCAAGCTGGAGGTCAAGAAAGCCGAGGATGAGAGATCCGGCGAGACCGAACAGCGATGACGAGAATGCCGTCGCCATGCCCGACAGCGGTGCGTCGAGACCACCCTTAAGCTGGGCCATCATGGCTTCGAAATCGGTGCCGGCGGTGTCAAGCGAGCCGACAACAAGCCCGACAGCGCCGATTGTCTGCAACAGCCCCCAGAAGGTGCCGAGAAGGCCGAGAAATACCAGCAGCCCGATCATATAGCGCGAAATCTCGCGTCCTTCGTCAAGTCGTGCCGCGACACCGTCGAGAACCGAGCGAAGCGACAGTGCGGAAAGCTGGGCTTCCTGCCGCTGGTCGGCCAGCATGGCGTTGACCGTCGCCAGCAGTACCGGCTTCACCTGCCGGTTGTCGAGTTTGCCGGTCTTCTGGATGCCGGTCAGCCACCGCCGCTCGGGAACCAGTCGCAGAATCTGGCGAAAGGCGTAGATGATGCCAAGGCCGAGCGCGCCGACAATCACCCCGTTCAACGCCGGGTTGCCCATGAAAGCGCGCCACAGGGGTGCATGAAGCAGCGCCGCGATGGCGACAACTATCAACAGGAAGATAAGCATGCGCACAAGATAGCGTCGCGGGTCGGTCATCATGGCCTGGTCTCCCATAACGGCGTGGTACGGCAGATGAAATGACATCTGCAAACTGCTGTCAAAGAATGGCAGGAATGAGGCCGGATGCAATCAGCCGCGCAGCAGGCGGATCAGGTCGCCATGAATGGACGGGTTGGCGGCGACAACGTCACCGCTGTCCAGTGCCTTGTCGCGCGAGGCGAAATCGGAGATGAAGCCGCCTGCCTCGCGAACCAGAATGACGCCGGCGGCGATGTCCCACAGGCTGAGCCCACGTTCCCAGAATCCGTCAAACCGGCCGGCTGCCACCCAGGCAAGATCGAGCGCGGCGGCGCCGTTGCGGCGCACGCCCGAGCTGACCGCCATGACGTTGCCGAGCTCCTTCAGGAAGGCCGCATGCTCGGCCTCTTCGCCGCGGCCAAGGAACGGTATGCCGGTGGCAAACAGCGAATCCGCCATCGCCCGGCGTCCGGACACGCGAAGCCGCCTTTCATTCAGGTATGCGCCCTTGCCCCTCTCGGCATGAAAGAACTCGTTCTTCACCGGGTCGAAGATGCTGCCTGCCATGATCGTCCGCCGACCCTGGGCGTCGGTTTCCATAACGGCGATCGAAATGCCGAAATGCGGGATGCCATGCAGGAAATTCGTCGTGCCGTCCAGCGGGTCGACCACCCAGACAGGCGCCTCGGGATCGGATCCCTCGACAATACCGCCTTCCTCGAGATGGAATCCCCAGTCGGGCCGGGCCTTTGACAGCTCGCGCCGGATTGTCTTTTCGGCATTGATGTCGGCGCGGCTGACGAAATCGCCGGGGCCCTTGCGGCTGACCTGCAGATTTTCGACTTCGCCGAAATCGCGAAGCAGCCCCTTGCTGGCATAGATCGAGGCTTTCTGCATGACGTTGATCAACGCCGATTGGCTGGCCATAGCTGTACTTTCTTTTCTGGGCCCGAAGCGGGGCGATTCAGTGCCGTGCAGGTCAGTCCTTGGCGCGCTCGACATAGGTTGCGTCCTCGGGGCGGACGACGATGCGTGTGCCGGCCTCGATATGCGGCGGCACAAGCACCCGCACGCCATTTTCGAGAATGGCCGGCTTGTAGCTTGAGGATGCTGTCTGGCCCTTGACCACGGCATCGGCCTCGACAACCTCCATCACCACCTTGTCGGGAAGCTGCACCGAGATGGCTTCGCCCTCATGGCTGTTGACGGTCACCGTCATGCCGTCCTGCAGGAAGGCGGCGCTGTCGCCGACCATGTCGCGGCTGATCGCCATCTGTTCATAGGTCTGGCTGTGCATGAAGACCAGATTGTCACCATCATCATAGAGGAAGGTGCATTCCAGTTCCTCGAGGATCACCCGTTCGACCGTTTCCGAGGAGCGGAAGCGCTCATTCAGCTTGGTGCCGTCGCGAATGTCGCGAAGCTCGATCTGGGCGAAGGCGCCACCCTTGCCCGGCTTCACATGCTCGACCTTGACCGCGCTCCACAGCCGGCCGTTATGTTCGATGACATTGCCGGGCTTGATGGCGTTACCGTTCAGTTTCATCTTGAACCTCGTTGCAGGCATGCCGCGTCGGGCGGCGTAATGATGGCATCGGGGCGGGGCCTCGATGTCGCACTATGGTGAATGGCTAGAGTGTTTTGCCGATTTCGGCCGCGTTGTCCAGCATCCGGCATGAAAAACCCCACTCATTGTCGTACCAGGCAAGAACCCGGACAAGGCGGCCATTCATGACATGCGTCTGTGTCAGATCGGCGATCGAACTGTGCGGGTCATGGTTGAAGTCAATCGAGACAAGCGGCCGCTCATTGATTCCCAGAACGCCTTTCAGCGGTCCTTCGGCGGCGGCCCTGAGCAACGCGTTGACTTCCTGCGTGCTGGTGTCCTGGTTCGAGGTGAAGCCGAAATCGACAACCGAGACATTGGCGGTCGGCACGCGGATGGCCGACCCGTTCATGCGGCCGCGAAGATGCGGCAACACCTCGCCAACCGATCGCGCGGCGCCGGTCGAGGTGGGGATCATCGACATCGCGGCGGCGCGGGCCCGCCGCAGATCCTTGTGGCTTGTATCAAGCGTCGGCTGGTCGCCGGTATAGGCATGGATGGTCGTCATGTAGCCGGCCTCGATGCCAACCGAGTCCGACATCACCTTGGCGACAGGCGCCAGACAGTTGGTGGTGCAGGAGGCGTTCGAGAGGACAAGCTGATCGGGCGTGATCTCATGGTGATTGACGCCATAGACGATGGTGGCGTCGGCATCCTTGCAGGGCGCCGAGACCAGAACACGCTTCGCGCCGCCGGCAAGATGCGCGGCGCTTTTCTCGCGGTTGTTGAACCTGCCCGAACATTCAAGAACGATGTCGACGCCATGATCGGCATGCGGGATCATCGACGGGTCGCGTTCATGCGTCATCGCGATGCGGCCGGTGCCGACATCCATCCAGCCGTCACCATGGCTGACCGGCGCGCGGGCGCGACCATGCACGGAGTCGAATTCATAGAGATGTGCCGAGGTCTCGACCGGGCCGGGGGTGTTGACCAGAACAATTTCGACATCCTTGCGCTGTGTTTCCACAAGGGCGCGAAGAACCATGCGCCCGATACGGCCGAAGCCGCTGATTGCAAGTCGGATAGTCAAAGCCTTGTCCTCATGTTGCTTGTCGTCTTTCCGGTGTCGTGGTGCTAGGCAAGCATCGCTCTTGCGCGGGCCGCCACGGCGTCGGCGGTGATGCCGAAATGCTCGAACAGCGCACCGGCAGGTCCTGATGCGCCAAACCCGTCCATGCCGATGAAATCGTCACCGTCGCGCAGCATCCAGTCCCATGGCTGGCGGATCGCCGCCTCGACCGCGATGCGCGGACATGTGCCAAGAATGGCCTCACGCGCGGCGGCGTCCTGCTGCCGGAACAATTCCATCGAGGGAACCGACACCACGCTGGCGTTGATCCCGTCGGCCGCCAGTTGGTCGCGGGCGGCAAGCGCGATGCCGACCTCCGATCCGGAGGCCATGATCGTCACCTGTCTCTCCTGATCGCTGGCCTGATCGCTGGCCTGATCGCTGCCGGCGACGACATAGGCACCCTCGGCGGTCCTGTTGGCCGTCAGATCGCCAAGGCGGAACTGTTCCACCCCCTGGCGGCTGAGCGCCAGAACCGACGGGCGGTCATGCGCGGCCAGCGCGCATTGCCAGGCCTCTGCCGTTTCGACAGCATCGCCGGGGCGGAAAACCAGAAGGTTCGGGATGGCCCGCAGCGCTGCCAGATGTTCAACCGGCTGATGCGTTGGTCCATCCTCGCCAAGGCCGATCGAATCATGCGTCATCACATAGATAACGCGCTGTTTCATCAGCGCCGACAGGCGGATCGAGGGACGGCAATAATCGGCAAACATCAGGAAGGTGCCACCATAGGGGATCGCCCCGCCATGAAGCGCGATGCCGTTCATCGCCGCCGCCATGCCATGTTCGCGAACGCCGTAATAGACATAGGTGCCAGCCGGATTGTCATGGCTGAAGATGTCCTGCCCGCCGGCACGGGTGTTGTTGGAGCCGGTCAGGTCGGCCGAGCCGCCGATCAATGCCGGGCAGGCCGGAACGATCGCGTCAAGCGCCTTCTGGCTGGCGACGCGGGTGGCGATTTTCTGCGGGTCCGCGGCAAGGGCGGATTTCCATCCCTGGACAGCGTCATCGATGGCGGCGTCGAAATCTCCGGCTAACGCGGCGTCGAAGGCGGCGCTGTCGGCGGCATCATGGCGTGCCTGCCACGCCTCGCGTGCGGCCCGGCCGCGGGCCCCGACGGCGCGCCAGTTGTCGATGATCGATTGCGGAATGTCGAATGGCTCATGGGTCCAGCCAAGTGCCGAGCGCGTGCCGGCGATCTCGTCGCCGCCGAGCGGTGCGCCATGAATGCCGGATGTGCCGGCCTTGGTCGGTGCGCCATATCCAATCACCGTGCGGCAGCGGATCAATGTCGGTCTGTCCTCTTCGGCGCGCGCCTCGGCGATGGCTTCAGACACAGCCTTCATGTCATGCCCGTCAACGGCCAGCACCTGCCAGCCATAGGCGGTGAAGCGCGCCGTGGTGTCGTCGGAAACGGCGAGGTCGGTGCTGCCGTCAATCGAAATGCCGTTATCATCGAACAGCACGATCAACCGGCCAAGCCTCATATGACCGGCCATCGAGGCGGCCTCGTGGCTTACACCCTCCATCAGGCAGCCATCACCGGCGATGGCATAGGTGAAATGGTCGACAAGGTCCCGCCCATGGCGAGCCGCCAGATGCGTTTCCGCCATCGCCATACCGACGGCATTGGCAAATCCCTGGCCAAGCGGACCGGTCGTCGTCTCGATGCCGACGGCATGACCGAATTCCGGATGACCGGCGGTGATGGCGCCAATCTGGCGGAAGTTGCGAATCTGCGCCATCGTCATGTCTTCGTAACCGGTCAGATGCAGCAGCGCATAGATCAGCATCGAGCCATGGCCGGCGGACAGTATGAATCTGTCACGGTCCGGCCAGTCCGGCGCCGCGGCGTCGAATTTCAGATGGTCGGCAAACAGCGCCGTGGCGGCATCAGCCATGCCCATGGGCATGCCCGGGTGACCGGATTTCGCCGCTTCGACGGCATCCATCGACAGGGCCCGGATGGCATTTGCCATATGCTGACGCTCGGGGGAATTGACCATGAAAATCTCCTAAGGATGTCGCGGGCGAAAAGGTCTTCATGACGCCACCGGCGACAGGCCGCAATCTGCCCTCGCAGCGCCGTTTCGTCAATTGGTGAGTCGGCCTTCAGATTACATATTCCTCGCCGTGATCGCGGCGGGCAGGCCTCTCAGGCCAGAGAAAGTCAAGGAAAAGGAGGGGATAGAAAATCGGACTTTATTTGATTCCCCGCTTCGGGCAGTCTTTGGCGTTGGCGGTGCAGGGTGCCCGCACCGGTGATCTTTGCCGCGCGCACCAGCCCCGGCACCACGATTCGCCGTCCCGATCCGGACCGGACGCGCCTGTCACAGACCATTCCTCTGGGGAGATTGCACATGTCGCGCCTTGCTGAAGCCCAATCCAAGCTGGAAGACGCGTTGCGGCAGCTCGAGGCGGCGCTGGCCAACCGGCCGTTGGAAAAGCAGGCACATGCGACCGGCACCGACCACATCGTGGATCGCGCCGCGATCATCGCGGAGATCGGCCGGATTGATGAACAGCTCACCTCGGCGATGCAGATCATCGACCGGGTGCGGCATGCTTCCGGCACCGAGGGAGGCACGGCATGAGCCAGTCAATTGTCACCATTCGCCTCAACGGCACCCCCTATCAGATTGGCTGCGGTGAGGGCGAGGAGGCGCATATCGAATCGCTGGCCGGCGAGATCGAGACCATATTGCAGTCGCTTGTGGGTTCGGTCGGGCAGATTGGCGAGGCGCGCCTGTTGGCGATGGTGGCGCTGATCCTGGCTGACCGCGCGCATGAGGGTGGCCCGACCGGCGACGCCCCGGCAACCGTGGCGGATGATTCCGGCGCGGCGGCGGCGGCACTGGAAAGCGCGGCGGACAGGATTCTTGCGCTTGCATCACGGCTGTCTTCCCACTAGATAGACCTTGTGCGGCAACTGGGCTTTGCGCTTGGATTTTCGATCCCTGGGGCCATAAATCATCTCTTGGGAGCTGCCTCTGGCCGGATCGTGGTCCGGTTATCCGCGGCGCCCACCTGCACTGCAGGTCACAGAGGATGAAGCTGCCGGCGGTTGCGCTGGTTGCCGCCGCCTCCCGCTCCCGTCACCACAATTCCGTCACCTATTGGCCGTCATTACCCGCATGCAAGAGCTGTCATCCGATCCCGCGGCCGCGAAGGCCGAATTGCGAAAACGGGCCGCGGCGGCCCGCAGGGCGTTGATCGATGCCGATCCTGAGGCGCCGGCGCGGCTTGCCGCGCAGGCCGACACCATCACGCGTCTGGCACAGGGTGAGCAGAGCGCCGGCGTGGTGGCTGCCTATATGCCGATCCGTTCCGAGTTGTCGCCGCTGCCGCTTGTCGCGGCGCTTGTGGCGCGGGGGATCATGACCGCGATGCCGGAAACGCCGTCGCCGGGGCGCCCGCTCATATTCCGGCGCTGGTCCCCGGGTGACGATCTTGTCGGCGGCCCCTATGGAACAAGCCAGCCATCGCCGAGCGCACCTGTGATCGTGCCGCGGGTGATCCTGGCTCCGATGCTGGCCTTTGATGCGGCCTGCTGGCGTCTCGGCTATGGTGGTGGTTTCTATGACCGCACATTGGCCGGACTTCGCGATGCCGGGCATACCGTCACGGCCATCGGCATTGCCTTTGACGGACAGCTGGTCGATAAGGTGCCGGTCGGGCCCTTTGACATGCCGCTTGACGCGGTGCTGACACCGTCCGGATTACGTCCGGGCATGACACAAGATCACTCAAGCTAGGGTTTATCTGATGCGGGTTCTGTTTCTGGGGGATATTGTCGGCCGTGCCGCGCGCAAGGCGGTGATCGAGCAGGTGCCGACACTCCGTGACGAGCTGGCGCTGGATTTCCTGGTCGTCAATTGCGAGAATGCCGCCGGCGGTTTCGGTGTGACACCGTCCATCTGCGATGATCTGTTCGCCGCCGGAATCGATGTGCTGACAACCGGCAACCATGTCTGGGACAAGTCCGAGATCATTCCCTATATCGAGGCGACGCCGCGCCTGTTACGGCCGATCAATATGGCCGAGGGTACGCCCGGCCATGGTTCGGTCTGCGTGACCAATGATGCCGGACAGCGGCTTGTCGTCATCAACGCCATCACCAATCTGTTCATGGCGGATTACGATCCGGTCTTTCCGGCGGTGAACGGGGCGCTGGTACGCAACCAGCTTGGTCGCGATGCCGATTTCATCATGATCGATGTCCATGGCGAGGCCACGTCCGAGAAGATGGCCATCGGGCATCATGCCGATTCCCGCGCCACCATGGTGGTCGGAACGCACACGCATGTACCGACGGCGGATCACCAGATTCTCGCCGGTGGCACGGCGTTCCAGACCGACAGCGGCATGTGTGGCGACTATGACAGCGTGATCGGCATGGACAAGCAGGCGGCGACGGCAAGGTTCACCGGCACGAACGGGCCGCGCCTGTCGGTCGCCCTTGGCGAGGTGACGCTGTGCGGCCTGCTTGTCGAGAGTGACGAGACAGGCCTTGCCAGGGCGGTGGCACCGCTGCGGCGTGGCGGGCGTCTCTCGGCGATGACGCCGACAATCTGACAGGCTGGCGAGACAGCTCGGTGGCTGTGCATCGCCACTGGCGCACCCGGTGCCGAATTTGCTATAGCAACGGGGACGGCGGCGCTTTGCCCGTCGGCTCGACCCACTCCAACCGGACACCGGACCCCGGAAACCAGACCGGAAACCAGACCGTAGAACAAAGATCGCAGGACCATGGCAGGCCATAGCAAATTCAAGAACATCCAGCATCGCAAAGGCGCTCAGGACAAGAAACGCGCCAAAATCTTCGGACGTCTGATCAAGGAACTGACCGTCGCCGCGCGTGGTGGTACTGATGCGGCGTCAAATCCGCGCCTGCGAACGGCGCTGGCCGCGGCGCGCGCCGCCAACATGCCAAAGGACAACATCGAGCGCGTGTTGAAGAAAGCCGAAGGCGGCGAGGGCGAGATCTATGACGAGATCCGCTATGAGGGCTATGGCCCGGGCGGTACCGCGCTGATCGTCGAGGCGATGACCGACAACAAGAACCGCACCGCTTCCGAGGTGCGCGCCGCCTTCAACAAGTTTGGCGGCTCGCTTGGCGAAACAGGTTCTGTCAGTTTCATGTTCGACCGTGTTGGCCAGATCATCTATGGCAGCGATGCAACCGACGCTGACACCATGTTCGAGGCGGCCCTCGAGGCTGGTGCCGACAATGTCGAGTCGGACGAGGAGGGGCATGAGGTCACCTGCGCGACCGGGGATTACAACAGCGTCGTCGAGGCCCTTGAAGGGCAGTTTGGCGCGCCGTCGGAAGCCGGCCTTGTCTGGAAGCCGCAGAATACCGTCGAGGTCAGCGAGGACCACGCATCGACTTTGCTTAAGCTGCTTGATACGCTTGATGATAATGATGATGTGCAGAACGTATCCTCGAATTTCGACATCTCCGACGAGATCCTGGCCAGGCTGGCCTGACGGGACGGGGGCGGATGCAGATCCTCGGCATTGATCCAGGCATCCGCAACACCGGGTGGGGTGTGATCACGCTGCTGGATGGCAGGCTGACGCATGTCGCCAACGGCGTCATCAAACCCGACAGCAAGTCCCCCGACCAGATCCGGCTCCGGACCATCGCGACAGAGCTTGCCACAGTTATCGACACCCATCACCCTGACTGCGCCGCGATCGAGGAAATCTTTGTCGCGCGATCGGCGGCTTCGGCCCTGAAGCTTGGTATGGCGCGCGGCGTTGCGATGATGCAGTGCGCGGTGGTGGGGCTGCCTTTGCGCGAACTGGCGGCGCGGCGGGTCAAGAAGTCGGTTGTCGGCACCGGCACCGCCGACAAGACGCAGGTGGCGGCCATGGTGACGCGCTTGCTGGCGGTGCAGGCTGTCAATGCCGATGCGGCCGACGCGCTGGCGATAGCAATCGCGGCCGGGCATGAGACCGGGCATGAGACCGGGCATGATACCGGTGATGATGGCGGTGCCATGACGGCGTCGTACCCGTCATCCAGATCGGGTGACACGGGGTCGGGACTTGAACGTGCGATCGCCGCGGCGCTGGCGCGCGAGGCCGGCGGCGGAACGGGAGGCAGATCATGATCGCACAGCTTCGCGGCAGCATCGTCCGGATCGACGACAATATGCTGATCATCGATGTTGGCGGTGTCGGTTATGCCGCCACCGTCTCCGGCAAGACGCAGGCCGGCCTTGCTGTTGGCGAAACGGTGGTGACGTTGCTGACCGACATGGTTGTACGCGAAGACAGCATGACGCTGTTCGGCTTTGTCGATCCGGCAGAGCGCGACGCCTTCAGGTTGCTTGTCACTGTCCAGGGTGTCGGCGCGAAGGCGGCGATGGCCATCCTGTCGGTGCTGACGCCGGATGATCTGGCGGGTGCCATCATGGCCGGCGACAAGGCGATGGTGGCGCGGGCTGACGGGGTCGGACCGAAACTGGCGCAACGGGTGGTGAATGAACTTGCCGAGAAGATCGGCGCCTTGCCGGTGTCCGGCGGGCAGCCTGCGGCCGTGGCTGGTGGCGGGGCGGTGGCCGGTTCGGTTGGCGCCGATGCGATGTCGGCGTTGATCAATCTTGGCTATGGCCGCGCCGAGGCGCATGCGGCGCTGCAACGCGCGCGCGCCGCCAACGTGGCCGAGGATGATCTGTCGGCGCTGATCGCGGCGGCGCTTCAGGAAATGGGCCAATAGAAAGTGGGCCGATGGGAAGTGGGCCAATGGGAAGTGGGGAGATAGATGGCGCAGGATGAAGAGCGGCTGGTGAGTGGCGAGGTGCCGGAACGCGCCGACAACGCGCTACGCCCCGAACGGCTTGCCGAGTTCATCGGCCAGGGTGGCGGCCGCGCCAATCTGGAGACCTTCATCGCCGCCGCGCGCGAGCGCAGCGAGGCGATGGATCACAGCCTTCTTCATGGTCCGCCCGGTCTTGGTAAGACAACGCTGGCACAGATCATCGCGGCCGAACTTGGTGTCGGGTTCCGCGCCACCTCCGGGCCGGTTATCGCCCGTGCCGGCGATCTGGCGGCGGTGCTGACAAACCTGCGCCCGCGCGATGTGCTGTTCATCGACGAGATTCACCGCCTCAACCCGGCGGTGGAGGAAGTCCTCTATCCGGCGATGGAGGATTTCCAGCTTGATCTGATCATCGGCGAGGGACCGTCGGCGCGCTCGGTCCGGATTGATCTGCCGCCCTTCACGCTTGTCGGGGCAACCACGCGCGCCGGCCTGCTGACCACACCTCTTCGTGACAGGTTCGGCATTCAGATGCGACTGCAATTCTATGGCCGCGAGGAACTGGCGGTGATCCTTGCAAATCAGGCGGCGCGGCTTGATATGGCGCTGGCCCCGGACGGGGCGCTGGAAATCGCCGGCCGCGCCCGCGGCACGCCGCGAATTGCCGGCAGGCTGCTGCGCCGGGTTCGCGATATCGCCACCGTCGATGGCCATGACGAGGTGACGTCCGCGGTGGCGGACGCGGCGCTGCGGCGCCTCGAGGTCGATGCGGCGGGGCTCGATGCGATGGACCGGCGCTATCTCGGCTGCCTTGCCGAGAACTATGCCGGTGGGCCGGTCGGGGTGGAAACGCTGGCAGCGGTGCTGGCCGAGCAGCGTGACATGCTGGAAGAGGTGATCGAGCCCTATCTGTTACAGACCGGACTTTTGATGCGCACACCGCGCGGGCGCTGCCTGTCCAGCGCCGGATGGGGGTATCTCGGCCTGACGCCGCCGCCGGCCGCGACACGGCAACTCGATATGCTGACCGATATCGGCGATGATGACGGATCGTGACGCCCCCGCCGGCGGGGTAATTGACGGCCGGGTATCGCTTGATGGCTGGGTCGCCGACGGGTGCCACCATTACCCGCTTCGCGTGCAGTTCGAGGACACCGATGCCGGTGGCATCGTCTATCATGCCAATTACCTTGCCTTCGCCGAACGCGCGCGGTCATCCTTTTTGCGTCTGATCGGCGTCAATCAGGAAACCGCGCTGGCCGGCGATGCGGGGCCGCCGCTCAACGGGACGATGCTTGTCGTGCGGCGGCTGAACATCGACTATCTGACGCCGGCCGGGCTTGGCGCGGCGTTGCGGGTCGAAACCCGGATGAAGGCGCTGCGCGGCGCCTCGATGCAGCTCGATCAGACCATCATGAATTTTGACGATGGCCACATTCTTGCCCGACTTCTCGTCGACATAGTGTGCGTTGCCGCCAGCAAGGATGGCGGGAAACGGCCCCGGCGGATTCCCAGCGCCGTGGTTGACAGGCTACGGGCCGCCACGCCACCCGACACCGTTTCCGGACCGTAACGCCGGCGCGGCGCCGGTCTGGCGCGGCGCACCGGCCAGACGGGTGCTGGGTGGCATGAGGTTCACAGATGGAATCTGTTGACAGTTTTGTAGCGCATTCGAGTTCCGATCTCACAATCTGGGGGCTGTTCCTGGCCGCCGACCCGCTGGTCAAGGCGGTGATGCTTCTCCTGGTGCTGGCATCGATCTGGTGCTGGGCGATCATCTTCGAGAAGATCACGTCGGTACGTAATGAGCGGCGGCATTCCGACCAGTTCGAGGATGCCTTCTGGTCCGGTGGTTCGGCCGACGCGCTATATGACGAGATCGGCGGTGATCCGCGCGATGCGAT
>JAAZUU010000150.1 GCA_018624035.1 Rhodobiaceae bacterium | reverse complement strand
GCAAGGAACAGCTTCACCGCAAGATACAGAAGGAATGCAATGCCAAAATATTTCACCACGTTCAGCTGCGTGGTGATGGTATCACCGAAATAAGCCACCACCAGCGACATCACCAGAACCATGGGCGGAAACCCCAGCACGACACCAAGATAGGTTTTCAGCGCCGCGATTTTCGTATCAGAAATCGTTGCCGACAGGACGATCAGATTGTTGGGACCTGGCGTTGCCTGCGCGACGACGCATGTCACAAATAAAGTCCAAACCAGAACCGGATTGGACAGCATCGTTTCGTGCATTTTGATCCTTGTGGATAGCTGGGCCGTGCGACCGAATCATATCCGGCATCAATCCTTCTCAAGAAAAGCATTTTACATATTGATTAAATTAACTTTTCTCGTGCCCATGTGATGACAGTCAAAGTGCTAACAAGACCTGCCCTTCTGGCCAATCCCTGCATCATCAGAGGAAATTGGCATGATGAGACTCCAGTTCCGCATTCTTTCCGCCCTCACGGGTATATCGTTTCTGCTTTTCACGACAGCCGTCCAGGCTGACGGATATTATGTCGGCATAGCCGGCGGACAAGCTGAACTTGAGAGTGATCATATCTCAGCCGGCAAGGGCGCAACCATCGATAACAAATCATCAGCCGGCTACATCTTTTTTGGTCGGGAGATTGACGACAACATCGCCGTAGAAGGCTTCTTCGCCAACCTTGGGGAGGCCAAACTGTCAGGCAAGCAGGGCGCTACATTCAAGTCCGAGGGAGAGGACTATGTGTTCATTAAAAGCGCCACCTTCACCGCAACCGCAAAATCGGTCGGGATAGCTGGCAAATACCATTTTGATATCCATGAAGGAACCCGCCTGAGCGCCAAGCTGGGCGTACATTCATGGGAGATTGAAGGAAAGGTTTCCAGCGCTGTCGACAAAATTGATTTGAAAGATGATGGCGTTGATGTGATGAGCGGCCTTGGCATCGAATATGCAGCGACCGATCAGGTCGCCCTCATGGCTGGCATGGACGGTTTCGGCGTCGATGGAGACACCACATTCATCACCTATGTCGGCCTGAAATTCAGTTTCGACTGAACATGACCGGCGCAGCGGGAATGCCGAATGCCATCCCCGTCCGCAAGTGAATGAAACGTCATCAACTCTTGCGAAGACGCCTTATCAGCGACGAGGTGTCGCCGCGGCCATGCCCCATCTCGGACAGCTCGTCATAGAAGCCGGCGACAATCTCGGTGACCGGCAGCGGCGCGCCGTTGCGGGCCGCCTCTTCGCGGCAGATCCGCAGGTCCTTGCGCATCCAGTCGACGGCGAATCCGAAATCGAACTCGTTCCTGACCATCGTATGGCCGCGATTGACCATCTGCCATGACTGCGCCGCGCCGCCGGAAATGGCCTCGAGAAGGGCGTCGGTATCAAGCCCGCTCTCGATCGCGAAATTCAGCCCCTCGGACAGGCCCTGGACAAGCCCGGCGATGCAGATCTGGTTGACCATCTTGGCAAGCTGGCCACTGCCGGCCTCGCCCATCCGCACGACACGCGCTCCATAACATTCCATGACCGGAAGGGCGGACTCAAAATCAGCCTGCGTGCCGCCGACCATCACCGTCAGCTTGCCATTCTCGGCACCGGCCTGACCGCCGGAGACAGGCGCGTCGAGAACACCGACCCCGCGCTCGCCGCCGGCCGCGGCAAGCCTCCGCGCCACCTCGGCCGAGACGGTGCTGTTATCGATATAGATGGCGCCCTCGCGCATCGCCGGAATCGCGCCCTCGGATCCGAGCGCGACCTCCATCACATCCGGGTCGTCACCGACGCAGGACAGCACGACATCGGCGCCGCCGGCGGCGGCGGCCGGCGTCGGCGCATGCGCCCCGCCATATTGGGCCACCCAGGCCTCGGCCTTGGCGGCGGTGCGGTTATAGACCGTCACCTGATGGCCGGCGGCGGCGATATGTCCGGCCATGGGATAGCCCATGACGCCAAGACCGAGAAAAGCGATGTTTGCCATGATGTCGAAACTCCTGTTCCAGATTCCCGCCAGCGGGCCACCCGGGCGGGTGGATTGCCTCGACTCCTTCATGTGGGCGCGTCAGTGACAAAGACAAGGCGACAAGCACAACATGTGGGCACAATATGCGGGCACAATATGCGGGGACAATATGTGGGCAGGGTGATCATTCTGCCGGTCCGGCCCAATATTGCGGTTCGCAAGTCGGCCTGTGATGCCTATAGTGAAAGTGCCGGGCGTTTCATTCACCGGCGTTTTCCCGCGGGACCCACCGGAGCCAGAGCATGACCGTCCTGTCCGCCGAACATGATATCGAAATCCTGATTTCCGAAACCGAGATCGCGGCGCGAACGACGCAGCTGGCGCGGATGATCTCGGAACAGTACAGCGACACCGAACAGCTGGTCGTCGTCGGGCTGCTGCGCGGCTCTTTCGTCTTCATCGCCGATCTGGTGCGCCGCCTCGATCTGCCGGTCGAGGTCGATTTCATGACCGTCTCGAGCTATGGCAACAAGATGGTGTCCTCGCGCCAGGTGCGGATCATCCAGGATCTGGAGACACCGATTGCCGGGCGCGACGTGCTGATTGTCGAGGACATCATCGACACCGGCCACACGCTGGCGCAGGTGCATGACATCCTGAAGACCCGCGAGCCGAAATCGCTTCGTGTCTGTGCGTTGCTGAACAAGCCCTCGCGCCGCGAGATCGAGGTCGGGATCGACTGGGTCGGGTTCGACATCCCCGACGAGTTCGTCATCGGCTATGGCATCGATTTCGCGCAGCAGGGACGCAACCTGCCGCATATCGGCGTCGTCATCAAAAAATAGGTCACCAAAAAACAGCCCCGCCGCGTAGCGCGGATCATCGCTCAGGCCAGCAACGCATCTTCATACGGATAGCGCGACAGCACCTCGCAGCCGGTTTCGGTGACAAGAACCTGCTCCTCTAGCTTCACGCCCTCGCGCCCGCCAACCGCGCCGACATAGGCCTCGACGCACAGTGTCATGCCGGGCGCAAAACAGCCCTCATAGCCATGCGCCTCGACATCCTCCGGATAGCGGACACACGGATATTCGTCACACAGCCCGACACCATGCGCGAGAACGCCGTAACGAAGCACGCGATAGGCCTCGGGAAGGCGATGCGCCTGGGCCGTCATCTCGGCAAAGCTCATTCCCGGCCGGATGAGGTCGATATTCGTCATCACATGATCATGGGCGATGCGGTACAGCGCCCGCTGCTCTTCGGTCGGGGCAACATCGCCGACAATCCAGCTGCGCGAGATATCACAGCAATAGCCATAGGTGCCGACAAGGTCGGTGTCGAAGGCCATCATATCGCCTTCCTGCATGATGCGCGGCCCGCATTCCTGGAACCAGGGATTGGTGCGCGGACCGGAGGACAGGATCCGTGTCTCGATCCACTCGCCGCCACGCTTGATATTGCCGGCATGAAGCGCCGCCCACATCTCATTCTCGGACACGCCGGGGCGCATCGCCAGGCGCATCTCATCAACGGCCATCTCACAGGCATGGATAGCGCAGCGCATGGCGCGCAGCTCGTTCTCGTTCTTGATCGCGCGCGCATGTTCGGTCAGCATCTGGCCTTCCAGCACCGCAACCCCCTGCTGGATCAGATTCGCATAACCGACATGCTCGATCTTGTCGACGGCGAGGCGTCTGTTGTCACCACCATGCCGACGCATCAGCGAAATCACCTCATCGACAAAATGGCGCGCCGCGTCGGCGGTTCTGTCGCCGGTCTCGAAATAGAAGAAGCTGGCGCCGTGCCGCACCTCGCCGACAAGCGGCAGATGCGCCGAGAGATGCTCGCAATTATGGAAATCCCACAGCACCATCTCGCCCTCTGGCGGCACGAAACAGGCACGCGCCGCGTTATGCGCGATCCAGAGCTGCATGTTGGTTGTATCGGTGGCGTAACGGATGTTCAGCGGGTCGAACAGCAACAACCCGGCGCAGTCATGCCTGCGGACCTGTTCCTGGAGCCGCGACAGCCTGTATTCGCGAAGCGCCGGCATGTCGGGTGCGGCCAGCCCGGCCGCGGCCCATTCGGCGAACGCCAGTCCGGTCGGGCCGATTTCAACCCGGTCATTATCGTCCGGCGTCAGGTCGGGTTTCAGATGCGCCCGCCTTGTCGGATCGATCCTGCGATTGGAGCCGATTATGGTCTGGTCCATGTCACACCCCCGATTGTTCCCCTAATCATTTCCCGATCATTTCGGTGGGCGTTTCGGTGATCATTCCGATGCGTCGCCACCGCGAAAACTGTGCGACCTTTAAGTTTGGACGGCAAGCAATTTTGACCGACCGGCGAGCCTGTCAATCATTCGGTTCATACCCGCCATTCATACGGCAGATCACTCTAGCGATTCACATCAACGACAATCCGGCCCCGCACCTTGCCATCGAGGATCTGGCGGCCATGATCGATGACCTCGCCAAGACCGATCTCGCTGCACATGCCGGCCAGCACATCCTTTGGCATTTCGGCCGCCAGCGTGGCCCAGATTTCGGCCCGCTGTGGCAGCGGCACGGTTACCGAATCGATGCCATATACCGAGACGCCGCGAAGCAGGAACGGAATGATGCTGGCATTCATCGTCGCGCCACCGGCATTGCCAAGCGAGGCGATGCCGGCGCCATTCTTCATCTGCTTGATGGCGCGCGCCAGAAGCTGGCCGCCGACACAGTCGATACAGCCGCCCCAGACGGCCGATTCCATCACCTTGCCGGGATCATCGGCCATTTCCGCACGGCTGACGATTCGCGCCGCGCCCAGACCGGTCAGATAGTCGGCGATCTCGGCCCGTCCGGTCATCGCCGCCACCTGATAGCCGCGCCCGGCCAGCAGCACCGTGGCGATCGAACCGACACCACCACCGGCGCCGGTGACAAGAACCTCGCCACCCTCCGGCGACATGCCGTTCGCCTCGAGCCTCATGATGGCCTGCATCGCGGTGAAACCGGCGGTGCCGAGCATCTGCGATTCCCGGGTTGTCATGCCCTCGGGAAGATGGACAAGCCGTTCGGACTTTTCGCTGGCCTGCGTTGCATAGCCACCCCAGCGCACCTCGCCGCCACGCTGGCCACCCATGATCACCTTGTCGCCGGGCTTGAAGTTCGGGTCGCGGCTGGCGATCACCTCGCCGGCGAAATCGATTCCCGGCACATGCGGGTAATTGCGGACAAGGCCTCCAAGGCCATTGAGACACAGCCCGTCCTTGTAGTTGATGTTGGAATATTCCACCGCGATATCGACGTCGCCATCATCGGGAAGCTGTAAGGCCTCGATGTCCCGGACCGCCGCCGACACGGTCCTGTCCTCGGACTGCTCAACAATTATCGCCTTAATCATGGCTGTCACCTTTGCTGCCTTTGATGATGTGCTTGACACCGGGTGCGTGACACCGGGTGCCCGGCACCGGATATGTGGCGTCATGGCGGACCTCGGGACAGCGCCCAAATTCTACGCTGCCCTTTTTACGGTATTTTATCTTCTGAGACAAACGCTGCCAGTCTTCCGGCGCGCTGGCACCTGATAGCCGTCGCCCCACCATATTTCCGGTTTCCTGCTGCTGCGACCTTCTGGCTGACTTGGAACTCTTCCAAAACGCCCCACATCCATC
>JAAZUU010000063.1 GCA_018624035.1 Rhodobiaceae bacterium | reverse complement strand
GCAGGACAGACGGGCTGGAATCCACCTCGCCGGATTGCTGGGCACTCGTCGGCGCGCCCCATACCAGAACGCTCGCGCCAAGAGCCAGGCTTGTCAAAAACGCAAGGCTGCGACCGGCAGGACAGATGCCTCTAGAGACGTGTCCCGATGGTGAACTGGAAGGTTCTGGTCTTGTCATAGCTCTTTTTCGCTGTGGGCTTTGCCCAATAGAAGGACATAGGCCCAATGTAAGTGTCCCACAACAGACCGACACCTAACGAGTGTCTGATCGACGAGTCATTGGCACCGGTCACGCCTGAAGGGTAATCGGTTTCCCAAACCGATCCAAAATCAGAGAAGACAGTCCACCGCATGCTGAGATCCTGGCTGATGCCGGCCCGTGAAACCACCTCCACACTGCCATTGAACACCTTGTTGCCGCCAACCGCCGCGTTTGACCCATTGTCACGGGGGCCGATCCCGCTGCCATCAAAGCCGCGGACCCGCCGCCCGCCAAGAAAGAAACGTTGCGACTGCGTGACTTTTTCACCAAGTCCCGTAACCTGGCCGATGCGTCCCTTGGCTCCAAGGAAGAAGGTGTTGAACATAACAGGCCTGTAATAAGCGCCTGACAGGATGGCGCGGTAATATCGCGCATCGCCGCCAATGCCCGCAACTTCCTGCTCGACCTCGAACAGCGACCCGTCTGACGGATCAAAGCGATTATCGAGTGTACTCCGGCCAACCGTGTAGCTGACAGCGGACTTCAGGATATTTTTTCCATTCTCACCGGTGGTCGACTGGGCCTGCGTAGATTTTTCATTGGTTTCCGACTGGGAAATTTCGTAGCCGAAGCGGTGAAAATAATCATTCGCGGCGGTAAATCCGATGCCTAAATCAAAGCCGCGGCGATTGATCGAAAAGGTGTCTTCCTTGAGTTTTTCGTTAAAGACACTGGCCCGGCCATTCAGGTTCCTGCCAAACAAATAGGGTTCGGACAAACCGATCCTTACATTCGACCGGCTGGCCGATACATCAAGACTGAAGTTGATACCACGACCGGTGCCAAGGAAGTTACGCTCATCAAGGCCAAGGGCAAAACTCGTCTGGTCAAGCGACGAGTAGCCAAGGCCGATGGAGAATTCGCCAGTCGACTGTTCTTCGACAGTCAGTTCTGTCACTGTCTGTTCTTCCGAGCTGCCGGCAAGGTTACGAACCGATACACCAGAGAAGAAGCCGAGATTGCGAACATTGCGAATTGAACGCTCTAGTTTCAGCTGATTGAAAGCATCGCCCTCGACAAGTTCAAATTCGCGCCGAATAACCGAATCCAGCGTGCGCACATTGTTCACAATCTCGATCCGTTCAATGAAATTCTTCTGCGCCTTGCCAATGCTGACACCGATATCGAGTGTCCCGTTCGTCGGATCCGTGATCACCTCGGGCTCGATATTTACGAAAGCATATCCGAGCGATCCGAGTTGATTGGTGACATCAAGAAGCCCCTGTTCCAGTGCCCTGACATCGTACCAGCCCTCATCTCCGAAATTAAAAAGCTGTCGCAGCCCTTCCAGATCAACATTTTCGATCTGGCTGTCGATCGAGATATCATTGACCTTGTAGCGCGTTCCCTCATTCAGAATGAAGGAAACGGCAAATCCGGTGCGATCCGGCAACAGGCCACCCTGCACACGTGACACATCGATATCGGCGTAGCCTCGCGCGAGATAGAACTGGCGCAGCAGCCTGACATCATAATCAAGGCGCGCCTCGTCATATTTGTCGGATGTCGAAAAAATGGCCCACCAGTTGGATACACGGCTGGAAATGGCGCGCCTCAGCGCCCGGTCGGAAAATCGTTCATTACCGTTGAAGGTAATCGAGCTGATCTTGATCAACGGCCCTTCCCTGACAACAAAGGCCAGGTCAACACGGTTTTCATCAAGCTCGATAATCTGCGGGTCGACAACCGCTGCATATCGCCCGGCTGCCTGATACACCTCAAGCAGCTTCTGGCTCGCCTCGACAGCAAGTCTGCGGGTGTAGACACGCCGCGGCTGGACATCAATGATGTCGAGAAGCTTTTCGTCATCAAGGGCGTCATTTCCCTCGATGTTGACACGGTTGATGATGGGATTCTCGACAACATCAATACGGAGAACCGCGCCATCAATATCAATCTTTATATCCGCGAACAGCTCGGTCTTGTAGAGACGTTCCAGCGCAATGCTCAGCGAGCTTCGCGTGACGCTGTCACCGACCCGGACGGGCAGATAGGAAAGAACGGTACCGACGGCGACACGGCGGTTGCCCGAAACGGCGATTTCATCAATGCGGATCTGTTCGTCTGCAGACTGTGCAATCGACGGCGCCGGTGTCCCAACCGCCAAAGCCAGAAACAAAACAAAAACCAACAGCGGTTTTGGCATGATTATCAGTCTCCTCACCCGACAGCAGAACTATAGCCACGCAAACAGCGTATTCAAAGCATGCATTTCAAACGTGCGTTGCCAACGGCCGGCTAGCCGATCAGCCTTGCCACATCAAACACGACAAGAACAACAGTGAGCCCCAGTAGAATCGCAATACCGCCCCGAAGCAACAAATTCTGAAGTTCCAGCGGCAGCGGCCTGCCGAAGATGGCCTCATAGAAAAAGAAGACAAGATGCCCACCGTCAAGTGCCGGAATGGGCATCAGATTGATCAGCCCCAGATTTATTGAAATGACAGCCGTCAGAAGAATGAAGGGGATCAGTCCCTGCTGCAGCGCCGAACCGGATATTTTGGCGATACCGACCGGTCCCTGCACTTCGCCAGCCTGCATGTTCCCAGTTCCAAGCCGCGCCAGTCCGCGAAGGATCATCACTGACATTCGAAACGCGTCGGATGTCGCGGCAACAAGCGCGCTGCCCGGCAACAGACGTTCCCTTGTGCCTCCCTCAGCCGATCTGACACCGAGAACACCCATGTAGATTTGCATGGATTCGTCAAAACGCGGTGTTGGTGTCACTGTGAGAGACAGTTCACGACCATCCCGTTCAATGGTGAATTCGAGCTGGCGGCCGGGACTTTCCACGACAAGTCCGCGCAGATCATTGAAATCACGAACGCTGATGCCATCAATGCCGGTGACCAGATCGCCGGGTTGCAATCCGGCCTCAGCGGCGGCGGTTTCCGGCAGGACCTCACCAATCTGTGCAGGCAGAAAAACCTTTCCAGCCGTCATATAGACCATGGCGAAGAGCAGGATGCCGAGGATGAAATTTGCGATCGGCCCAGCCGCAACGATGCCGATGCGCCACCACAACCCCGCCCCGGCAAAGCTTCCCGCAACACTGGATGCTCCTTCGGATGCGCCGCCAGCCTCGCTTTCATCCCCACGCATACGGACATATCCACCAAGGGGAATCGCTGCTATACGCCAACGCGTGCCGGTTTTCGATGATGTCCAGCCATAAATCTCCGGGCCAAACCCGATAGAAAACACCTCGACCACCACGCCGGCCCGGCGCGCAACCCAGTAATGTCCAAGTTCATGGAAAAAGACCACAGGGGTCAAAAGCAGCAGGAACCCGATAATCAGTTGTGCAGCACTCAGGTCAGGCATGGGGGCGAACATCTCCGGTTTTGTGTCAGGCACGCATCCCAAAACGGAACGCCGCTGGAGGACTGGGCTGTTTGGGGACAGTCAAATCAAGGCAGGCATATATTTGCGATTTCGCGTGTTCGTGCGTCAATATCCAACACCGCGGCCAGGGTTTCAAGATCCCCGTCCGGTGGGCGTTGAAGGCATTGCTCGACAATGCCGGCGATGTCGACAAACTCGATCCGACCGTCAAGGAAGGCGCCGACAGCTACTTCATTGGCAGCGTTGAGGACCGCGGGCAACACGCCGCCAGACGACAATGCCTGTCTGGCAAGACGAAAACAGGGGTAACGCCGTTCGTCGACAGCGGCAAAATCGAGCCTGCCCATGGTCACCAGATCAAGCGGTTCCGGATCCCAGTTCAGCCTGTCTGGCCAAGCAAGGGCATAGGAAATCGGCGTTTTCATATCAGCTGTCCCAAGCTGACCGATCACCGATCCATCATTAAAATAAACCATTCCATGGATCGCCACCTGGGGATGGATCAACACATCGATCTGGTCGTCTTCCAGCCCAAAAAACCATGCCGCCTCAATGACTTCAAGGCCCTTGTTCATCATCGTGGCGCTGTCTACGGAGATTTTCTGCCCCATCGACCAGTTGGGATGGCGCACCGCCTGTGCCGGTGTAATCTTTGAAAAACGCTCAAGCGGCAAGTCACGAAACGGGCCACCTGACGCGGTAAGGCAGATATGACGAATGGCACCCGTATCCGATGGCAGCGAAGCCTGGCCGGAGCCGGCATGCCCGGCCCAGCCAAGCCAGCATTGGAAAATGGCGCTGTGCTCGCTGTCCACCGGCAGCAATCTCGCCCCTTTTTGCGCGGCTGTCGCCGTCACCAGCGCACCGGCGGAGACAAGCGATTCCTTGTTTGCAAGAGCCACCGTCTGGCCGGTTTCCAGAGCCGCCATCACCGATGGCAATCCGGCAAGCCCGACAATGCCGGCAACAACCACGTCAACCGGTTCACGCGCCAGTGCGGTGCAGGCCCTGTCACCGACAACAATCTCTATGCCAGACCCTTTCAGGGCTTCTCGCAGGACGTCAGCATTTTCATCAGAGGCAAGGCCAACATAGGCCGGCCGGTGGCGCAGCGCCTGTTCCGCCAGAAATTCGGCACCATTCCCGGCGACCAGAACATGAACATCAAACCTGTCCGGGCAACTTTCAACAAGCGCCAGCGTGCTGCTGCCGATGGATCCGGTTGAACCGAAGATTGATATCTTTTTTGCCACGCGTGAAACCCTAACCAAACAACGGCCCCGGCCGCGGTTCCTATCAACTGGTCACATCATATACAGGGACATCGCCGGCAATGTAAGCAGATAGCCGTCAAATCGATCCAGAAACCCGCCATGCCCGGGAATGATCGTGCCGCTGTCCTTGACGCCAAGGTCACGTTTCAGCGCTGATTCAAGAAGATCTCCAATCTGCGACAGAACCGCTAAAATAACGCCGCCAATCAGTATCTCCGGCACAGAGATCGGCAGCCATGAAACCATGATCAAAGCCGCCAGGCTCGCGCCGAGGATCCCTCCAACAGCGCCGGATCGGGTCTTGTTCGGCGATATCAACGGGGCCAGCTTCGGACCGCCGAACCGGCGTCCCACAAAATAGGCGGCGACGTCACATGCCGCGATGATACCGGCCAGACACAGAAGAACGAGATGACCGTTCGGCAAGCCAAGCATCGTCCGCGCCGCAAGGATGCATAAAATCAACAAGGCGATGAATGTCGTTGCAAGCCTGTTGCGTGATGACAGCCAGACAAAACCGACAACAATTCCACCAAGAACCAGAAACACCGGCAACAGTGACATCTGTGCCATCATCTCCATGCCGGTGACAAAAGGTGCCGGTAGCGAAAAGAGGGTGAAATCGAGCATCAGCACCACACGCAGTGGACGCGGCATGGCCAGCATCGAGACAAATTCCCATGCCATGACCAGCGCAACCGGCATCAACAGCCATTGCGCGGCTGATTGCGACATTGCAAGCAGTATTATGAAGGGAACGAATAACGCGGCACCGAGAATACGGCGGCGGGTTCCCGATTGTGAGGCCGCCACCATAACGAGATCAGACGTTACGCCGTCTGTCAGCCAGCGACGTTACCATCCCGGCAGCGTCAACGTCCTCACCAGCCTCGCCACTACCGCCAAAACGGCGCTCTCGTCCGGAAAACTCCTCTATCGCCTCGTCGAGGTTGTCGGTTGAGAAGTCTGGCCAGAGCGTGGAGGTAAAATGCAGCTCGGCATAGGAAAGATGCCACAGCATGAAGTTCGACAGGCGCTGCTCGCCACCGGTCCGGACCAACATGTCAATTTCGGGAAGTGAAGAAGCATCCATGCGGGACTTCAGCAAATCCTCATTTATGTCCTCGACGTCCAGCAATCCGTTTGCCACCTCGGTGGCGAGACTGCGCGCCGCCGAGACAATGTCCTGCTGACCACCAAAATCAAGTGCAAGCGACAAATTCAATCCGCTGTTGCCGGATGTCTCATGTTCCGCCCATTCGATCAATTTGCAAAGATGCGATGACAGGCGCGACCGGTTACCGATCACCCGCAATTTGACGTTCTCATCACCAAGCTCGCTGATATCGTTCTCGAGAAACCCGCGAAGCAGCCCCATCAGGCCATCAACTTCCGGTCTGGGACGAGACCAGTTCTCACTCGAAAAGGCAAAAGCCGAAAGCCAGCGAATGCCGCGGTCATGCGCGTGCCGCGCAATCGTCTTCAGCGTGTTGGAACCCTGCTGATGCCCACGCAACACCGGTATATTGCGCTGGCGAGACCAGCGCCGGTTACCATCCATGATGATGGCCAGATGATGAGGTGGTGTCAGCATTTGGGAGCACACTCCGGATTGGTGGGTCGATGACGGGTCAGACCTGCGTAATTTCCTTTTCCTTGTTGGCCAAGGCATCATCGATCATCTTGACATGATCATCGGTCAATTTCTGGATATCGTTCTCGAGATCACGACGCTCATCCTCGGAAATCAGACTGTCCTTCTCCATTTTCCGCGCGCTTTCACTACCATCTCTCCTGACATTGCGTACCGACACACGGGCTGCCTCGGCATAACGGCCAGCCACCTTGACCATATCACGGCGGCGCTCTTCCGATAAATCGGGGATCGGGACACGGATCAGCGTACCTTCGGCCATCGGATTGAGACCGAGATCGGATTCACGAATCGCCTTTTCAACCGACGCTGTCAACGAGGCGTCCCAGACTGTTACCGTCAGTAGTCGCGGTTCCGGCGCGGAAATGTTCCCAACCTGCGTTATCGGCATTTTCGATCCGTAGGCCTCAACCATGATCGGCTCCAGCATGCCGGTTGACGCCCGACCAGCCCGCAATCCCATGAATTCCGTTCTCAGGCTGTTCAGACTGCCGTCCATGCGGCGCTGGATATCATCTAGATCAACGTCTGACATTTGGCATTCTCCATTCCGGTCTGTCACTCACGCGGCACATCATGTGTATTTCGGACATGATTGTGAAGAGCTAAGGAACCGGCCTAGCTTACAATAGTGAACTTTCCCCTGTGCTTCAGCACACGTTCGAAACTGCCGCTGTCCTCGATCGAGAACACCAGTATCGGGATATTGTTCTCCCGCGCCAGTGAGACGGCGGACGCGTCCATCACCCGCAGATCTTCTGACAGTACCCGCAGATAGGACAGGCTGTCATAACGAACCGCGTCGGGGTGCTTTTCCGGATCCGCTGAATAGACGCCATCGACCCGCGTTCCTTTCAACAGCGCCGCACATCCCATCTCGGAGGCCCGGAGCGCCGCCGCGGTGTCAGTAGTGAAGAACGGGTTGCCAGTACCGGCAGCGAAGATCACAACACGGCCCTTTTCAAGGTGGCGCATCGCCCGGCGGCGGATATAGGGCTCGCAAACCGCGCTGATCGGCAACGCCGACATCACCCGCGTCGGCACATCAAGCATTTCCAGCGCATTCTGCATGGCCAGCGCGTTCATGACAGTGGCCAACATGCCCATATAGTCGCCGGTAGCGCGCTCCATTCCCGCGGCCGCGCCCGACACGCCACGAAAAATATTGCCACCACCAATGACAAGACAGGTTTCCACCCCGGAAGCAATGACGTCCCGCACCTCGCGGGCAACGGTGGCAACCATTTCCGGATCAATCCCGTAGGCCTGCTGACCCATCAGGGATTCACCCGAAATCTTCAGAAGGACACGCGGATACAGATGCTGTGATCCACCGTCCTTGTCACCGCCGTCGGTCATGCCTGTTCCCCGGTCAATGGCTGGACGTTAAACGATCAGGACAGCTGCGCCGCCACCTCGGCTGCAAAGTCCGTCTCTTCCTTCTCGATACCTTCACCAAGATTAAAGCGGACGAAACCGGTCAGCGCAATCTCCGCACCGGCATCCTTGCCTGCATTGGCGACAACATCGGCAATTCGGGTCTCACCGTCGATAACCGAGGTCTGCTCAAGGAGAACGACTTCCTGATAGTATTTCTTCATCCGGCCCTGAACCATCTTCTCGGCGATTTCCTGCGGCTTGCCGGATGCCTTTGCCTGTTCGATCAGAACATCGCGTTCACGCTGCACGGATTCGGGATCGAGATCATCAACCGAGAGGCTGGCCGGCGAGGTCGCCGCGATATGCATCGCGATCTGTTTGCCAAGACCTTCCAGCGCGTCAGCATCCGCTGTCGATTCAAGAGCCACCAGAACGCCGATACGGCCAAGGCCCGGCGCGGTGGAGTTGTGCATGTAGGGAACGACGATTCCCGAACCGACTGACACCATGGCCATCCGGCGAAGCGACATGTTCTCGCCGATGGTGGCAATCTTGTTTGTCAGCTCATCGGCGACATTGCGGCCGGTCTCGGGATAATCGGACGCGGCAAGCGAATCCAGATCGTCAGCGTCAAGCGCGAGCTTTGCCAGGGTCGCGGCGAATTCCTGGAATTCGGTGTTGCGGGCGACGAAATCCGTCTCGGCATTGAGTTCGATCACCGCGCCCTTCGTGCCATCGACGCAAAAGGCCACCAGGCCTTCCGAAGCCACACGGCCACTTTTCTTGGCGGCTGTGGCAAGACCCTTGGTGCGAAGCCAGTCGACCGCTGCCTCCATATCACCACCGGTTTCGGCAAGCGCCTTCTTGCAATCCATCATGCCGGCGCCGGATTTTTCGCGCAGTTCCTTAACAAGTGCAGCTGTCACGCTCATCGTCATGTTCCCGTTTCAGGTAAAGTTGATCTCTTCATCGTTGTCATATACCAAACCGCCCCGTTTCCGGGGCGGTCGGCGGATATCTTATCATGCGGCAAGTCCGCATTCAGCTGGCAGCTTCCTCACCATCTGTCTTTGCTTCCGGCGCGTCGCCCTCGGCAGGGGCTTCCTCCACCGCGGCAGGCTCGGCAGCAGCGGCCACCTCCTCTGCCGGCGCTTCCTCAGCGGCTGCCTCCTGTGCCGGAGCTTCGCCAGCAGGTGCCTTTTCGCTGACAGCGGCTTCGGCCGGCGCCTCGGTTGCCTCGCCGACGTCGCCACCACTCTTCATCAGTTCGGTCTGAAGACCGTCAAGAACGGCTGCCTGCGCCAGCTCACAATAAAAGGAGATGGCGCGCATCGCATCGTCATTGCCGGGGATGATGTAATCAACACCTTCCGGCTTGGCGTTGGAATCGACAATCGCAACAACCGGAATGCCAAGACGGTTGGCCTCCTCTACGGCGATGGCTTCCTTGTTCGTGTCGATCACGAACAGCATGTCGGGAAGACCACCCATCTCCTTGATCCCGCCAAGCGTCAGTTCCAGCTTGTCACGCTCACGGGTGAGTTGCAGGACTTCCTTCTTTGTCAGCTGGTTGATCTCATCGCTGTCCATGCGGCCTTCAAGGTCGCGAAGACGGCGGATCGACCGCGACACAGTCGCCCAGTTGGTCATCATGCCGCCAAGCCAGCGATGATTCACATAATACTGGCCGCAATTGCGGGCGGTTTCAGCGATCTTGTCAGCCGCGGCGCGCTTTGTTCCGACAAACAATACTCGGCCACCACGCGAGGTGACGTCGCTCAGCGCTTTCAGCGCCGCATGCAGCATCGGGACAGTCTGTTGCAGGTCAAGTATGTGGATCTTGTTGCGTTCGCCGAAAATGAACGGCTTCATGCGGGGATTCCAGCGACGTGTGCTGTGGCCGAAATGGACGCCAGCCTCAAGCATCTGGCGCATGGAAAAACTGGGCAGAGACATGGTAAAACTCCTGTTCTCCGGTTAAACCTCCATGCGGGAAATGAAAGGCTGGCAAGCCCTCACCGGAATGCCCCCTTGCCGACTGCTGCCGGCGGGCGCGGCCCGCATGTGTGAATTGCGCGTGGTGTACCCAAAGAAGCAGGCAAATGCAAGTCGAAATCAAGTGCCGGACAATGCCCGAACAGGCGGCATTACAGATCCTGCACTTCCAGCACGCCCGGCAGCTGACGAAGCGATTGCCGCGCCTCACCGCTCAGCCTGTAGCGGCCGGGAAGCGCCACCCTTACCGCCTTGCCGTCAATCTCCAGGTGCAATTTCACCTCTGCCTGCCCCGGGCCGTCCTCTGACAGAAGCGATTTCAGTGCCGGCAGTGGCCGGTCATCCTGCACAACAACGCCGACACCGCCATTCCAGGCAGCGATGGCGTCATCAAGTGCCTGCACGCGCGCTGCCGTCAGGCGCGGGCCATTTTCCTCAAGCCGGAGATTTGCGGCGACAAGAACCGGCATGTCGCTGTCCAGCAGTTCCTGACTTTCGGCCAGAATATCGGCAAAGAACGTCACCTCGAACATGCCGGACTGGTCGGTGAACTGCACAAAAGCGAATTTGTTACCGCGTTGCGAGATCCGCACCTGTTTCGAGGTCACGGATCCGGCAAGATGGACCCGTGGCTTGATCATGCGGGTCTCGATCATCTCGGCAAGGGCGGCGGCCGACGTGACCTGCAGCCTCTCAAGCCGCCCCACATAGCCGTCCAGCGGATGCGCCGAAAGGTAGAGACCAAGCGCATCAAACTCTTCGCGCAGCCTGTCCATGCCGCCCCAGTCATCACAGGGACGCAGCCTCACCGTATTGTCCAGCGCGTCATCGCCGCCAAACAGGCTGTCCTGACTTGACTGCGCATCACGCCACATGGCCTCGGCATGGCCAAGCACGCCCTCGATATTCTCGATCAATTCGCGTCTGTTGCCATGCAGGCTGTCGAGCGCGCCGGCGCGAATCAGATGTTCCAACTGCCGTCTGTTGGCGGCCTCTCGCGGAAGGCGCCGCAGAAAATCCGACAGGTCGGCAAAGGCACCATTCTGCTCGCGTTCATCGACAAGCCGTGCCATCGCCTCGCTACCGACATTGCAGATGGCGCCAAGCGCATAGCGGATGGACGCCTTGCCGCCATTGCGCGGCGGCTCGACCGTGAAGCTGGCACCGGACTGGTTGACGTCTGGCGGCGATACCGGAATGTCGGCGCGCTGGCATTCCTGCCTGAACGCGGCCAGCTTGTCAGTGCTGCCGGCATCAAGCGCCATCGAGGCGGCGATGAATTCCTCGGGAAAGTTGGCCTTGAGGTAAGCCGTTTGATAGGACACCAGCGCATAGGCTGCGGCGTGTGACTTGTTGAACCCGTAGCCCGCAAAGGCGGCAATCTGGTCGAACACATCCGAGGCAAGCTGTTCGTCCAGATCATTCGCCACCGACCCGGCGATAAAGGTCTGGCGCTGCTTGTCCATCTCGGCCTTGATCTTCTTGCCCATGGCCCGCCGCAGCAGATCGGCCCCGCCAAGCGTATATCCGGCAAGCACCCTTGCCGCCTGCTGAACCTGCTCCTGATAGATCATGATCCCGTAGGTTTCGGCCAGCACAGGTTCCAGCGCCGGATGCATGTAGGTGACCTGTGACGGGTCATGCTTGCGCGCGACGTAATGCTTGATGTTCTCCATCGGGCCCGGCCTGTAGAGAGCGACGACGGCGATGATATCCTCGAACCGGTCAGGCTTCAGCCCTTTGAGGACGTCCCGCATGCCAGCCGATTCAAGCTGGAACACGCCAACCGTGTCACCGGCGGACAGCATCGCGAAGGTCTTCGCATCATCCAGCGGGATAGAGGCGATGTCGATCTCGACCCCGCGCGCGGCAAGGAAGGTGACCGCCCGTTCCAGAACCGTCAGCGTCTTCAGCCCCAGAAAGTCGAATTTCACCAGCCCGGCATTCTCAACCCACTTCATGTTGAACTGTGTCACCGGCATCGGCGAGCGTGGGTCGCGATAGAGCGGCACAAGCTGGTCAAGCGGTCGGTCACCGATCACCAGACCGGCAGCATGCGTCGAGGCATGACGGAACAGCCCCTCGATCTTCATCGAGGTGTTGATCAGTTCGGCAACCTGTTCGTCCTCACGCCGCTGGCTGCGCAGATCCTCCTCGCTTTCAAGCGCCTGTGCAATGGTCGTCGGGTTGGCCGGATTGTTCGGAATCAGTTTGGCGATGCGATCAACCTGTGAATAGGGCATCTCCAGAACGCGCCCGACATCACGGAGCGCGGCGCGCGCCTGAAGCGATCCGAAGGTGATGATCTGGGCGACATGATCAAACCCGTATTTCTGCTGAACATAGGCGATGACCTCGTCACGCCGGTCCTGGCAGAAATCGATATCGAAATCCGGCATCGACACGCGTTCAGGGTTGAGAAAACGTTCAAACAACAGCCCCCACCGCAGCGGATCGAGATCGGTGATCGACAGCGCCCAGGCGACAACCGACCCGGCACCGGACCCCCGCCCCGGCCCCACCGGAATGCCCTCTCGCTTCGCCCATTGGATGAAATCGGCGACAATCAGGAAATAGCCGGGGAATCCCATCTGGTTGATGACGCCAAGTTCATAGGCGAGGCGCTGGCGATAGGGGGTGGCGGACTGATCACACGCCGCCGGGTCCATGTCCGTTGTGAACACATGGTGTTGCAACCGCTCTTCAAGCCCGACCTCGGATTGTCGGCGAAGCTCATCCTCTTCATTCAACCCGCTCTCGGCCTCGAAAGGGGGCAGAATGGGATCACGCTTTTCGGCGACAACGCTGCACCGTTTCGCGATGACCAATGTGTTGCGGACCGCCTCCGGCACATCGGCGAACAGCGCCGTCATCTCATCGGCGCTCTTGAAGTAATGCTCGGCCGAGAATCGCCGGCGGTCCTCCTCGGCAAGCTTGCGACCGGTGCCGATACAGACAAGCACATCATGCGGCACCTCCATGTCGCAGGTCTCGAAACGACAATCATTGGTGGCCACAAGCGGCAGCCCGGTCGCCAGCGCGGCATCAAGAAGGATCGGCTCGGCGCGCTGTTCGGCAGCAAGTCCGTGACGTTGAAGCTCTATATAGACGCTGCCCGGCAGCGCCGCCGATAGCGCGGCAAGACGTTCGTCGACAAGGCTCGTCTGGCCATCCGCCGCCGCCTTGCCGATAAATCCGTTCTCGCTGCCGCCGGTCAGCAGGATCAACCCCTCGCCGGCAGCCGCCAGCGAGTCCAGCGCGATCACCGGGTCGTCGCCTCCCTCGACAGACAACAAGGCCGCCGAGTTCAGCCTGCACAGGCTTGCGTAGCCGGCCTCGGTCTGCGCCAGCAACACCACCTCGCCGATTCCACGATCATCACCAAGCAGACATTCAAGACCGATGATCGGTTGCACGCCGGCATCCATCATAATCTGCGAGAATTCCAGTGCACCGAACATGTTGTTGGTGTCGGTGATCGCCACTGCCGGCTGCGAATCCGCGGTGGCAAGTGCCGCCAGCTGTTTCAGGCGAAGCGTCGATTCCGCCAGCGAATAGGCTGAATGCACACGGAGATGCACGAAGGATGATGGCATGGGATCCGGTCCGGAAAAATTGGTCGAGGACAGGATATCGCAGCGCGCCGTCCCGGCAAACCGCTTTTCCGGCAAACCGCTTTTCCGGCAAACCGCCTTTGGCATATCAGTGAGTTCGAAAGAAGTGAATTTCGGGAAGCTCAGAGTTCGGCGATCTTGCCGTCCCTGATTGTTAGACGCCTGTCCATCGTCATGGCAAGCCGTTCATTATGCGTTACGATCAGCGCCGCGGCACCGGTGCCCCGTACGATCTTCTGAAGATGCCTGAACACGTCGTCTGCCGTCTCGGGATCAAGATTGCCGGTCGGCTCGTCAGCAAGCAGCAGGCGCGGCGCGTTCGCGACCGCACGGGCGATGGCGACTCGCTGCTGCTCGCCGCCAGACAGCGCCCCCGGCCGATGTTCGCGACGGTCGGCCAACCCGACCATGCCGAGAAGCTGCTGCGCGCGCGCCTCGGCCTCGCCGCGGGCCAGTCCGACCAGCATCTGCGGGATCATGACATTTTCCAGCGCCGAGAATTCGGGAAGCAGACGGTGGAACTGGAACACGAAGCCGACATGACTTCCGCGAAGACGCCCACGCCTGCGGCTGCCAAGAGCGACCGTCGGCGTGCCGTCGATGATCACCTCGCCAGCACTCGGGCGCTCCAGCAGCCCGGCGATATTCAACAGGGTCGACTTGCCGGAACCGGACGGGCCGACAAGCGCCGTCATCTCGCCGCCCCTGATGGCAAGGTCCGCCTCACGCAGAACATTTATGACGCTGTCACCCTGGTGATATTGCCGGCTGACACCCTGCATCTCCAGCCTGATCTTTCCGTTCCCGTCCGGACTATTCATGACGCAGCACCTCGGCCGGCGCGATACGACCGGCCCGCCAGGCAGGATAGAGGCTGGCAAGGAATGACAGTGCCAACGCCATCGCGATGACAAGCCCGACCTCGGCTGCATCGACCTGCGCCGGCAGGGTTGA
This sequence comes from Rhodobiaceae bacterium, assembly GCA_018624035.1. GTDB lineage: Bacteria > Pseudomonadota > Alphaproteobacteria > Puniceispirillales > Puniceispirillaceae > UBA8309. Next base: position 1,814 of record JAAZUU010000063.1, on the reverse strand, counting down.
CAGGAAATAGATCTCGGCAGCGAACAGTTCCGCCCCGGAAATGGATTCGATGAAACCCTGAATCGACCCGATCTTCCAGCAGAACAGAAGCCCCAGCACGGTGCCGGCGAGCGTCCCGATGACGCCAATGCTGGCACCGGTCATCAGAAAGATACGGATGATTGTGCCGGCGCCCGCGCCCATCGTTCGCAATACCGCGATATCGGCGTGTTTCGAGCGGACAAGCATGATCATCGAGGAAATGATGTTGAAGGCGGCGACGAGGATGATCAGCGTCAGGATCAGGAACATCACATTGCGTTCGACGCGCAGCGCGTTGATGAAGGTGCGGTTGCGCTGCAGCCAGTCAAAGGCCCGCAGATCGCCTTTCAACCGGTCGGCGACCAGAACCCGGATATTCGCGATGTTCTGGGGATCGGTCGTGTATATCTCCAGCCCGGACGCGCGGTCCTTCATGCCAAGGAAATCGCAGGCCATGACAAGCGGCATGAACACGAAACTGTTGTCATATTCATGCATGCCGACATCGAAAATACCGGCCACGCGAAATGTACGCCGCTTTGGCAATGTGCCGAAAGCCGTGGCCTCGCCACGGGCCGCCGTCAGGGTGATGGTGTCACCGGTCTTCGCGCCGGTCTTGAAGGCCATGCCCTTGCCGATCAGCACCCCCTCGCCATCGCGAAACGCGGCGATGGTCGGTTTGTCCAGCGCGTCCCACAGCGGGCGCCGCGCCGCCAGGTCCGACCACCGGACGCCACGGATGACAGCGCCAATATTAACCTTGGCACGGGTGACCATCACCTGCCCCTCGATCTGCGGGGTGACCGCAATGACGCCGGGAATCTCGGCAAGCGTCAGCGACAGATCGTCGAAATTCTCGATTCCGCGATTCTCGGCGGCATAGACGCCGACATGGCCGTTCAGACCGAGAATCCGGCCGATCAGTTCAGCCCGGAACCCGTTCATGACCGACATCACGATGATCAGCGTCGCCACGCCGAGGGTGATGCCGGCAAGCGAGAACCAGGCGATGACGGAAATAAATCCCTCTGCCCGGCGCGCCCGCATATAGCGCATCGCCAGCAGCCGTTCGACGGGGGAAAACAGGCGCATCAGGATCCTTTCATCACGGCATCTTGACAGGTAGCGGCCTGCCAGGCCATCTAGCTACTGTCGACAGCCACCATGGTGAGGGCGGAATCTGGCGAAACTTCGACACTTTCACCGGTCGCCCGGTTCTTGACCTCGACAACGCCATTGGCCATGCCGCGCGGACCGACCACGATCTGCCACGGAATTCCGATCAGATCGATACTCGCCAGTTTCGCGCCGGGGCGCTCATCCCGGTCATCCAGCAACGGGTCGCACCCGGCACCGGCAAGACGGGAATAAAGATCCTCGGCACAGGTCGAGCAGGCCTCGTCGTCCGGCTTCAAATTGATCACCGCGACATCGAATGGCGCCACCGCGCGCGGCCAGATGATGCCCTTGTCATCATGGCTTGCCTCAATGATGCCGCCGACAAGGCGCGACACGCCGATGCCGTAGGACCCCATATGGACCGGCACATTGGCACCGTCGGGACCAGCCACCGTCGCCCCCATGGCGGCGGAATATTTCTCCCCGAAATAGAAAATATGCCCCACCTCGATACCGCGGAGACTCATCAGCTCGTCAGCGGCGACAGGGCAATCCGCCGGGTCGTGCTTTTCATCCGCCCGCGCATAGAGCGAGGTGAAGCGATCGACCACAGGTTGCAAATCATCATCATGATCAACAGCGGTGACGAGATCGGCATCCAGCCAGTCCTTGTG
>JAAZUU010000062.1 GCA_018624035.1 Rhodobiaceae bacterium | reverse complement strand
GCGCGGTCAGCGCCGCGCCGTTCGGGTCCGCCGGCATCCTGCCGATCACCTATGCCTATATCCGCATGATGGGAAGCAAGGGGCTGAAGGCGGCGACCGGGACGGCGATCCTTGCCGCCAACTACATGGCGTCGCGGCTGGCCCCGCATTATCCGGTGCTCTACACCGGCGCGAACAGACGGGTGGCGCATGAATGCATCATCGACATTCGCGACATCCAGGAGCGTAGCGGCATCAGCAACGAGGACATCGCCAAGCGGCTTGTCGATTTCGGCTTTCACGCGCCGACGATGTCCTTCCCGGTAGCGGGCACCCTGATGATCGAGCCGACGGAGTCCGAATCGATCGCCGAGATTGATCGTTTCTGTGATGCGATGCTGTCGATTGCCGGCGAGATCGGCAAGGTCGAATCGGGTGAGTGGCCCCGCGATGACAACCCGCTTGTCAACGCGCCGCACACGGCGGCCGATCTGTTGACCGCGGATTGGCACCATCCCTACAGCCGCGAGGAAGCTGCCAGTCCGGACCTGAACCGACAGGTCAACAAATACTGGCCGCCGGTCAGCCGCATCGACAATGCCTTTGGCGACCGCAACCTGATCTGTTCCTGCCCAAGCATCGATGAATGGGAATCGGCCGCGGAATAGACTGGCAGAATAGACTGGCAGACAGATCTGAAGACATTTATTGGGGGCCGCCGGCAGGCGGCCCTTCCGGTTTATGGGTCAATGTGATTTCATCATCCGCCCCGACCGCACAGCGAGACAGGAACATGCGTCATCTTGAATATCCCGGCAGATCACCTGTCGCCGCGCCACATGGTATGGCAAGCACCTCACACCCGCTTTCCACCCAGACGGCGGTCACGATCCTGCAGGATGGCGGCAACGCCCTTGACGCCGCCATCGCCGCCTGCGCCGTGCAATGTGTTGTCGAGCCGGAATCAACCGGTATCGGCGGCGACTGTTTCTGTCTGTACGCCCCCGCCGGCAGCGACAACATCATCGCCTTCAACGGGTCCGGCCGGGCACCGATGGCGCTGAGTTCGGACCGGTTGCTGGAACAGGGCATCCCGCGGATCGAGCGACAATCCCCCCATGCGGTGACGGTCCCCGGCGCGGTCGATGCCTGGACACAGCTGAACCGGGATCATGGCAGGATGGACCTTGACCGGTTGCTGGCCCCGGCCATCGCCTATGCACGGGACGGCTATCCGGTCACGCAGCGGGTGGCGCGCGACTTTGCCGGTGCGTTTGAATGGCTTGATGCGGATGCGCGCACTGTGTTTGCGCGTGATGGGGGGCCGGTACCGCTCGGGGCGCGGCATGCGCAACCGGCACTGGCGGCAACGCTGGAGCGGATTGGCCGCGATGGCCGTGCCGGATTCTATGAGGGGCCGGTGGCCGACGAGATCATCGCCAAGCTGCGGGCGCTTGGCGGCTTCCACACGAATGAGGATTTCGCCGCCGCCATTGGCGAGTATGTCGATCCGGTCAGCACCCTCTTTCGCGATCACACTGTCTGGCAGTGCCCGCCAAACGGTCAGGGGGTGATCGCGCTGATGCTGCTCAACATCATGGCCGGCATGGCACCTGACGACGGAAATCCGATCACGCCCGAGAGACTGCATCTTGAGATCGAGGCCGGCCGCCTTGCCTATCGTGATCGCGGCCTTGTGCTGGCCGATCCGGCGCAGGCCGACGTACCGGTGCGGGAGATGATCGACCCGGCCTATGGCGATTCCTTGCGCCGCCAGATTGCGCCCGGCAGCCGGCTTGACCCGCTGCCGCCAAGCCAGCTGCCACGCCACAGCAGCACGGTCTACATCACCGTTGTCGACCGTGACAGGAATGCCTGCAGCTTCATCAATTCACTCTATGAGAATTTCGGATCGGGAATCATGGCTCCGAGGAGCGGCGTCATGCTGCATAATCGCGGGCAAGGTTTTGTTGTCGATGCCGACCATCCGAACGGTGTCGCGCCCGGCAAGCGGCCGCTTCACACGCTGATCCCGGGCATGGTGACGAAGGATGGCCAAGTCACCATGAGCTACGGCGTCATGGGCGGCGAATATCAGGCCTTTGGACATATGCAGTTCCTGACCCGCCATTTCGATTACCTGATGGATGTTCAGATGGCGCAGGACTTGCCGCGCTTCTTCCCGAACCCGTTCAGTGATTTCGTCGAGGTCGAGGCACCAGTTCCGGACGATGTGCGCGACAAGCTGCGCCACATGGGCCATGACATACGTCCGGCAGGAAAGCCAATTGGTGGCTCGCAAGCCATCAGCATCGACTGGGACACCGGCCTTTTGACAGCCGGTTCCGATCCGCGCAAGGATGGGTGCGCGATGGGATACTGACCCGCCGCCCTGTCCGGAGATCTGGAGATGCTTGACCGAATTATCGACCCGCAGGCCTGTCCGCTGGATGATCCGGCCTTTATCGCTGACTGTCGGCGGCACCTCGATGAGGCCGGCGTCGTGACAATCCCCGGGTTTTTGCGCCAACGGGCCGTCGCCGACCTTGTCGCCGAGGCAGAGTCGGCAGCGCCCGAGGCTTTCTTCACAAGCTCGACGCATAACGTCTATCTGACACCGCCTGATCCGGGGCTTGCGGCCGATCATGTCTTCAACCGGCAGATCACCTCGTCGAAGGGGTGCATCACCACCGATCAGGTGCCGGCGGGGTCGGGGTTGCGCGCAATCTATGACTCAGCGACCTTCCGGGCGTTCATCGCGGCCATAGTTGGCGAGACGGCGCTTCATGAATATGCCGACCCGCTGTCTTCGATCAATGTCCATTACGCGGCGGCCGGACAGGAGCTTGGCTGGCATTTCGACAATTCATCCTTTGCCGTGACATTGCTCCTGCAGGCGCCGGAGTCCGGCGGCGAGTTCCAGTATGTCCGCGATCTTCGCGACGCCGATTCAAAGGATCTGAATTTTTCCGGCGTCGAGGCGGTTCTGGATGGCGAGCGCACGCCCGACATCCTGGAGGTCGCCCCCGGCACGCTGGTGCTGTTCCGGGGCCGCAATTCGATGCACCGGGTCACGCCGACGATTGGCCAGCGCACGCGCATCCTGGTTGTCCTTGCCTATAACACCGAACCTGGGGTGGCGTTGTCGCAGGCGGCACGGATGACCTTTTACGGCAGGCTCGGCTAGCCTTGCCCGGCGGGCAGCGCGGCGGCCAGTTCACCGGCGAACACCGCCATCGGCGAACCTATCACTGCCATCGACAAGGATCACCGGGCCGGCGGCTGACAAACCGCCACCCCCACCGCCGGCACAGGCGCACAGACAGATCGGCAGCAGAGCAAGCATAAGGGCGCAAGACAGGACAGGACCGTCGCGTGATACGCGCGACGACGAAACAAGGAAAGAGGGCATGAGAGGCAGACATGAGTGATTGAACCTGCCTGCCGGATATCAATAGTCGGGAAGAAAGTAAAAAAAGCTTTAATAACTGATATTTATGCAACTTTGACGATTGTGTCTTTCGGTTCATCCTCACTGATATGTCACAATGAATTAACTGGATATTAATATGTAAATATTAGGTTAATTCTTGCTGGAAACCGCCTCGCGGCCGCAAATCTGTCAGAACCATCGGCAGCCTCTACACCCATGAGGCGAACATGTTCGTTAACTATTTGGCAATTTCTGCGGCGGCGGCCCTCTGTCAGCTGCCGGACCCGGTGCCTGATCCAATGTCGGCGAGGCGATCAAGATACAATGCCAGATGCAGCGCCTCACGGCCGGTGCCATCGCCGATCTGACAGCGGCAGGATGTGCCATCGGCCAGAATGGCCTGGTCAGGATCGGCATCCCGTACCGCCGGCAACAGCGATGCCTCGGCCATCTTCATCGACACATCATAGGTATCGCGGCCATAGCCGAAAGCCCCCGCCATGCCGCAACAGGAGGTCTCGATCGTCTCGACCTCGACACCGGCAAGGTCACGAAGCACCGCTTCGATCGGCCTGACAGCGTCAAAGGCCTTCTGGTGACAATGACCATGCAATTTTGCCCGGCGAACCCTGTCACCGCTCGGAAGGCCAAGATCCGGCTGATCCTCGGCCAGAAGCTCGGCCAGCGTCAGAACCGATTCGGCAACGGTCTCGGCCTGTGCGGATGCCAGCAGCGCCGGGATCTCGTCACGCAGCGCCAGCGTGCATGACGGCTCCAGCCCGACAATGCGCACACCGCTGCGGGCCAGCGGGTAGAGCGCCTCGACAAGACGTTCCGCCTCGGCACGCGCCGCCGCCACCATGCCGGATGACAGATAGGTACGGCCACAGCATAGCGGCTTTCGCGATGCCGGTGCCGGGGCGAAGACATCATAGCCGGCACGCTGGAGAACACGGAGCGCGGCGCGCAGATTTTCCGGCTCGAAATACCGATTGAACGTATCGGCGAACAGCACCACCGGTGTGCCGCTGCCGGTCGGGCTGCTGGCAATCTCGCCGGCGCCGAACGCATTTGCATGCCAGCGCGGCAGCGCACGTCTTGTGGTAAAGCCGGTCAGGCGCGACACCAGGCCGGCGACACCAGGCAGATGCCGCCACAGCCCCTGGACAAGATTGCTGAAACTGGCAAGACGCGAGGCCATCGGAGCATAGGAAGGCAGGAAGGCCACCAGCCTATCATGCAGTGAAATGCCATGCGCCGCGGCGCGCGCCGCTGTCACCTCCAGCTTCATCCGCGCCATATCGACGCCAACCGGGCATTCCCGCTTGCAGGCCTTGCAGGAAACGCAGAGCTTCATGGTCTCGGCCATCGCATCGCCCGTCAGCGCGTCCGGCCCGAGTTGGCCCGACATCGCCAGCCGCAGCGAGTTCGCGCGGCCGCGCACGGCGTCGCGTTCATTGCGGGTAGCGCGGTAGGACGGGCACATCACACCGCCCTCGAGCTTGCGACAGGCGCCATTATTGTTGCACATCTCGACCGCGCCCTGCATCCCGCCGGCACGCCCCGGCCAGTCGGCCCAGTCGAGGATGGTGTCACGGTCCTCGACCCGGTAGCCGGGGGCGAAGCGGAACAGCGACCGGTCATCCATCTTCGGTGCGTCGGTGATCTTGCCGGGATTGAACATGCCGGCCGGATCGAACATCGCCTTTATCTGCCGGAACAGATCCGGCAGCACCGGCCCGAACATGGTGTCGTTGAATTCGGAGCGGACGATGCCGTCGCCATGCTCGCCGGAATGCGAGCCGCCGAACGACCTCACCAGCTCGAACGCCTCCTCGGCAATGGCGCGCATCGTGTCGGCACCGTCCTGCCGCTTCATGTCCAGCACCGGCCGCACATGCAGACAGCCGACCGAGGCATGCGCGTACCAGGTGCCCTCGGCTCCATGCCGGTCGAAAATGCGCGTCAGACTGTCGGTATATTCGGCAAGGTCCTTCAGCTCGACCGCGCAGTCCTCGAGAAAGGAGACCGGCTTGGCCTCGCTCTTCATGCTCATCATGATGTTCAGGCCTGATTTGCGCATTTCGGCAACCCGCCCCTGCATCGCCGGGTCGATGGCATCAACGACACCGCCGCGCCATTCACCGCCCTTCTCCCAGCCAAAGCCGAGATCGGCCATCATGCCGTGAAGCTGTTCCAGGCGGCGCTGGTTCTCCGCCATGTCATCCTCGGCAAACTCGACCACAAGGAGTGCCGCCGGATCGCCACGCACCGCCTCCTCGATGGTTTTCCGGAAGATCGGGATCGACCGGCCAAGCGCGATCATCGTGTCATCGACAAGCTCGACAGCCACCGGGTCCAGCGTGACCAGGTGCTGCGCCGCATCCATCGCCTTGTAGAAGGTCGGGAAATGGCAGATCCCCATCAGCTTCCTTGCCGGCAGGGGCCAGAGTTTCAGCTCGATCGCCGTGCTGTAGGCAAGCGTGCCCTCGGAGCCGACAAGAAGATGCGCCAGGTTGATGCCGTCACCGGTCCGGCCGTCAGGCCGAAGTGCCATCGCATCCGGCATCAGCGCATCCACATTATAGCCGCCTACCCGCCTCAGCACATTCGGAAAGCCATCGAGAATGTCGCGGCTGTGGCGCGCCCCCATTGCCAGAAGCCGCGGTTGCAGATCGGCCAGCATGCCGGTTGGCACAACGTTGCCTGCATCGCCGAAGCGCGCCTTCGAGCCGTCCGCCATGATGGCGTCGATGGCGGTGACATTGTCACGCATCATGCCATAGCGGATCGACCTGCCACCGCAGCTGTTATTGCCGGCCATGCCGCCGATGGTTGCCCGGCTGGAGGTCGAGACATCGACAGGAAACCACAGCCCGTGCGGCTTCAGCTGCCGGTTCAGCTCGTCAAGAACAATGCCCGGCTCGACAAGGCAGCGGCGCTGTTCGACATCAAGCTCGAGGATGCGGTTCAGATGTCGGCTGGTATCCATCACGATGGCATTGTTCACCGTCTGCCCGCATTGCGAGGTGCCCCCACCACGCGGCAGTACCGCCAGCCCCTCCTGGCGTGCGAAATCCAGTGTCGCCTCGACATCGGAAAGGCTTTCCGGCACCACCACCGCATGCGGCATCATCTGGTAGATCGAGGCGTCGGTGGCGTAGCGGCCGCGCGCGAACGCATCGTCGAACAGCGCGCCCTCAAGCGCGGCTTTCAACGGGTCAAAGGACGGGATGCGAATGTCGTTCGGCATGGATTCACTCGGTAATCGGGACAGGATGCTGCAGTTTCATCGCGAGCGGACAAAGCGCGAGTGGGCATAGCGTCGCGGCAACATCCGCAAGGTTGTGCGTGGACACAGAAGAATCTAGGCTACCGGCACCATTATTCCAACGCGAAAGATTACCGCACATGAGTTCCAGCACCTATCAGGCCGGGCGCCATTTCCTGCAGATCCCGGGACCGACCAACGTACCTGACCGTATTTTGCGGGCGATGGATCATCCGACGATCGATCATCGTGGTCCGGCCTTCGCCGAAATCGGCAAGCAGTGTCTTGATGGCATGAAAACCATCTTCAAGACCAGTTCGGCGGTGATCATCTATCCGGCCTCCGGCACCGGCGCCTGGGAAGCGGCGCTTGTCAATCTGATCAATGAGGGCGAGCGCGTGCTGATGGTCGAGACCGGCCATTTCGCGACCCTGTGGAAGAAGATGGCCGACAGGTTGGGGATCGAGACCGAGTTCCTGGAAACGGACTGGCGCCGCGGTGTCGACCCGCAGGCGATCGAGGACCGGCTTCGCGCCGATGGCGAGAGCCGGATCCGCGCCGTCTGCGTTGTCCATAACGAGACGTCGACCGGATCGACCTCGCGCATCGGCGAGGTGCGGGCGGCGATGGACGCCGCCGGCCATGGCGCGCTGTTGATGGTGGACACCATTTCATCATTGGCCTCGATCGATTACCGGCATGATGAATGGGGTGTCGATGTGACCGTCTCCGGCTCGCAAAAAGGGCTGATGCTGCCGCCGGGCCTGTCCTTCAATGCGATCTCCGAGCGCGCCATAACCGAATCAGGAAGCAACGGCCAGCAACGCTCCTACTGGGACTGGCAGGAACAGCTTGCCGCCAACGCCGGCGGTGCCTTTCCCTACACGCCGGCAACGAACCTTCTCTATGGTCTTGCCGAGGCGATCGACATGCTTCACGAGGAAGGGCTCGACAATGTCTTTTCACGCCATGACAGGCATGCCGAGGCGACCCGCCGCGCCGTCCAGGCCTGGGGGCTGGAGTTGTTGTGCCAGGAGCCGCGCGACTGGTCCAGCTCGCTGACCGCGGTGCTGATGCCGGAAGGTCATGACGCCGATGCCTTCCGGGCAACGGTGCTGGCGAATTTCGATATGTCGCTTGGCAACGGGCTGTCACGGCTGGCTGGTCGGGTGTTCCGGATCGGGCATCTCGGCGATTTCAACGACCTGATGCTGGCCGGCACGCTGAGCGGCGTCGAAATGGGGCTTCGCGTTGCCGATATTCCGCACCAGTCAGGTGGCGTTCAGGCGGCCATGCAGTTCCTGTCTGAAACTGCCGTTGCGGCCTGATCGGGGGGGCGCCATGACAGAGGAAGCCGCGCTCAGCTACAGCGTAACCGACGGGATTGGTCATATTGTCCTGAACAGGCCGCACCGGCGCAACGCGCTGACGTTCGAAATGTATGACCGGATCAGGGAGATCTGCGTGACAGTCGGCACTGACGCTGACCCGGATGATGTGCGGGTGCTGATTTTCTCGGGTGGCGGCGACGCCGCCTTTGCCGCCGGCACCGATATCTCGCAGTTCCGGAGTTTCACCGCGCAGGACGCCATCGATTATGAGCAGATGATCGACGGCACCCTGACCATGATCGAGGAATGCCGGGTGCCGACCATCGGCGCGCTGAACGGTTTCTGCACCGGTGGCGGGGCGGCCATCGCAGCCTCGCTCGACATCCGGATTGGCAGCCGTGATCTGAAGGTCGGGGCGCCAATCGCCCGCACTCTTGGCAACTGCCTGGCCATCGGCAATCTGAACCGGTTCGTCAGGCTTGTTGGCGAGGCACGCGTCAAATACATGCTGCTGACAGCGCAGCTGATCGGTGCCGAAGAGGCCGCATCGGCAGGCTTCATCTCGGAATGTCTCGACGACCGGGACACCGTGCTGAGCCGTGCCGAAGAGATGGCGCGCGGCATCACCGAGCTGGCGCCTCTGACTCTTGATGCGACGATGCGAGGGCTGCGCCGGCTGCAGACCATGACACCGCTTCCGGACGATCACGACCTTGTCGAACAGTGCTTTGGAAGCGCTGATTTCAAGGAGGGCGTCACCGCCTTTTTCGACAAGCGCAAACCCGACTGGAAAGGAGTCTGATCCGCCGTCCCGGGGCATCCGCCACTTTGCCTTTTTCATAATTTGGTATACCATGTGTCAACAGTGCTGACTGGCGCCATTTCCGGCCGGTCACGCCATCGGGACACAGGAGAGAGTCTTGGATTTCGCACATTTCATCGGCGGCCAGTGGGTTGCCGATTCGGACGTCACGACCAACCGCAATCCGGCCAATCAGGATGATATCATCGGCACCTATGCCCGTGGCGGCGCGGCGCGGGTCGACGAGGCCGTTGCAGCCGCGATGGCGGCGCTTGACGACTGGGCGCATGCAAGCCCGCAGTTGAGGCACGATGTTCTGGAAAAAGCCGGAGCGCTTATTGTCGAGCGCAAGGATGAGCTTGGCAGGCTGCTGGCCCGCGAGGAAGGCAAGACACTTGCCGAGGCGGTTGGCGAGACTGTCCGTGCCGCGCAGGTCTTCAAATTCTTTGCCGGTGAGGCGCTTCGCAACACGGGAGATGCGGTGGCGTCGGTGCGCCCCGGCGTCGAGGTGATGATCGAGCGGGAACCGGTCGGTGTTATCGGGCTGATCACGCCATGGAATTTCCCGATTGCCATTCCGGCCTGGAAAATGGCACCGGCACTTGCCTTTGGCAATACGGTGGTGATGAAGCCGGCCGAACTGACCCCGGGCTGTGCCTGGGAACTGGCAAACATCCTGGAACAGGCGGGTTGCCCGGCCGGCGTGTTCAATCTGGTGATGGGTCCCGGCTCACAGGTTGGTGCGCGCATTGTCGAACATCCCGATATCGCCGCTGTCAGCTTTACCGGGTCAGTCGCGACCGGTCGTCAGGTGGCCGTCGACTGCGCGGCAAACGGCAAGAAGGTGCAGCTTGAGATGGGTGGCAAGAATCCGATGGTCGTCGTCGATGATGCCGATCTCGATGTCGCTGTCGGCGCGGCGCTGAACGGGGCGTTCTTCTCGACCGGCCAGCGTTGCACCGCCTCATCGCGGCTCATCGTCACCAAGGGCATTCACGACGCCTTCCTTGACCGGCTGACCGCCGCCGCGGCCGACCTGGTGGTTGGCGATCCCCTGGACCCGAAGACACAGATCGGGCCGGTTGTCGACCAGTCGCAGATGGATCAGAACATGCGGTATCTGGCGCTGGCTTCGGAAGAGGGCTGTGATGTCCGCGGCGGTGGCCTTGGCAATGGCAACGGATTCTTCATGCATCCGGCGATCTTTGCCGGTGCGAGCAACGCGATGCGGGTCTCGCGCGAGGAAATCTTCGGCCCGATGACCTCGATTATCAAGGTGGATGATTATGACGAGGCACTGGCCGTCGCGAATGACACCGAATTCGGCCTGTCTTCGGGCATCTGCACAACATCGCTGAAGCTGGCATCGCATTTCCGTCGTCACGCCAAGGCAGGCATGGTGATGGTCAATCTGCCGACAGCCGGTGTCGATTATCACGTCCCGTTTGGCGGCAGGAAGGGGTCGAGCTACGGCCCGCGCGAGCAGGGAAGCTATGCCCGCGAATTCTACACTGTCGTCAAGACCAGCTACATCGCCCCCTGAGGAGGCACGGCCACAATGACCACCCGTCCCTACAGCGGTATCTGGCCTGTCGCGCCGACACCCTTCACCGAATCCGGCGCGCTCGATGATGACGGCATGCGCCGGGTTCTTGACTGCATGATTGATCAGGGTTGCGACGGCATCTGCATCCTTGCCAATTTTTCCGAGCAGTTCCTGATTTCCGATGCCGAACGCGAGCATCTGACGAAACTCTGTCTTGCCCATGTCGATGGCCGCGTGCCGGTCATCGTCACGATCAGCCATTTCGCCACCGATATCGTGATGGCGCGGGCGCGGCAGGCGAAGGAACTCGGCGCGGCCATTGTCATGATGATGGCGCCCTATCATGGCGCTCTGCTGAAGGGCAACGCGCAGCAGACCTTCGACCAGTTCAGGATGGTCGGCGATGTCGGCATCCCGATCATGATCCAGGACGCGCCGCTGTCCGGCGTCGATCTGCCGGTGCCGCTTCTCGCGAGGATGGCACGCGAGATCGAGATGGTGAAACTGTTCAAGATCGAATCAGCCGGCGTGGCGACAAAGATGCGGGCGCTTCTCGAGGCCGCTGGCGAAGCTGTTGAGGGGCCGTTCGATGGCGAGGAGGGAATCACGCTTCTTGCCGATCTTGACGCCGGTGCCAGCGGGTCGATGACCTCGGCGCTGATCCCGGATCTGATCCGGCCGGTCATCACCGCGCACGCCGCCGGCGACCGTGATGCCGCCGTGGCCGGCTATACGGCGGTGCTGCCGGTGATCAATCATGAGAATCGCCAATGTGGCTTCCGCGCCGCGAAAGCGGCGATGGTGGCGGGCGGAGTCATCAAATCGGATTTCTGTCGCCATCCCGTCGACCCGTTGCCAGACCCGACACGGGCCGAGCTTCTGGGGCTGATGCGCCCGCTGGAGCCGCTTGTTCTGCGCTGGGGCCGGTGACGTCATGGCCAAGGAGAACGCGTTGACATCGCTGGTCAATGAGGGTGAGATAAAACCAAGCCAGCGCCGCTCGCTGAGCGAGGAAACCGCCGACAAGCTTCGTGAACTGATACTGCTGGAAAAGCTGCCGCCCGGCATGCATATCCCCGAGCGCGATCTTGCCGAGGTGCTTGGCATCAGCCGTACCCCGATGCGCGAGGCGCTGCGGATCCTGGAGAGCCAGGGGCTTGTCGATCATACCCCGACCCGGCGGTCGCGCGTGGCCAACCCGTCGGTTGACGAGCTGGCGCAGAGCATGAAGGTTCTGGCGACGCTGGAGGCGCTTGCCGGCGAGCTGGCCTGCACGCATGCCAGCGATTCGCAGATCACCACCATCGCCGCCCTGAATCAATGCATGGTCGAGAAAAGCGAAGTCATGAGCTCGATTGATTTCTTCAAGACCGACATGAACTTCCATACCAGCATCGTGGCGGCCAGCGGCAACGCCGCACTGGTCGACACCCATGCGAAATACAACGCCAGGCTGTGGCGCGCCAGATTCCTGTCATCACGCCGGAAGCTTGGCCGCGCAACGACGCTGCAGCAGCATCAGGACATTACGACAGCCTTGCAGGATCGCAACGTGGCCGACGCATCGCGTGCCATGCGCGACCACATAGAGACGGCCATCGAGAACCTTTTCATGACCCGCGACAAACAGGAGAGTTTTGAATGAAACCCCGTATTGGCATCATACCGGGTGATCCCGGCGGCATCGGGCCCGAACTCATCGCCAGGCTTCTCGCCGAGGACGGGGTTCTCGGTCAGGCCGACATTCTGCTGATCGGGGACCGTCATCTGTTCGAGATGGGGCAGGCGCAGGCCGGCCTCGAGATCGCGATGACCGATTGTGATGCGCTCACCGGCGACTGGACAGCCATTGACGGGCTGGCGCTTCACGACCGCGAGACCATTGCGCCTGAGGAGGTTCGTCTTGCCGAGGTCACGCTTGCGAATGGCCGCTCGGCGCTCGGCAATCTGAACTGTGCGCTGGAAATGGCGCGTGACGGGATCATCGACGCCGTCACCTTCGGCCCGTTCAACAAGGCCGCGCTGATCGAGGCCGGTCTGGGCCATGAGGATGAGCTTCATTACATGGCGGAGTTCCTCGGTGTGGAAAATTACATTTCCGAACTCAACACGCTGAACGGCATCTGGACAAGCCGCGTGTCAAGCCACATCCCGCTGAAGGATGTCCCCGACTATATCAGCGGCCACCGCATCACCGAGGCGGTACATCTGATCGACCGGACGCTGAAGCGCTCGGGCCTGACGCGCCCGCGCCTGTCGGTGGCCGCGCTCAACCCGCATGCCGGCGACAATGGCAATTTCGGCATGGAAGAGATCGAGGTGATCACCCCGACGGTCGAGACACTGCGCCAGCAGCAGCTGAACATCGACGGTCCCTGGCCTTCCGATACGGTGTTCCTGAAGGCCAAGGCCGGCGAGGTTGACGGCATCATCACCATGTATCACGACCAGGGACAGATCGCGCTGAAACTGATGGGGTTCGACCGCGGAGTCACTGTTCAGGGCGGCATTCCCTTTCCGGTGACGACGCCGGCGCATGGCACCGCCTTTGATATTGCCGGCACCGGCACGGCAGATGTCGGCGCGACACGCGCCGCCTTTGACATCGCCTGCGACATGGTCGGCCACTGGGACAGCACGGCCTGATGAAGATCACCGCCATACGGGCACATGCGCTGAACCTCGAGGCCAGCCTCGACATCACCTCACCGGCGAAGACGGCGCGCCATCAGGCCTGTGTTGTCGAGATCGACACCGATGCCGGGATCAGCGGCCACGGCATCACCTCGATCGGTCCGGCCGGGCCCATCCGGGCTGCTATCGACAACATCGCCGCCCCGGCCATCGCCGGCATGGACCCGCTCAACAATGACCGTATCTGGGACCGGCTCTACTGGGCACTGGTGCCACGTGGGCAAAGCGGGATCGGCATGCATGCCATCGCCGCCATCGATGTGGCGCTCTGGGATATCAAGGGCAAGGCGCTCGGCCAGCCAATCTGGCGGCTTCTTGGCGGGGCACGGGAACGCAGCCCTGTCTATGCCACCTTCGGTTTCGGATTTTATGAGACTGATGAATTGCCACACGCCGCCGAGGCCTGGATGAAGCGCGGCTTTTCACGGCTGAAGATGACGGTCGGCAACAGCGCCCTGCAGCGCCGCGACGAGCCACGGCTGCTGAGTGATGTCATCATCGAGGACCGGCGGCGCGTCGCCGGAGTTCGCGAGGCCTCCGGGCCGGAGGCAGAGCTGTTCATCGACGCCAATTGTAGCCTTGATTACTTCCACGCGGTCGAGCTGGCGGGCGCGCTGACGCCGTATCACATCAGCTTCTTCGAAGAGCCGATCACGCAGAATGACGTCCGCCAGATGGCCGAGCTGCGCCGCCAGACAGGCATGCGGATCGCCTGTGGCCAGAACGAGGCACAATCCTACCGGTTCCGTGACATGCTGGTGGCGGGCGCCGTCGACATCATCCAGCCGAATGTCGTCATCACCGGCGGCTTCACCCAGTGCCAGAAGATCGCCGCGCTGGCGTCCGGCTTCAATGTCGGGATCGACAATGGCGGTGCCTGGCCCTTCTTCAACGCGCATCTGCAGGCCGGCATCGCCAATGGTGGCCTTGTCGAATATCACTATTCATCGGTCGAGGTCTGCCGTCTGATCTATGACGGGCTTCCCGAACCGGTTGATGGCTGGCTGACGATGAGCGATGCGCCGGGGCTTGGATTCGAGCTGAACCGCGAGCGCCTGCAACACCACCTTATCTGACCGGCACGCGGTCCGCCATTTCGGCCAGTCAGGATGCGCGGCCTCCTCGCGTGATCAGCTTGACGATCTGCGAGCCGAACAGGCCGAGGAAGGCCAGTACCAGAAACAGCAGCGCCAGCGGTTGGGTCAGGATCATCCACCACGCGCCATCGAACATCTTCAAAGAGTTCTGCAGGTTCACCTCGACCATATGGCCAAGGATCAGACCAACGGCGATTGGCGCGACCGAAAAACCGTGGCGGCGAGCAAAGAATCCGACGACACCGAAGATCAGCGCGATCCAGACATCCAGAAGCGAGGCGCTCAGCGCGTAGGCGCCGATCACCGACAGCGCGAAGACAATCGGCCAGAGGATGGCTGTCGGAATGAGCGAAATGCGGGCAAACAGCTTTGCCGCATACAGCCCCATGCCAAGGAAGATGATGTTGGCGACAAGCATCGAGCCGAAAATCTGATAGACCGATTCAACCTGTTCGGTGAACAGATAGGGACCCGGGCGAAGCCCGTGCACCATCAGACCGACAAGAATGATGGCCGTGGTGCCGCTTCCCGGGATGCCGAGCACCATCGTCGGCACCATCGCCCCGCCGGTGGCTGCGTTGTTGGCGGCTTCGGCACCGGCGATGCCCTCGACCGAGCCCTTGCCGAATTCCTCGCGATTCTTCGACCAGCGACGCGCCTCGGAATAGCCGATCATCGACGCCACCGTCGCGCCCTCTGCCGGCAGAATACCGATGAAGGTGCCGATGCCCGATGATCGCGCGATGGTCTTCCAGATCCGCCTGTAATCCTCGCGCGTCGGCAGCTTCACCGCCTTCAGCGTCACCAAGTCGGCGACCCTGTGGGCGTTCTTCGACTGCACCAGAAGTTCGGAGATAGCGAACAGGCCGATCATCACCGGCACAAAGGACAGGCCTTCATACAGCTCGTAATTGCCGAACATGAAGCGCTCGATCGAGGTCACGCGCTCGGCACCGATGGTGGCAAGCCAGACGCCGAAGATTCCGCCAATGAGGTTTTTCACGGCACCACCGGCTCCGACACTGGCAAGCATCGACAAACCGAAGATCGTCAGCGCGAAATATTCCGGCGGCCGGAATTCATAGGCCACCTTGGCCAGCATCGGCGCGGCAAGGCACAGCACAAGGATCGAAAAAATGCCACCAATGGTGCTCGCCACAACGGCAACGCCAAGCGCGCGGCCAGCCTCGCCACGTTGCGCCAGCGGAAACCCGTCGAAGGTCGTCGCGGCGGCGGCCGATGTGCCGGGGGTGTTGATCAGGATCGCCGTGATCGACCCGGCAAAGGTTGCCGAGACATAAAGCGTCGCCAGAACGGCGATGGCGTGGACCGGGTCCATGGTCAGGGTGAAGGGCAGCAGCAAGGCCGCGCCCGTTGTGGCACCAAGCCCCGGCAGAACGCCGATGATGATGCCGAGAATCGTGGTGACGGTGATAAGCCCCAGAAGATACGGGTCGCCCATCACCGAGGCCATTGCGGAAACCGCTTCCAACATCCCGCTGTCTCTCCTCAGCCGTAATACCAGTTGGTGATCAGCCCGCGCGGGAACCTGATCTTCAGAACTTCATCGAACAGCAGGAACAGCGTCAGCGGAACGGTCACCGAAATCAGCGCGGCGACATGAAGCCGCCTTTCGCCCCAACTTGTCGACAGAACGAACATCACCACCGCGATGGCAATGAAGAAATCCGCATAGGTGGTCAGAAAATAGAAGGCGGCGAATGTCGCGATGCTGATCCAGGTCGTGATCCCCTCCAGCTCGATTGCCGGCGGCGGCGCGCGCCAGCACTCCCAGGCCAGAATGCCAAGCAGAATCAGGTTGATCACCATCAGGAAGATCGGGAACGAGCGCGGCTGCATGCTGTGCCCGACGATCATTGGCGGCGACAGCTTGAGCTGCATCGCTAGATAGATGATCACCACCGAAAAGGCGGCGAGGATACCCGGTATAATCAAAGGTCGCATCAGAACGGTCCCCCGGTAATCACCGATGGGCGACACGGCTTGTGCCGCCCACCGGTCCGTTCAGGAAAGACTTCCTATTCGATCAGGCCCATTTCCTTGAGGGCCGGGCCGAATTCGCCAACCATCATCTTGATCTGCTTGCCCCATGCCTCGGAGGCCATCGGCGAGGTGTTATCAAGACCAGAGTTGGCCAGATAGGCCTGGTAGAGCGAATGGCCCATGGCCTTCATTAT